>JBBRFY010000126.1:0-13235 GCA_038241205.1 Cytophagales bacterium
ACTTTTATTTGGACCAAAACCAATCTGCCCGTGCCAGAAGTCTATTTGAGGATGCTCTAAAACTTGACCCGGGAAACTACTATGCTCGACAGGGTTTGGTACAGATTGAAAATATAAAGGAGAAATAGTTATTATGACTCGTGTGCTTGTAACCGGCGTGGCCGGCTTCATTGGTTCCCATGTTGCAGATCATTGCCTACGTCTGGGTTTTCAAGTCGTAGGTGTGGATGATCTGTCGGGTGGATTCACAGAGAATGTTCCTGTAGACGTTGATTTTCGCTGTGGGTCTGTAACTGATCCGGCATTCATGAGTGGCTTGTGGAGGGACGGTAACTTTGATTATGTGTACCATTTGGCTGCTTATGCAGCGGAAGGATTAAGCCATTTCATTAGGCGTTATAACTATGAGACAAATCTCGTAGGTTCAATCAACTTGATTAACCAATCTATCCTTCATGGCGTAAAGTGCTTTGTATTCACATCGTCTATAGCAGTTTATGGGGCAAACCAAACGCCAATGACCGAGGAGTTAACACCTCAGCCCGAGGACCCCTACGGAATATCTAAATACGCGGTGGAGCTTGATCTCAAGTCGGCTCATCATATGTTTGGTCTGCCTTACGTAATTTTTCGTCCGCACAATGTCTACGGGGAACGGCAGAATATCGCCGACAAATACCGAAATGTGATCGGCATCTTTATGAATCAGATTATGCAGAAGAAACCAATGACGATCTTTGGTGATGGACTGCAAACCAGAGCCTTTAGTTATATCGATGATGTCGCCATTCCTATTGCAAATTCCGTAAATACTCCCGCGGCAATGAATGAGGTTTTTAATATTGGTGCTGATAAACCGTATACTATTAATGAGCTCGTTGAAGTAGTGAGTAAAAAATTGGCTGTAGAACCAATAGTAAAATATTTACAAGCACGAAAGGAAGTAATGCATGCGTATTCAGACCATGCCAAGGCACACCGAGTTTTTGGTCTTGGGGAAGCAATTACTCTTGACGATGGGATTAGCAAGATGGCGGATTGGGCAAAGGTTGTAGGCGCTAGGAAAGGTCAAGAATTTAGCAACATCGAGATCAAAAAGAACATGCCTGAAGGTTGGTAACCTTTAATTTCTCGAAGAATTAACAGTAATGTGGGTTGAGCCGGTGACCTTGTGACGGCTGAAAGGATTTATTTTAGTATTTTTATAATCCTTTAATCCTCCTTTAATGCAAACTCTGCCCAAGTCATTAACTGTTAAAACATCTTACAGAAGGGTATATAAATGTTTATCAAAAACTCTAATTCTTTAAATGGAAATAGGCAATAGCATTTTTTTTCCTATCTCGGTAGCATCAGAATTTTTTCATGATGTTAAACTGGTTATTTTCTCGGTTCAGTCAAGCATATCTAAGTGCGATACTTACTTCTTTAAATACGCGACACTCTTTTTCCCATTAGAGAAGGTAGATAAAAACCCTAAATCACTAAATTATGAATAGGCAGTGTGAAATTTCTTTCAAGCTCCTAAGACTCCCCTTAATTGCAGTCTTTAGTTTTTTATTTTTGGTTTATGGTTATGGACAGCAAGTTCCAAAAAAAGTACCTGGTGGTTTAGGATACCTTGAATACCTACCCCCGGGGTATTCTACTTCAACAGAATTATACCCCTGTATTGTGTTTCTTCATGGTGCAGGAGAAAGAGGCGATGGAAGCCCCTCTCAAGTTACAAAAGTTGCGGCTAATGGTACACCTAAGTTCATAAAAAATGGTGCTACAATGTGCTTTGATATTAATGGAAAAACGGAGTGCTTTATAGTGCTATCACCGCAGCAAACAACAAACTATTGGAGCTGGACAAATGCCGTTATCCCCTTCATGAAGTATGCTCTTGCCAATTATAGAATCGATCCAAATAGGTTATACCTAACGGGATTAAGCATGGGCGGAGGTTGGGACACAACATATGATCCAAAAAATAACCCAAATATTATTGCAGCCTTCGCCCCTGTCTCAACAACGGGAGATTACAATGGTGCAAAAGTTACTGCTGGGCATAAGATTCCCGTTTGGGCGTTTCACGGAGACAAAGACAACGCATTTACATTGTTTCAAGGCAAGGCTCCTCTAAATGGAATGAACTCGGTAGGTGCCAACCCCGCTCCAATCTGGACGATTGTACCGGGGGGCGGTCACAGTGGAAGCACATGGGATAAGACATTTTCGCCAACCCATACCTACTATAATCCAAATATGTATGAATGGTTTTTGACACATAAACTTGGTGTAGCCACACCCAAGCCTCCAACAGTTTATGCCGGAGCTGACAAAAGTATTACTCTTCCAATTAGCACAACTTCGTTAACGGGTACGGCCACAGATCCAGACGGAACGATAGTTTCTAAAATCTGGACTCAATCGAGTGGTCCGAATACGGCATCAATTGTTTCCCCCACTGCATTAACCACTAACGTAACAGGGTTGATTAAGGGTACTTATGTTTTTAGCCTCAGTGCAACGGATAATTCTGGGTTATCCTCTTCTGATTTAGTAACGATTCAAGTTCTTCCAGCGCCCACCCCTATTCCTCCAACCGCAGATGCGGGTCTTGATAAACAAATTACAGAGCCTGATAATTCAGTTTCAATTTCTGGTTCAGGAAAAGACACTGACGGTACAATTGTAACATATACTTGGACTCAAACAAGTGGACCAAATACTCCTGTGCTTACAGGCAGCGCCAGCCAAAATTTAGTCGCCACCGGTCTTGTTGTCGGATCGTATACCTTTACGCTTACAGTACTGGATGATTCTGGGTTAACTGGGTCAGATCAGGTTATAGTAGTTGTTTTGCCGTTACCCCCCAACAATCCGCCAGTAGCCAATGCGGGTTTAGACGACAACATTACGCTTCCTATAACGTCCATTGCGCTAACCGGATTAGGCACTGATTCAGATGGCTCTATTGCGTTGTACACATGGAGCCAAAGTAGTGGTCCTTCAACCGCGACAATCGCAACAGCCAATACAGCCAATACGAATATTACAAATCTTGCTGAAGGAGTTTATGTTTTTACCCTCACCGTCACTGACAATAAAGGTGTCACTGGTGTAGATCAAGTTATTATCACGGTTTTCCCCCTGCCGCCAAACAGTCCTCCAACAGCAGACGCAGGACCCGATGCTAGTATAACCCTTCCTATTAGCACTAAAACACTGACAGGGTCAGCTACTGATACAGACGGTACTATAACTAAATATGCCTGGGTACAGACGAGTGGACCCAATACCGCTACAATTGTTACTGCAGCATCCGCTGTAACGGTAGTGAATAATCTTATTGAAGGAAGTTATGTCTTTACACTTACAGCGACAGACAATATTGGAGCAGAGGGTTCTGACCAAGTAATTCTCAATGTTTTTCCTGTGCCGCCTAACCAACCCCCAACTGCGTTTGCTGGGAGTGATGAAAATATTACACTACCTGTCAACACAGTTACATTAACCGGAATTGGAACCGATACAGACGGAACTATTTCTATTTACAGTTGGACTCAGCAAAGTGGTCCATCAGCATCCACAATTGTAACTCCAGCGTTAACTAGTACTAAAATAAATAATCTTACAGAAGGGGTATATGTCTTTGAGTTTACGGTAACCGATAATAAAGGAAGTCAGGGATCTGACATTATTGTTATTACCGTTTTCCCGGCAGCTAACATTCCTCCATCTGCAGATGCCGGAACGAGTACAAGTATTACGCTCCCTAATAATTCAGTTTCTCTTACAGGGAAGGGTTCTGATTCAGATGGTACAATTGTTTCTTTTGAGTGGGAACAAGTAAATGGACCATCGGCAGCAACCATTAATGGTGCGTCCCTTGCAAATGCTACAATGGGTAATTTGGTAAGCGGAATTTATACTTTCTCTCTTACCGTTACAGATAACGATGGAGCAAAAGCCACAGCTCAAGTCGGTGTAACCGTTAATCCAGAGCCGCCCAACAAACCTCCAGTTGCGGAAGCTGGAGATGATAAGTTTCTTACTTTACCCACCAATTTTATTACTTTAAATGGATCAGGTTCTGATCCTGACGGAACGATTGAAAGTTATTTGTGGAGTTTTGTCGGTGGCCCTGGTCAAGGAACTTCAGGCGCGCTCGATCAGCCGTCACTTAGTCTTTCTAGTTTGGTTGAAGGTATTTACGTTTTCAAACTTACTGTTACCGATAACAAAGGCGAAACCTCTACTGACGAGGCGAAGATTTTTGTAGATGCTCAAAATATAGCTCCAGTTTCGCTTGCTGGATCAGACCAGGGCATAACACTTCCCATCAATTCGGTAACCTTAGCGGGGAGTGGATCAGACTCTGATGGAACAGTGACCTCTTCCGTATGGGAACAAATAAGCGGTCCAAATACAGCGACATTTGAGGATGCGTTTTCCTTGAAGACCAAAGTATCAGGGCTTGTGCAAGGTATCTACACCTTTAGTTTACGTGTAACCGATAATGACGGTGTTAGTGATTCGGATCAACTTACTGTGGTGGTTAATCCAACTCCACCCAATATTCCGCCAGTGGCAAATGTTAGTGCCGATCAAGAAATAACATTACCTATCAACTCAGTTTCCCTAACCGGTTCGGGAACGGATTTGGATGGAACAATTGCGTCTTACAAATGGTCTCGTGTCAGCGGACCAAATACTCCAACTTCAACGCTTGTTGATAAACCCACCATTACCTATAGTGGACTTGTTGCTGGCTCATATGTGTTTCGTCTTTCAGTTAAAGACAATAAAGGTGCCGTTGGTCAGAAAGACGTGAAAGTAAAGGTAAATCCACAACCAGTGAATATCCCGCCCGTTGCAGATGCTGGGCAAGATCAGGAAATTGTTTTACCCGTAAACTCGGTTACACTTACTGGAAAGGGAACCGATAGTGACGGAACAATTGAACAATATAAGTGGCTGCAAATTAATGGTCCTTCTATCGCTGTGTTCTCCACGGGTATGAGCGCAACCACTCAGGCTGAGACTCTCGTGGAAGGTATTTATGTGTTCCGCCTAGTGGTAACCGATAATAAAGGCGTCTCCACTTTTGACGAAATAGCCGTGACGGTGAAACCGATCCCTTTTAATCTGCCGCCAGTTTCAAATGCGGGAGGCAATAAGGTAATTACGCTGCCAACTACCTCTACTAGTTTGATGGGGTCGGGAACGGACAGTGATGGAACAATTGTAGGATATACGTGGTCGCAGGTTAGTGGCCCCTCCACTGCTACCACAACCAGTTTAACGCAAGCTAACATAACCCTTAGCGCGTTAGCTACTGGATTTTATGTTTTCAGGCTGACGGTTCGAGATAACAAAGGATCTACCGGGTTCGATGAGATAAACATTCTTGTTCAACCTGTGCCTGCCAATCAACCACCAACGGCTGATGCAGGGTTGAATAAAGTTATTACGATACCTACTACTTCCGTTGCTTTTAGTGGATCGGGGAACGATCCAGACGGCACAATTTCAAAATTAGAATGGACTGCCATAAGTGGCCCTACCACAGCTATAATTTCCGGAGAAATGTCATCTACATTGTCAACCTCTTCTCTCGCTGAAGGAACATACATCTTTAGATTAACCGTTACCGATAATTTGGGTGCTGAGGGATTTGACGAAGTAAATGTTAGGGTTAACCCCACCCCCCCGAATATTCCCCCAACTTCCAATGCTGGCGATGACATTTCGATTACACTTCCAACTAACACAACAACAATTACGGGAGTGGGAACAGATTCTGATGGCACGATTTCTATCTACAGTTGGAGCCTAACTTCGGGTCCTAACACGCCCGCAACAACGGGCTTAGAATCTGCCGTTTTAAAAGCTGAAAATCTAATAACGGGCATATACATTTTTAAACTTACTGTTACAGATGATGATGGCTTAATCGGATTTGATGAAGTTAAGGTTACGGTAAATCCGTTACCGAATAATATTCCTCCAGTTGCATACGCTGGAGTAGACCAATCAATCGTTACGCCACCAACAACAGCGTCACTGGAAGCAACGGCAACCGATAGTGACGGGACAGTCTCTTTATCTGTATGGACTCAAGTATCAGGTCCTAACACCGCGACAATAGTGAGCGAAAATTCGTTGAAAACATTAGTATCCAACCTTATTCCAGGGACGTACATCTTTCGTGTTTCTGCCACTGATGATAGAGGCGCAACTGCGGTTGATGAGATGACGTTGGACGTTTCTACTAACAAACCACCCGTAGCATTTGCAGGTGATTCCAAAGAGCTTATTTCTCCTGATTCAAACATTCAATTGAATGGTGGAGGAACTGATAGTGATGGCACAATAGTGTTGTATGAATGGACTCAGGTTTCGGGCTCTGCAGCAGGAATTTCTGGCACCGATCAACCCACTTTAACAGTCAGTGGTCTTGTAAATTCCGGAGCGTATGTTTTTCGGTTAACCGTTACCGACAATAATGGCGCAACAAATTCAGACGAGGTTCAGATCGATGTTCGAAATGTTACGATCAATAAACCTCCTGTAGCCAAGGCCGGAGATGATGCAATTGTTCATATTCCGGATAGTTCTATTCAACTGCAAGGTTCCGCAATAGATTCAGATGGAACGATCAACACGTTTTTATGGACACAGGTCTTAGGCCCGAGCACCTCTTCTTTTTCGGACAACGCGACATCCGATCCTCTAGTAAGCGATCTTATTGAAGGAATATACATTTTTGAGTTGACTGTTACAGACAATGGAGGGGCTATTGGCAACGATCAGGTTCGGGTTGAGGTGAGTTTAACCCCTAATGCCTTGCCAACCGCAGATGCTGGCGAGAATGCGATACTGGCTCAGCCGAAAAATTCTATTCAATTTAACGGGACTGGAACGGACACAGATGGAACGATAATATCGTATTCCTGGTCTCAAGTATCCGGCCCAAGCACAGCTGCTATTTCTGACAATTCGATCCCAGATCCAATAGTGAATGAGCTTATTGAAGGTGTATATGTATTTGAATTAACGGTGAAAGACAATAGTGGCGCAACGGCTACATCTCAAATAACAATAGCCATAATAGCTTTTGAACTTCAATCTACCATTTTCCCTAAAGTGTTTTCACCAAACGGTGATGGTATTAGCGATAAGTGGACTTGGCCAAACGTAGATTTATTTGATGGGTGCGAGGTGAATATTTATACTCGTTTTGGTAAAAAGGTTTTTGGAATGACATCGTACGATAACAGTTGGGACGGTACGGCCAGTGGAGTGCCATTAGAATCTGAAGCGTATTACTTTATTATAAAATGTGGAGACGGACAACAAACCACTGGTGGTGTTCGGATTGTTCGTTAAAAATTGAAAGCATGAGACGATTTTTAGGTATTACTTTTTTATTTCTAGTTTTTTACACTGTTTCATTCGGACAAAGTGCATCTCCCTTTAGACAATTTTATTTTAATCCATACCTGTCCAATCCAGCGTTTACTGGAATCAACGGATCGCCTGAAGTTTACCTTGTCTATCGTAAGCAATGGCTCAATATAAAAGACGCTCCCACTACCATGGGTGTTAGCTTTCAGTATCCAACAAAGAAAAAAGTAATGTTGGGTTTAAATATCGTTACTGATGAAGTCGTGGCGCTGCGGAATACTTCTGTATTGGCTACGTTTGTGTATGCTCTTCCGCTCACTCCTACCCAAACACTTCGCTTTGGTCTATCAGGGGGAGTTGGTGCAAATAATCTTAACCTAAAAGAGGGTGAATACGATCCCAATGATCCACGTATAATTAATGCAGCACAAAACAACTTTTATGTTGATGGAAATTTCGGAGCCGTCTATACCAATAAAGGATTTCGGTTAGGGTTCGCTTTTACGCAATTATTCGATGGAAATCGATTCAGTTCACAATCGTTGGGAGAGGTGAAAGTTTCCTCTTTAAATAATAGATTTTATTCCATTGGCTATAAATTTCCGGTAGGTAATTCAATTGCGATTGAACCGTATTTTTTATATAGAGAACGAGCTGACAAACAAAATTCTTGGGAGGCAGCATCGATTGTATATATCAAAGAAAAACTTTGGTTAGGTGCCTCCTACCACCAGACAAACGGCTTGGGCTTTTTCTTTGGTCTTAGCATTAAAGATTTATTCAAGTTTGGCTACAGTTATGAATTGCCACCGGTTAATAATGCTCTTCCAGGAACTAGTTCTCATGAACTACAACTATCGCTAAGAATTGGAAAGAAGAGAGCGCCTCTGGCCAAGAAAGCTCCACACCAGACTTTGCCACCTCCAGTAGTCACTTCCATTACACAACCCGTTCCGAAGCCCGAGAATGCAACTGAATTGGAAAAGCCAATAGACGAAAGAGATCAAGCTAAAAAGGAGAAACAAAATAATGCTGATCCTTCTGAGCAATTACCTATGGAATCCGAAGAAGAAACACCAATTCTTAGAAAAAATAATGAGACATCAATCAACCCTACACCATCAACGAATAGACGGGACAGCGATGACATAAAGCCAACCGAAATTAAACCTATTAAATCCCAATCAAAGCCTCCACGAAGTTTTGCGATCGCGAAAGGAAATTACGTTGTGGCCGGTGCTTTTAAAGTGATGCAGAACGCAATGCGCTATTCACAGGATCTAAATTTAAAAGGATACCTTGATGTTACTGTAGCAATCAACCCTAAAAATAATCTGTATTACGTTTACATTTTCTCTTCGTATGACATCGAAGAGGCAAGGAAGGTAAGAAATCAGTACAAGTTGAAAAGACCGTTTAGTGAAGTCTGGTTGTTTACTGCGGAGTAAAACTACAATGACTTTAATAAAATTGGCTTAAGTTCGATGATATTAAATCAGGTAAGACTAGAGATCAAATTTATTGTAATTAATTTCAGCTATTAGAAATGTCACTCTATGGTCTTTAGTTCTTCGGAGTTCATTTTTATATTCCTACCTGTTGTTTTGCTGGTTTATTTTTTGATCACAAAAACAACTGAGTCAATATATGGCCGATATTGGCTTCTATTCTCTTCCATATTCTTCTATGGATGGTGGAATCCTGCCAATGTTTTTATCATTATCAGTTCCATGTTGTTCAACTTCTATTTCGGTTCATTAATTGACAAGCGAAAAAAGAAGTGGCTTCTGGTGGTTGGAGTTGTTACCAATGTATCCGTTTTATTCTACTTCAAGTATATTAACTTTTTCCTAGTTAATACCAATGCTCTATTCGATTCCAGCTTTACTTTATTGAGCATTGCACTTCCACTGGGTATAAGTTTTTTTACATTTCAACAAATTGCTTTTTTAGCAGACAGTTATCAAGGCAAAGCTGGCCATTATAAGTTTTTTGATTACTGTTTGTTTGTTTCGTTTTTCCCGCAACTTATTGCTGGGCCAATTGTGCATCATGCGGAACTGATGCCGCAGTTTGAGGATCGTAAAAACATTAAAATTGACTATGCAAATCTTTCTAAAGGTCTATTCATTTTCAATATGGGTTTGGCTAAGAAAATCTGCATAGCAGATACCTTCGCTGTTATTGCCAATAAAGGTTATGCAAACTCCGATATGCTAAGCACGGTGCAGGCATGGGTAACATCACTTTCGTATTCTGTGCAACTATACTTTGATTTTAGCGGCTACTCTGATATGGCCATTGGACTAGCATTGTTATTCAACATACATATTCCAATAAATTTTAACGCTCCGTATCGTGCGCAAAATGTACAAGACTTTTGGAGGCGTTGGCACATTACGCTTAGTCGCTTTCTACGTGATTATATCTACATTCCACTTGGCGGTAGCAGAAAAAGCGAGCCGTCAACTTCAAAAAACCTAATGATTACATTTCTATTAGGAGGGATTTGGCATGGCGCAGGTTGGACGTTTATTTTTTGGGGATTTCTTCACGGTTTCGCTCAGGTGTTATATCGCCTTTTCGCCAAAACAAAAATTTATATACCTGTCTGGGTAGCAATCACTATTACATTTCTATTCATCAATGTTACGTGGATCTTTTTCCGCGCCCCTACGTGGTCTGTAGCTACCAGTGTCCTCACTGCAATTGTTGGGTTAGCGCCAAAGCAAACATCTTTTAGTCTATTCAATAATTACTATTCGACACCTATTTTGCTGATCGGTATTGCGCTTCTTTTTGGTAAAAATTCAAATGAGTGGGCTCAATCATTTAAACTCAACCGGAAGTTTCTAATTTTTGTTATTCTGCTTATTGTAATTAACTGCGTGTTTTTAAATTCCTTTTCTAGCCAAGATTTTTTATACTTTGATTTTTGATATGGAAGCTAAAAAGTTTTTTGCTCGGTCATTACTGTTTAGCACAGCCACAATTGTTGTTTTGATTGTAATCAATTTTCAAATTGATCTTTACGGTCTCTTTCATTCTACAAAAGGAAAATCGATATCTATATTCGATGATGAAAGAGGATCAAAATATTTACTGGCGCATCGCTACGTCCCTGAAAATTTTGATAGTTATATTTTAGGACCATCACTATCAGCGAACATAAATCCAAAAGAAATACCTGGATTCAAGATGTATAATTTAAGTATGATGGGTGCCAACATTACAGAGCAAAAAGCAGTTTTAGAAAAAGCGCTAGAGCATTCAACTCCCAAACTAATTATTCTGTGCTTACATCCATATTTAACAGCCGATCAGGGAATGAAGACAGAGTCAATTAGCCAACAATATTTTTATGGTGCGCTCGGGTCTGTGAGCTTGTATAAAGCATATGCTTTTGCATTAATTCGGAATCTCAATCTAATGCCGGCAAAATTTCCGGGAGATCAATTTAATGATTATGGCTATAATAATTACAATAAGTTTATGCAACAGATGCCGGTTCGCGACAAAATTAAACAACAACTCGAGCGCAAGGATGCTGTTAAAACCGCAATTGATTCAGTTGCCTGGATTGAATTTAATGAAGTAATTAATGAATGTTTTGATAGAAAAATACAAATAGTAGCCTATTTCCATCCGCTACCATTTCCGCTTTATGACAAGTATAGGGAACCTTTGACACACTACAAGGAAACTATGGAAAACGCCTTATCAGGAAAAGCCATTGTTATGGATTTCAATACCTCTAACTACGAATTCTTTACAAAAGATTTTTCAAACTATATAGATCATGGGCACCTAAGTGAAAAAGGCCAGGTGTTTTTGTTGCCGGAAATTTTAAAACAAGCCGATTTATTAAAAGATTAAAAGCCCAAAAAGAAAATCACTCCACAGATAATCTCTCTAAGTCTGTATTCAATTCGTGCAATGGAATTGTGATTCTTTTAACGCATAGAGAATAATTATACTCCGCATCCTCGAGGTTCCATTTAAATTGCTTCGCATCCTCACCCATAAGCTTATATCTAAAACCAGCATACGACTCACATGGCTCCTCTACAATTGGCATAGCACCACAAAGAACCGCTTCAAAAAAGCGATACGTCCAAACAAAATCACCGCTTGGGCAAAGCACAAATTCAGAATCAACCAATATGGAATAGTAATTTTCATCCCATGATTTTAAAGGAAATTGGCGACCGCGAGTAGATGACCAAATGGTTAATTCTCCAATTTTTTGAATAGAGGTATTGTCAATATTCAGCGCTTGAAACACTTTCTTCTTTATTTTACTAACGAGACTCTTGTTGGAATAAAGATTAATCTTGCCTTGGCTAATGTTATTACCTATCCATTGATCTAGCAAGTTTTTTCTACTACCTGTTAACAGACCCATGAAGGTGTATCGATTGATTCTCTTCTCACTCCAAATTGATTTGCAAAATGCTACTATCTGATGAGGAAAGATCAAGGGTCTATGGATGTTACCTATAACTGAATTGGGGTTATTAGAGAAATGTTCGACTTTAACAATTTCTGAAAACCGTAAACCCTTCTCAACTCCATTGCTGAATGAGATATTAAATTTTTTAGCAAGAACTGATAATTTCTGCTGTTCTTTTAAAGGTAAATCAATACTGAACGATGATTCAGACAACGCATGAATTATTCGTATTGCTTGGATCAAGTTTACATCTGTATCGACAATGATTGACTTCGGCATCATTTTGTTTTTTTTGTACCCATCAAGGCTTGTTATTAAGATAGACTTTGAAATAATTAAATAATCGTCCAAGTTTACTCATTGGTGAAGACAACCATGTTGTAGATAATCGTTGGAATTCACTTATTCACATAACTTAATTCTTCAAAAATTTTTCTTTCTTTCTCAATTAATATCTGCTTGGCAATAGTACGCAATATTTCTGGAGACATGTCTCCCTCTTCCCGATGTTCATTGGCTAACAATAATCCTCTTTTTAATTGTGAAACGGAAAATCTTTTACGAAAAACTTCCCTGAACAACTCAACATCAAAATCAGGCTTAAAGTATTTTTTTCCGATATCAAAAACCTGATTACTACTGGTGATCGCTGTTGAATTTAATTCATCTAAAAACTGATACGCCTCATCCTCATTCACCTCATCTATAGCGTGTAAAAGTTGCGCCAAAGAAATTTTTTCACGATGCATTATTCTCAAAACACTATCCGCTCCAACATTAATTTGCTTTTTAGATTTAACAAATATTTTTCCATACCGATTGGGCAGAAAACCTGGCGCCAATTCATCATTAACGATAATGCGTGCTATATATCGCGGCAAAACAAATCGCACATAACCAAAGTATCCAACTCCAACTAGAATAACAACAGCCAAAAACCAGATTATTTTTCTTCTCATATCTCCCACGTTGTTAATCAAAATGATCTTTAATGCCTCAAATTACCACTAAAACTTCTTTTTGTATAGTGCATTAAAATATTGAGCTCTAATTTTTTTTGTTAATCACACCGCTATCGATTGATTAGGCTTTGACGTGAGGTTAAAACAAAACCATGTTAACAAAATATTTTCCTTCATTATTTTGCTATAAGCCTAACCCCCGTGGTTAAAAAATGATCAAGCGCGCGCTTCATAGTAAACTCCTGTAAATGGATTTTGGCAGGGACGCAAGTAGGGATCATATAATGCTACATACTTAATTTCACGACCCGCATCCATTTTATTTACGAAGAAATCACTGGCTAATAAAAAGTCAGAAACGATTCGGTGCCTTAATTCAAAATATTTTGATTCTCCCGGCAAGCCAATTTTGGGAAGGAGAT
>JBBRFY010000127.1:0-13169 GCA_038241205.1 Cytophagales bacterium
ATCACTTCAATAGATTTAGTTTAATTGACCCCTCGTTATGACTATCAATTTATGCGAAGAGTTTTTGGATCTACTTCCACAAAAAGCAATCTATTGGAAACGCGAACGTGCCTTGCTCATGGCCGATTTACATTTAGGCAAGGTAAACCATTTCAGAAAGTCGGGCATTGCGGTTCCATCAAAAGCAAATGAAAAGAACCTTGAACTAATTATCGATTTAATCAAGGCTACCAATCCTGAGCGCGTTATTTTTTTGGGCGATTTGTTTCACAGTCACTACAATTCTGAATGGGAAGTTTTTGGTGAATTGATCAATTATTTTCAAACTGTATCGTTTGAGCTAGTCATTGGCAATCATGACATTCTAGGAAAGAATCAATATGTAAGAAAAGGCATTACGGTATATGATGAGCTTTGCTTGCCTCCGTTTATTTTTACGCATCATCCATTAGAAAATTTAGACGATCAATTTTATAATCTTGCCGGGCATGTTCATCCAGGTGCAACCATGTATGGCAAGGCGAGACAATCTGTTACCTTGCCTTGTTTTTATTTTGGTAAGCAACAAGGCATTCTTCCTGCGTTTGGAATATTTACCGGCCTAACACGTATTAAACCAAAAGTCGGTGATGGGGTGTATCTTATTGTGGAGAATAATGTAGTAAAGGTAAATGACAAATAGTGTTTTGTAATTGTGGCAGTATGATTGATGCGATTGATCCTAACGTTATGAAGGAAAAAAAATTGAGAGTTGAATTATGAAGTCAAAATGAATAACGGGTTGATTAATGTTGGTTATTCGATAATACAAATAACTTTATAGCATCTACACTCGAGAACTGACAACTTAAGACGAACCACTAAAATAAATCAACTAAAACAAAGTCAATGAAAAAAATAAGAATACTCTTTTTCATCATTGGTTCATACGCAGCCACGGCTCAAGACACGACTCGTCTATCTTTACTTTTCGGAGGCGATATTATGGGGCACGATTCGCAGATTGCCTCAGCCTATACAGCATCAACCAAAACCTACGATTACACATCTTGCTTTCAATTTGCAAAACCGTATTTGGAAGCTGCCGATCTTACTATTGCCAATCTGGAACTTACCTTAGCCGGACCGCCATATAAGGGCTATCCACAATTTAGTTCACCCGATGAATTATTGCTTGCTTTAAAAGATGCAGGGTTTGATGTGTTGGTTACAGCAAATAATCATTGTGTTGATCGTGGACGAAAAGGACTTGAGCGCACGGTCGCCATGTTAGACAGTTTTAAGATTCCGCATGCAGGTACTTTTGTAGATACACTTTCACGCATGAATGAGTATCCATTAATTGTGGAACGAAATGGATTTAAATTAGCGATCTTAAATTATACCTTTAGTACCAACGGCTTGCCCGTGTATAAACCGAATATTGTAAATCGTTTGGATACTACCCTTATCAAAAAAGATTTACAACGAGCAAAAGAATTAAAACCTGATGTCATTATTGTCTTTACACATTGGGGAGCGGAGTATCAAAGCCTGCCGCTGAAAAGTCAAAAAGATATAACGGATTTTTGTTTTAACCATGGAGCACAATTGGTGATTGGTGCGCATCCACATGTGCTACAACCTATGGAGTGGCGCAAAGATAAAAATCAATTTGTAGCGTATTCGCTAGGCAACTTTGTATCGGGTCAGCGAAAGCGATATACCGATGGTGGTGCAATGGCGTATATTGAGTTGAAGAAAATAAAGTTTAAGCCCGATAGTGCGACAACAACAATTGACAGTGCAGGGTATTATTTGAATTGGATTTATCGAACGGTTGATGCTCAGAAAGATTATTACATGCTTCCTGCTGCAAAAGTTGAACGCGATTCTGTAAGCTTTATAAAAGATGCTGCATCGTTTACTGCTTTTAAAACCTTTGTAAAAGATTCGCGCACGCTATATTCTATTTACAATAAAGGTGTGTTAGAAATGACAACGTTGCCGAAATCTTTTACGATTTTGCCACAGCGAGAAAATACATTGATACCGTTAGA
The DNA here is from genome assembly GCA_038241205.1 of Cytophagales bacterium. Lineage (GTDB taxonomy): Bacteria > Bacteroidota > Bacteroidia > Cytophagales > Cyclobacteriaceae > Chryseolinea. The sequence goes on from JBBRFY010000127.1 coordinate 2,040, forward strand.
AAATAAGGAGTGATAATGGTACAAGTTTTTTGTTACGTTCTACTTAACTTCTGCCAAGCTTGTTCTGAATTACTTGCTCAGATAATCGTCTTAATAACTACTTTGTCTGACTGTTCAAGTTTTTAACTCCAGCCGACCAGTAAAGAAGTGCTTTTTGTTTTTGTAGATCAGAAGTAAGCTTTAGAAGCTTGGATTGGGATTGCAAAAGTTTCTCCTGCTGAATATTGATTTTAAACAAATCGCTTTCCCCATTTTCCAGATTGAGCAATTCAGAATTTAGTAACCGGCTGTAAAGATCAACTACTTCTGTCTGTTGATTAATAATAACAATTGTATTTCTTAATTCATTGAATGTTGAATTGACCTCATTGATGATTTCACGTTCAGACTGGCTGCGTTGAAACTGTGTGTTCTCAATCTTCAATTTAGAAAGCGCAAGTTTGGAGCGTTCTTTTCTGAGAAAGATTGGAAACGACAGATCAACCCCCACTTTATAGTCATTGAGCGGATCAACCTGATGAGCAGCTGAAGGCTGGCTGAGTACAGAGTAGTTAAGATCCAGTTGTGGTTTTAGAAATTCTCGCGCCAGCGATCTATCCAGTTCTAATTGATCTAGTTTAACGGAAAGCTTTACAAGTTCAGGATGATTTTCTCTTGCCTTCATCACCAACTCTTCTAATAATTCATCTTGAAGTAGAGTTTGGTCCGTTGCCGTCATAACCGGTGCAACTGTAAGGCCAAGCTGTACCGGATTAACTTGCCCATCCCATAAGTAATTAGAGATTGTAATACCTGTGTTTTGAAAAGCTAGTAATGCCTCCTGTCGTTCTACACGTCTAGATTGAAGGGTTATTTTTGCCTGAACCGTGTCAATCATTGCTGCTTCTCCTTGCTCCATATTTATTTTGACGCGCGAAAATATTTCTTCGGCAATCGTCACTGCCTGATTAGAGAGCCTATACTGGTAGTACGCATAGTACCATTGCCAATAGTCTTTAGCCGCTTCCAGTAAAATCTTATTGATAATTTTGATTTGGTCAGCCGTTGCTATGTCCTTAAAAAGCTCTGCTTGTTTAACAGCTGTTCTTCGCTCATCAGTAAATAGCCCCCTGCCCACAGGAATAGATACACCTGCATATAATTGCTTTCCGCCTGGAATTCCATCTTCACTATTAAGCAATTCGCCTGTATTTTGTTGATAGCCAATTTTTGGATTCACCGGGAACCAGGTTGGAAAACTGAGGTATGCATCAAGTTTACTGTAATAAGTCTTGTCCTTAAATTCTTTATGATCAAAGCTTGAAACAAGTTTAGGATCAAAACTACCGCGGGCAAGCCGAATATCTTGCTGCGCCATTTCGCTAAGCAACTCAGCTTGCTTCACTACCGGATGATTGGTAAGTATTATCTTATAAAACTCATCGAGGCTCAGGACTTGGGTTGTATCGCTTAATATAAAAATTGACTTCATGTCAGACTGGCCTTTTACTGATCTGTTAGAAATCAGCATCAGTACAATGAGGGTAACGTGTAGCCATTTTTTGATTCTAGATAAATTCACCGTCTCAATTTTTATAATACGAAGATTCTTTGTCCATTTTTTTCTCAAGCACTTCATTTAAAGGCTCCTCATACAAGCTTGGCGGAAAACCATTAAGTTGCCTCCATAGCTCATACCATACTGGCACATTATCGAGCATTACCCAGCCCTTTATCCCGGAGCCATTACGTAATTGCTTTGGCCATGTCTGATCATTTTTATCTGGGATAGCCAATACCCTGAACTCTCCGGGTTTCGAATTAACATAATCGATTACCTCCACTGTGCCTCCAAACGTTCCGACCGATACACTTGGCCATCCTGAAAACTGAAGTGCAGGCCAGCCGTCAAACTGAATTCTTACTTTTCTTCCTTTACTTAAAAGCGGAACATCCATCGCCTTTACGTAAAGTTCAATGGCCATATCGGTAGCAACCGGCATAACCGTGCAAACGGCATCTCCTTCTTTAATGGTCTCACCCAGCCCAGCTTTCATGGCTTTGACTACAGTACCATCTTGGGGGGCAAGAATTTGATATTGGTTACTACGAATTTCTGTATTGGAATATTCGTTACGGTACTTGGCTAAATCGCCTTGGCCATCAAACATCTCAGCAAGGGTGTTACTCAGATCGGATTCTGCTTTGCTGATTTTATCAAGGTATTCTGCCTCTACACGGTCGAGTTCAATTTTGGCATTGGTATAATCAGCTTGTGCACCTTGGAATTTATACTCGATGTCCTGAAACTTCGTAAGCGGTATATTTCCTGCTTCATATAATTTTTTATTTCTCTGATATTGATTTTCAGCGTTCTTAAATCGAAATCCTTCGGCTTGTAGTTTAACTTGCGTCTGATCGATTTTATTTTGCATCCCTTCTCTAAGCGCTTTGATCTGTCGTTTTAATGCCCTTGACTTTTGGTCTTTTGATATAAGACTACTTTCTTTTGCATCAATCTGCTCTCTCATACGCGAGAGTAGTTTTGGATCAAAGTACTTCTCCTTTACCTCGCTAATGGTAACAATGGTGTCTCCCTTCTTAACAAATTGCCCTTCGCTAACATGCCACTTCCTTATCTGACCTGCAATAACAGCTTCAATGGTTTGAACCCTGTTCATGGGGTTTAGCGCAGTTACTTTTCCATTTCCACGAATATTTTGCTGCCAGGGAAGAAATAAGAAAATAAAAAAAACTATTCCAAGTGCGAGTAGCCACTTGGCGAGAATCTTTCCAGCCTGAGGCGTTTTTAGCGCGCGCAAAGAATACAGTTTATCCTGCGGAATGATCTTATCAATATTTTGAGATGATAATTTAAGCATAGTATGAAGCTTTTATCTTAATCAATGTAGTTATTGATGAGTCCTTGCTTTACGAGCTCATCAAAGCTGCCTTGTGACTCGATCACTCCTTCATTTAATACCACCACGCGATCACACGCTGCCATAATTAGGGGATCGTTTGATACAGATAATAAAGTCCAGGGGTTATGAGTTGATATCAGCTCTTGAACAAGGTTTAATTTGGTTGCTTTTTTTAAACCACTGAAGAAATCATTGAGAATGATGAGCGCTGGTTTTTTTGCCAAGCAACGGGCTAGGATTAATTTCTGTATCATTGAAGACGGCAGCCCTTTACCTCCGCTAAGCAATGGTGTATTGAGTCCTTCAGGGAGTTGATTAATCTCATCGCTTAGTCCAACCCGTTGTAAAGCCTGAATAGCATCTTCAACGCTTTCCATGGGTTTACCTAAGGTAATATTTTCATAAATCGTACCATCAAAAATATCTTCTGGTGAAATGTTCTTGGCAATCTTGTCTCTTAAATGCGACAGATCAAGATCACGGATGGAATAGTTGTTAATGGTAACAATACCGTCAAAACCCGGATGCATTCCTGCTATGATATTCGTTAAGGTTGTCTTTCCTGCTCCCCCGGCCCCAGCTATGCAAAGGTGCTCTCCTGCTTTTATTTCCAGATTAATTCCTTTTAGTATATAATCTTTGGCATCCGGGTATTTATAGCGCAGGTTTTTTATCGATACGGCATAACCTGAGTGCCAAGACTGCTTGGGAAAGTCTATACCGCCCACTTTTTCTAAAGGTAGGTCTGTTACTTGTGCTACTTTATCAACAGCAGTGAGAAGATCATAAACCACATCCATGTACATGATGATTTTTTCAACCGCATTCAGAATTAGAATGATGATTACTTCAGAAGCCACAAACTGACCTAGCGTGATTTCCCGGTTGATCACCAGGATCGTACCCATAATGAGCAATCCACCCGTTACCGCAGCCTTGAAAAGAAGAATGTAAGAGAATTGAGTAATGAGAGTTTGGAAATGAATTTTTCTGTACTTGAGATAATTGTTTACGTTATAGTCAGTCTTCTTAAGGGGAAGATCGGTTGTTCCAGCCAATTTGAAAGAATTTAATGCACGCGCTAATTCTTCAAGCCACTGGGCTACTTTATACTTGTACTTTGATTCCTGAATGGAGGAGTGAAGACCTTTAGGGCCTGTGATATAAAATATCAATACCAATGCTACCACCAGTATCAAGCTAAAAAAAACAAAGAATGGGTGATACAGTGAAAGCAAAAGAAGCCCAAACAAAATCTGAATGGTACCAGAGGAGAGGTCAATAAGTAGTTTCGGTAATCCCTTTTGTATCGTCATAATATCAAAAAAACGATTCACCAATTCAGGTGCATAATTATTAAGAATCGATTCGATTTTTATTCTTGGAATTCTGAAGGTGAACTCCAACGCGGCTTTGGTAAAGATTCTTTGCTGCAAGTATTCCACTAAGCTGATCTGCATAATCTGTAATCCCCCTGCAGCAAGTATGCCCACAATCACTATAGCAATTAAAACATAGACCGAGCTAAAAAACACACCTCCAGATATCAGTTCAACAGTGGACTGAATCCCCAATGGCAAGATCAGGCTGGTTAAACCAATAATAACGGCATAAAATAAAATGTAGAGTATATCCTTACGCTCGGTAGACAGGAGCCGTAATAACCTTCTTACAGGACTCATACTTTCTCCTTTGGAAGACTGATCAAACCCATACTCACTGACCAGGCTCTGGTAGGCTACCACGACAAAAAATATCACCTGCCCTTGCTCATTCTCTAACCAGGTAAGTGAAGCGTTTGTGTTTAATGATTCCTGAGCGATAGTACTGTCAGATATGGAAGTAAGTTGTGTTTTGGATTTATTTTTTGTAATCAAAACCGGAGTGATCACTTCTCCTTCTTTTTGAAACAATAACACCGGGCTCTCTTCTTTTTTAAGGAAATCGCTTAGGCTTGCATTATCGAGCGAATATTCAAGGAACAGCATTCGGATCTTGCTACCAGCCTCCAGCAGATCCCTTTTAAATTCAGGAAATTCACTTGCGTCATATGTGCGATTATTGATTTCAACAAACCGTAGGCTTGTCGCATCAAAGCTATGTTTCAAACTCAATGAAGCCTCTCGCAGAATGCGTATAATGTAATCGTTATTCATATCTACTTCCGTATGGTGTTAAAGAGAAACCCTTCAAGAAATTCGTACAATTTTTTATTATTCTTCTTTGCATCGTATTTAATGTCAGATAATGACGGCAAATGCTGAGCATAGTAGATTTGGTGTGTGAGCGCCAGCAAAGCCGTGCTGACCAGGGAATGCGGAAAAGGATACTTGGGATTTATTTGCAAAACGATGGCAGCAATCTTTTTACAAACTGCCTTGTAGGGAAGGAATAATCCTTCTTTGTTGTCTGAATCAACCTGTTTAGTAAGGTAGGTTTTTTCAAATTCAGTCATGACAATGTGCTGAAGCGTTTCTTCTTTCACAAAAGCTATTTGGGTATTCGCTTTTACATCTTGCGTGAGCAATTTCAAACACTTACGGAGTCTTTCTTCAGGGTCTATCACATTATTAATTTCAAAATCAAGCCTGTACTCCAGCCATGTCCAATACCAATCAATGAGATAAATCAATAAGCGATGCTTATTCTCAAAATAGCGGTAAACAGAAGCTTCCGTAGAGCCTATCTCCTCCGCAAGTTTCTTGAAGGTAAAAAGCTCAAAGCCCAAACTCTCAATCATCTCAACGCTTTTTGAAATGATGTTTTGGCCCAATTCCGTATTTTGAGGATCTTTCAGAAATAGATTCTCGTTTAGCTTAAAAGTAAGTATTGTCATCTATTTAAAATAGTATTACTATCTAAAACGAAAGATATGCTAATATGTTATGAAAATAAATATTATTGCTTAAATCTTAATTTATACGTTTTGCATTTACATAAAGGACAGAAGAAGGCTATTTAAAAGCAGTGTTTCTTGAGCCTACTACTTTTCCTGTTTCGAAAAAGTCCCTACCAAGCGAAGTTCACTTCAATCTGCTGAAAATCAATCTGGTGGTTAGCTGGCATGTCTACTTGTAAGAAAGGGAAGTAACGGATATTGGTACGAACTCCCCACCAATCTACCTTCGTAGGCCGTACGTCCCAACCTACAATGATACCGGAACTCCAAAAATGATAAGTCTTATCGAAGGTTGTGTTTCCGCTTTCAATTTCCCTTACCTGAATAAATTCCCGACTAAGAATAGGACCTATAAAGGGAACAAATCCATGATAATCACCAAAGAATTTAAATGCTTCCAAAGCTAGTGATTTACGCTTTACAGATTGGTGAACATCAAACAATAGACAATGGTAACAGACACAATTAAACTTAATGGTTTGGCCTATAATCTCCAGATCGCTCTTAACGAGACGTGCTGTGGCAAACGAATTCTGTTTGAAAAGATACTGTAGATAAAAAATTAATTTAACCGTTAGCCTACCATCATTACTCTGTATCAATCGTTACATTCTTAGGGAAAAGCCGTGAACTCACCATGGCGATTGCTAACACAAATACGATTACAATTAGAGATATCTCCACAGGTATTTTTATTAAATCAGTAATGCACATTTTTATACCGACAAATACAAGTATGGCAGATAGTCCATATTTTAAATAGTGAAAATTTTTCTCAATACCAGCCAATGCAAAATACAGCGATCGAAGTCCAAGTATTGCAAAAACATTTGACGTGTAGACAATAAAGGAATCCTCTGAGATGGCCAGTACTGCAGGGATAGAGTCTACTGCAAAGATTAGATCTGTAGTCTCAATGAGTATTACCACTAAGAACAAAGGAGTGGCCCACCATTTACCATCTTTTAAAATAAAAAATCTATCTTTTTCAAAATTCTTTGTTACGGGAAAAATTTTTCGTGCTAACCTAATCAACGGATTTTTTTCTGGCTCTAATTTCAAATCGCCATCTGTAAGCATCTTGATTCCGGTAAATACCAAAAATATTCCAAACACGTAAATGAGCCAATGAAACCGATGGATAAGTTCTACACCCGCAACAATAAAAATAACGCGCATGACTAATGCCCCCAATATACCCCAGAATAAAACTTTATGCTGGTAAGCAGAAGGCACTTTGAAATAAGCAAAGATCATTATTATGATAAAAATGTTATCTACGCTTAACGATTTTTCTATCAGGTATCCTGTAAAGAATTCCAATGCCTTCTCTTTGTCGAAATAGAAGTAGATGAATAGATTAAAAATCATGGCGAGAGTTATCCAAATGGAAGTCCACAACAACGCTTCGCGAATCGTAACTTTATGCGATTTTTTATGGAATACTCCTAGATCGAGGGCGAGCATCAATAGCACAAATAGATTAAAGACTACCCAAAGGATCGTTTTTTCACTCATAAAATTTGAGGTTACCCTTTAATATTACGATGTGTGATCGGTAAGTATACCGTACGGTAATTATACCCGCCCCTAGAATAAGTTCAGTAAGAACCAATAGATGAATTATCTCCATATTTTTTTCAATTTTTTCTAATCCACTTTAGTTTCGTGTAAAATGTTACCGGTAAAAGGCAAACTCATTAAAATATTAAGCCGTAAAACTGTTGATGTAAAATCATCTACTTCATAAAACTCAGAAGCTAATTGCGGAGAAATTGACTTGCTCAATTTCTTAAAGTATTTTCTTCTAACTTTCAATTCCTTGTGCTGATGCCGATTTGATTCACGTATAAACTGATGCATGATTTTATGATCAAGTGAATCATAATTTGTAACATATTTCGCAAAGTATTTAATAAACGAATCATCAAGTTCTCTTTTCTCCTTATCAAAATCTAAGTAAATAGAATGAAAAACACTTGCTTGTGATATTGTTAAATGCAACGCTTCAATAAAAAGAACTTCACGTTCTAATTGGAGTTTGTTTTTTGCGTTCTCAAGATATGCTCTGCTTAAATCTTGAGCGCGCACTGTGTGCAAAGGAAGACACATTGTAAGTAGGGTTACAATCATCAAGGAAATTTGCCCATTCAGTGTTGGATTTTTGAATGTCATATTATACTATTTTTAACCTTTAGTCTTTTGTATTTAGTTCGGTAACCATTTCCTTTTTTCCTGCGCAATAATCGAATCAAGCTGCTGCACCTTCCTTATTTCCCTGTAAATAATGGTATCAAGCTGTTGCACCCTGGCAGCTTCCGCATTAATAATTGAATCAAGTTGGTCTGCTTTATATTTGAGTACGTCAAATTTTTCATTTACGCGGTCATTAGTTGCACTACACGCTATTAGCAAGCAAACGGTAACCAAAATAAAACTTAATTTTTTAATAGGTTTATCCATTTATTTGACTGACTTCTAATGAAACATTACTTTAATAGTTGATCCAAGTTCTTCTCTGTACTGATTAAGTAAGATATGCGGTATTCGATTGTTAGAAATGTCAATGTACTTAAGCTTGCTTAGTTGCTTAATCTCTACCGGAAGGTCTTTCAGGTTGTTATTATTCAGATAGAGATATTCAAGAGATTGAAGTTTTTTTATTTCAGCCGGAATATGACTAAAGCGATCCCCTTCCAGATGAAGTTCGGATAGCATTGGCAATTGGCTCAGTAAATCAATGTTTTTCTTAAGATCAAACTTATCATCATTATTAACATAGAGAATTTGCAAGTTTTTTAAATTAGAAAATTCCTCGGGTAATACTTCAATTTGATTATTGGATAATTCTAGGTACTGGAGGTTTTGCAGTAATCCTATAGTAGATGGAAGTTGTAGGAGGCCTTCACTTGAAATTTCCAGCACTTTAAGCATGGGCAACTGAGACAATATTTTAATGTCATCTGCTAACTTTGAAGGAAGCTCATAATGCAAGTATAGGTTGTGCAGGAATTGAAGCCTCGAAAATTCAGCAGGCAGAGATGTTAATTTATTTCCCGATAATTCAAGATAGAAAAGATTGGTCAGCTCACCAATGTTACGGGGTAGTTCAGTGATTTCGTTATTACTAAGATCAAGGTATTTAAGATTTTTGAATTGGAATATTTCTGACGGAAACGAACTTAAACCTTGGCTGGTAAGCATTAACGTCTCAACTTTTTCGGGATGATTTAAAGCATCTGCTATCGTAGTATAATTTTTTGTTACGATTTGTGCTTTAGCACCAAATTGAAATGCCAATAGGCAGGTTAGTATTAGTATTATATTTCTCATGATTTCTCTTTAGTTAGTTATTTATTTATTTATTGAACTGTGCATCGATTAATAAGGGTTTTAAATAGCCTGGTTTTTTTGACCAGGCTTTACCTAACCCCGCTACCTAACCAACTTGTTTATCAATGATAGAGAAGGATGCTCCGATAACACCGGAGCGTCTTCCAGAATCTTATCGGATCGTTTCAGAGCATCCATCGATATAAAAAACCCGGATGCTTTTCACTTTGTATTGTTCGCGTAAAGCCTTGGCGTGTTCAATGGCCTCATAATCTTCGTCAAAAATTGTACAGGCTCTACGTTGAATTTTTAATATACGCGAGGCATCCGTCACCATAATGGCAATATAGTTATCCGGCTTAGGATCTTCTTCTAACACGATCCATTTCAGCAGTGCCATTTATTTAACTGGCTAAATTCTGAAGTGCGTGAGTCTCGTCCGCTAAATCTTACGCGCATCCATTCCTTTAATTTTAGACATTCTTCATGCGTTAACCATCGTAGGCTTTTACGATACTCTTTTCGTAAAAGATTTCTATCGAAGCTCATCTTATCCAAAATAAGCTTACAATATTTGAGCATACTTGATTCTTGATTTGTCAAAACAAAAGAATTTTCCATGAGAATTTTGTTTAGTCTTTTTTAACATCAATTAAAAAGGGTGCATTACCATCGGTTATGATAATTTTGGAATTAGCCGATTTCGCCAGCTCTCTGAAAGCTTCAATGCTTTGCCATTTGATAATCTGATCATTCAAGCCTTCCGTTATTACCTTTTGGGCATCACGGATACCTTGCGCCTCTACCAACTTTCGTTGTGCTTCCAGTTTTTCACGTTGCACTAAAAATTCCATGCGCTGAGCATCCTGCTCAGCCTCCAGTTTTTCCTCTACAGCGCGTGCCAACCCTGCGGGTAACTGAATTGTTTTCAATAAGACTGCTTCGATTACAAATCCGCGTGGTGTTAAGATTGCATTCATCTGTTTTGCTATTTCAAACTCTATATCCGCACGCTGAGCCGAGTGCATATCTTTTGCGAAAAACCTGGAGCAAACATCTGTTGCCGTTGAACGAAATACACTGGTGATAACCACCTCTTCGTAGTTCATTCCAATGGTCTCGATAATGGCCGGGGCTTTAGATCCTTCAATACGGTATAAGATTGAGATTACGGAACCAACATTCAATCCTTCCTTTGAGGGTAGATTTGAAGTTATCTCAATGTTTACTGTTCTGATCGGAAGTTTAATAATTCGAGAGACGAACGGATTAAAAACTACTGCCCCAGATGGAATGGAATTGTTACTCAGTTTTCCTAAGGTTCGCTTAACGCCTACTTCTCCTTGCCTGACAATGGAACAACTTGTTAGTAGTACCAGGGAGATCATGGTTATTATTAATGATGATGCCTTCATGGATGACGTTTTCATATATTTCATTTTTTACAATGTTATAGTTGTATACTCTTAAAACTTCGGAGCGATATTGAATCTATACTTTTTTAAATTCCAGATTCAAAACTCCATTCTCTTTGTATAGATATGATCTGCGTGCGTTGCAATACTCAACCGGTGCCCCAAAAGTTTGCTTTAGAATGAGTAAGTATTCGTAAAGGGTACTGGGCGAAATGCTTAATTTCACGGCTAACTCGCGGGGTGAACCGGTAGCTTTTAATCGTATCATACGATCCATTCTTTTTAGTTTTTCTACAATCTTTATGAATAAGCGGCTCATACTATTTTGTGATTATGTAAAATTTATTTGATGTGGGTCTGCGATCTAGAAATAACATGCAGGCATGCTAAAAATTTCTCCTCGTGCATTATCTATTGAGCAGATATACTCTCAATGAATAAATTGATAAAGGAAAAGAATTACGGAATTGAAAAATCTTCTACGAAACTTTAAATAATCAGGATGCGATGCCTGAGATACAAAGGCATGCGTGAATAAATGGATCTTTTTGAGTAAAATGAAACGCTATCGTTTTTAGTA
>JBBRFY010000128.1:0-13152 GCA_038241205.1 Cytophagales bacterium
TTTTCATCGGAAGATGTAAAGATGTTGATAACACCTATGGCCGAGAAGGGATACGAAGCTCTTGGATCGATGGGTGACGACACTCCTATTGCTGTGCTGTCAAAAGAAAGCAGACACATTTCAAATTATTTCAAACAACATTTTGCACAGGTAAGTAATCCTCCGATCGATCCGATTCGCGAACGATTAGTGATGTCGCTATTCACGCGTATTGGTGTGAGTTTAAATGTACTCGAAGAAACTCCAGAGCACACAAACCAAATACACATATCGCAACCGGTATTGCTTACTTCGGATGTAGAAAAATTAAAACACTTACCTGAATACGGATTTGAATACGCTGTAATTCGTTCTGTCTTTTTAGCAGACGGAAAGCCCGGAAGATTAGAAGAGAGTGTTAACCGCATTTGCCAGGAGGCTGAGAAGGCAGTGCGAGCTGGAAAGAAAATTATTGTAATTTCTGATAAAAAAATAAGTGAAGAGTATGCACCCATACCTTCCATGCTTGCTACCGGAGCAATCCATCATTACTTAGTGGAGAAGCGAATTCGCACCCAAGCGGGAATACTTGTAGAGGCCGGAGATGTTTGGGAAGTGCATCACTTCGCCACCATTATTGGATATGGTGCAAGTGCCGTTAATCCATACATGGCACTTGAAACAATTCATTCTCTAAATCAAGAAGGCGCATTCCATAAACCAATGACCGATGATGAAGCCTTTGCCAATTATCAAAAAGCAATAGGTAATGGGTTGTTAAAGGTAATGTCGAAGATGGGTATTAGTACCTTGCAATCGTATCAGTCTTCGCAGATTTTTGAAGCACTGGGTTTAAGCAGCGAAGTAGTAGATCGATGCTTCCGCGGAACAATCAGTCGCATTGAAGGATTATCTTTTGATGATCTTGCGCAAGAAGTGTTGGTGCGTCATGACCTTGCACACAAAAAAGAAAGTAAAGAGCTTCAGGTCGGTGGCATCTATCAATGGAAGCGCAGAGGTGAGAAGCACATGTTTAGTCCCGAAATTATTCACTTGCTTCAGTACTCCACGAAATCAAATAATGTAAGTCTCTATAAAAAATACGCCCAACGCATCAATGATCAAACAAAAGAGTCTTTGACCATTCGCGGCTTGTTGGAATTCAAGAAGCGAATTTCTGTTCCGATTGAAGAAGTAGAACCCGTTGAAGAAATTTTCAAGCGCTTTGCAACGGGTGCTATGTCCTTCGGGTCGATCTCACACGAAGCACACAGTACCTTAGCCATTGCTATGAATCGCATTGGCGGCAAGAGTAACAGTGGTGAAGGTGGAGAAGATGAAATGCGTTTTGATAAAAAAGAAAATGGTGACTGGGAACGTTCTGCTATTAAGCAAGTCGCTTCAGGAAGGTTTGGTGTTACAAGTTATTATCTCGCAAATGCGGATGAGATACAAATTAAAATGGCGCAAGGCGCCAAGCCTGGTGAAGGCGGACAATTACCGGGCGATAAGGTGGACGATTGGATTGGACGTGTACGCCACGCGACTCCAGGTGTAGGATTGATTTCACCACCACCCCATCACGATATTTATTCAATTGAAGATTTAGCACAACTTATTTTTGATTTAAAGAATGCCAATCGCGCAGCGCGCATTAATGTGAAGTTGGTTTCGCAGGCGGGTGTTGGTACCGTGGCAGCAGGTGTTGCAAAAGCAAAAGCAGATGCGATTTTAATATCGGGTGCAGATGGAGGAACAGGAGCATCACCATTAAGTTCATTGCGCCATGCAGGATTACCTTGGGAACTTGGCCTTGCGGAAGCACATCAAACATTAGTGAAAAATAATTTAAGGAGTCGTGTTACACTGCAAACTGATGGACAGATTAGAACAGGCCGTGACATTGCGATTGCAACGTTATTAGGTGCTGAAGAATGGGGCGTTGCAACGGCTGCCCTTGTTGTTGAAGGATGTATTATGATGCGCAAGTGTCATTTAAATACTTGCCCTGTTGGAATTGCAACACAAGATTCAGAACTGCGCAAGTTGTTTACCGGTGATCCAGATCATGTAGTAAACTTCTTTACTTTCCTTGCACACGATCTGCGAGAGGTAATGGCAGAATTAGGTTTCCGTACCATCAACGAAATGGTAGGTCGCGCAGATGTATTGCGTGTTCGTCAGGATATTGATCATTGGAAGGTGAAGAAATTAGATCTCTCCCCGATTCTACACTTCGAGCCTGTGCGTGAGCACGTAGGTCTCTACAAACAGATCGAACAAGATTTTGAATTAGAAAAAGTACTTGATTGGAAATTGGTTGAATCCGCAAGACCAGCGTTGGATGAATGCGAACCTGTACATGCTAAGTTCATCATTCGCAACACCGATCGATCAACAGGTACATTACTCTCCAATGAAATTTCGAAAAAATACAAAGCAGCAGGATTACCGGAAGACACCATTCATTTTCAATTTAAAGGATCAGCAGGTCAAAGTTTTGCAGCCTTTGTTGCCCCGGGTGTAACCTTTGAGTTGGAAGGTGAAGCGAATGATTATTTCTGCAAAGGATTATCAGGAGGTAAGTTGATTGTGTATCCAGACAAAGAGTCAAGCTTTAAGCCAGAGGATAATATCATTATTGGTAACGTAGCCTTTTATGGCGCAACATCTGGCGAAGCATTTATCCGCGGACAGGCAGGTGAACGTTTCTGCGTTCGCAACTCTGGCGTGAAGGCCGTTGTTGAAGGTGTCGGTGATCACGCTTGTGAATACATGACCGGTGGACGTGTTGTTATCTTAGGGAAGACGGGAAGAAATTTTGCAGCGGGTATGAGCGGTGGTATTGCGTATGTATTTGATCCGGAACACGCGCTTGAAAAATTGTGTAACAAAGACATGGTTGAACTTGAAGCCATGGAAGATGATGATAAAGTTGAGGTGAAGGCGTTGATTGAAAAACATTTTAAATACACAGGCAGTGATCCTGCTGAGTGGGTATTGGAAAATTGGGAAGTAGCCGTTGACCTTTTTGTTAAGGTAATGCCGAAAGATTACAAAGCAGTACTGGCAAAAAAGAAAATCAAAGCACCTCACGCTACAGCGAAAACTGTAATGGCAAAATAAAATTTTAACGAGTTCAATCATAAAAGAAATATAGAATGGGACAGGTAGATGGATTTATGAAGTTCGATCGCGAGATGCCAAAGACGCGCGATCCGAAAGAACGACTGAAAGATTACAAGGAGGTTTATACTCCTATGGACAAAGAAAAATTAAACCATCAGGCAGCACGATGTATGGATTGTGGCGTTCCGTTCTGTCACAACGGTTGCCCACTGGGCAATAACATTCCTGATTTTAATAATGCCGTTTATGAAGGTAAATGGGAAGAGGCCATCAAAATAATGAGCAGCACAAACAATTTCCCGGAATTTACCGGAAGAATTTGTCCTGCTCCGTGTGAAGCAAGTTGTGTGCTGGGCATCAACAACAAACCCGTTACAATTGAATACATCGAAAAGACAATAGCTGAGACTGCGTTTGAGAAAGGCTATATAAAAGCAACGCCACCTAAAACCAGAACTGGTAAACGTGTTGCTGTTGTTGGATCTGGGCCAGCCGGTTTAGCAGCTGCTGCGCAATTAAATAAAGCAGGACATTGGGTAACGGTTTTTGAACGGAGCGATAGAATAGGCGGGCTGTTACGCTATGGCATTCCTGATTTTAAATTAGAAAAGAAAGTACTCGACCGCAGAATTCGGTTGATGGAACAAGAAGGTATTATCTTCAGAACAAATTCACACATTGGTGTAAACGTAAGTGCCAAACACTTGCGTGATGAGTTTGATGCGGTGGTAATGTGTGGTGGCGCTTCTGCTCCGCGCGATCTTCCAATTCCCGGAAGGCAATTTAAAGGCGTTCATTTTGCAATGGAATTTTTAACACAGCAAAATAAGCGTGGTGCTGGCGATCGTATTTTCTCTGGCGAAATTCTAGCAACGAATAAAAATGTGTTGGTTATTGGTGGCGGTGATACCGGTTCAGATTGCGTGGGCACATCAAACCGTCACGAAGCAAAATCAGTTACACAAATTGAATTGCTCGGAAAACCTCCGTTAAAAAGAAGCGAAAATAATCCTTGGCCGCTCTGGCCGATGATTCTCAGCACTTCTTCTTCGCATGAAGAAGGCGTTAATAGAGATTGGGCAATTCTGACAAAAGAATTTGTGGGCGATAACACGGGACGCCTAACAGGATTGAAATCGGTTACTATAAAATGGGGAATGAATGATCAAGGAAAAATGGGCTTTGAAGAAATTGCTGGAACAGAACGCATTATACCGTGCGAACTAGCATTGCTTGCCATTGGATTTGTGGGCGCAGAAAAAAGTGGATTTGTAGGCGAGCTTAATCTCGAACTTGATGAACGCGGAAATATTAAAACAGAAAATTATGCTACAGCACAAGAAGGTATTTTTGCAGCAGGCGATGTTCGCAGAGGACAATCTTTAGTTGTGTGGGCAATCTCCGAAGGAAGAGAGGCAGCAAGAGCGGTAGATATTTACCTTATGGGAACTTCAGCACTCGAAGCAAAAGACGAATCGTTCGTTCACATCGAACAAGAAGCGTAATACCTTCCGTTCAGAAAATAGAAAAAGACCTTCTAATTTTAGGAGGTCTTTTTTATTTTCACGTAATCACTAAAAAATATTTTCCAATTATAAATTACCTTATCTCCAAACGAAACCCAACCCCATGGTAGTTTACAATCTGAACGCGGGGATCTTCTTTTAAATATTTTCGAAGTCGCGAAATAAAAACATCCATGCTTCGCCCCATAAAGTAATCATCATCACCCCAAATTTGTTCGAGTATTTCTTCACGCTTCAATACGCGATCACGATTGTTATATAATATTTTTAATACCTGTGCCTCTTTTTGTGTTAATGTTTTTTCTGTGCTGTCAATTTTGATAATGAAGTTATCGCAATTAAAATGATACCGGCCAAGTTGAATTATACCCTCGAATAAAGTATTGGGCTCATTACTCCTTCTCAAAAAAACTTCAATCCGATACAGTAATTCTTCCATGCTGAAAGGCTTGGTAATGTAATCATCTGCTCCTGCGCGAAATCCATCAAGCCTGTCTTCCACCATCGACTTGGCTGTAAGAAAAAGAATAGGAATATTTTTATCTTGTTTACGCACACGTTGAGCCAACGATATTCCATCCATTTTCGGAAGCATAATATCAAATATGCAAAGGTTAAAGGATGCAGATTGAAATGCTTCTTCACCTTCTACGCCATCTTTGCATAAGGTAACATCATATCCTTTTTGCTTGAGGTTATCCTGAATAACAAAACCCAGATTCGGATCGTCTTCCACTATTAAAATACGTTTGTTCATATTCTTGATTGAGAAATAAAAAGTGAGAACGTACTACCCTTTCCTATTTCGCTAAACAATTTTATTTCTCCGCGATGTGCCTTAACGATTGATCGAACATAACTCAGTCCAAGCCCAAACCCTTTTACATCGTGAACATTGCCTGTATGAACGCGATAGAATTTCTGAAATACTTTCTTTTGATTTTCAAGGTGAATCCCCATTCCATTATCTTTAATTTCGATCCCTATTTTATTTTCATAGTTAAAGGATCGGATTAAAATTTCAGGTTGAGTGCTGCAATATTTTATGGCGTTATCAAGCAAATTGGTAAAGACGTTCGTAAGGTGAAGTTTGTCTGCTTCAACGTGATGTATATCAGCACTTAGCTCTAATGTAATATTACCTTTCTTTTCTTGTAGCAAAAGCGATACATTTTTAGCAGCACCTTCAATAAGTGTATGAATATCGGATGACTCTTTTTTAAGTTCAATCTCTTCCTTATCAAGACGAGCAATTTGTAAAACACGTTCTACATGTTGTCTTAACCTTATGTTTTCTTTTTCAATGATCTCAGCATAATTCAATAACCTTTCGGGCTGATTAATAATTTTAGGATCCTTCAACACTTGAGCTGAAACGGCAATGGTTGATATAGGCGTCTTAAACTCATGCGTCATGTTGTTGATAAAATCCTTTTGAATTTCTGAAAGTCGTTTCTGCTTCAGAATGATAAACAGTGTGTAAGCAAAGAAGAAAATTACAATAAGCAACACAACAGACGAAAAAGACCAGATACCCATTTGATTGAGAAGTTGTGCCTCACGGTTTGGAAACTGCACACCAAAGTAATAGCCTTGATTTGTCCAAGTCGGCAATTTTTTATTCGTTATTTTTTCTTTCGCAGTTTGTAGGGGAACGTAATCGCCATATACCATTTTCTCCGTAGTACAATCGAACACACCATATTCAAAATCTGCAATGATGTTTCGTCTTTTAAATTCCGTTTGCAATAAAAATTCCAAGGTATTTGGATTTACCTCGTTGTTCACCATTACTACAAAGTAGTTGGTTGATAGTTGCTTTACCGGATTAACGGCAGGTGACGGAGATTGATTTATTTCGAAAATTTTTTGCGCTACGTTATAGAGTGCTGTGTTAACACTTCGTTCAAACTCATCTTCCTTTAAATTAAAAGCGCGCTTTACCCAATAGATCTGGGTAATGGTAATGCCAACAATGCTGATAGCAGCAAGAATGACCACAAGACGAATGGTAGCGTTTTTCACAAACCAAAGTTACAATAATCACCCTGTAAGCGAGAAACATTAACAAGTCGTTAACAAGTTTTATAAAATCATTAACAACATGCAGGTTTGAAGTTTCGCAGCTTTGCACCGTTCGAACAATTTAAAATCATAAAACAATTAAACTTTAACAACATGAAAAAAATCACGCTTTCATTATTTTTAATCGTATGTGTTGCAACCGTAATGGCGCAACAATTTGCTTCTAATTATTCACCGGCAAATATGTTTCGTGGTGCTACCTTTTCCTGGTCACAGACTACTTTTGATTTTGGCAAGATCAAACACAATGAACCTGCTACAAATACTTTCGAGTTTGTAAATACAGGAACTGAGCCTCTTGTCATTTCTTCGGTTAAGGCTTCTTGCGGCTGCACGGTAACGGAGTATTCAAAAGATCCGATTGCTCCTGGTGCGAAAGGTTTTGTAAAGGGAACTTATAACGCTGCAAAAGTCGGCCAGTTTACAAAAAGCATAACGGTTAACGCCAATACAGAAGACGCTGTTGTGCAACTTACCATTAAAGGTGAAGTGACTGAATAAGTACGAAGGCAAAAGGCAGCAGACAGTAGGCAGTTAGAAAAGCTCACTTGCTGTTGCCTATTTTTAAAACATCTACATAAATAAATTTTTGCATGATATATTTACTAAAACAAATATGGAATGAATCTCGCCAACTCCATCTCTCAATTCAACTTGTTATTTCCTGAACTGCATCAATTCATGCCGTGGTCGATAACAACAAAGGCGCAGGAAATCATTCTTCAGAAAATAAAAATGTTGAGCAGTGATTATGCCATTGTGAATGATGTAGCGATTCATAAAACGGCAATTGTTGAAGAACATGTAATCATGAAAGGACCTATCATTGTTTCGGCTAATTGTTTTGTAGCAGCGCATGCCTATTTGCGAGGAGGAGTTTATTTAGCAGATCATGTTTCAATCGGGCCAGGTTGCGAATTGAAATCAAGTTTTATTATGTCGCATACAGCATTGGCTCACTTTAATTTTGTGGGTGATTCCATTTTGGGTTCGCATATCAATATGGAGGCAGGAAGCGTTATCGCCAATCACTTTAATGAGCGTGTAGATAAAACCATTTTTGTACTGATCGATGGAAAACGTTCTGCGATTGACGTAACAAAGTTTGGAGCCGTTGTGGGAGATCATTCGAAGATAGGTGCAAATGCAGTTCTTTCTCCTGGAACAATATTGCCAATAAAGTCGATTGTAAAAAGATTGGAGCTTGTTGAGTGAGATCGTTATTAGTTATTCGTTAATCGTGGGTGTGAGATTGGGCATGTTACTGCAATGAATGACTACCGCATTAAATCTTAGGCGCCTGCAATTGAGTATCCCGAAGTCTCAATTTTTAATCCGATCTACGATTAACGAATCAGAACCCCTTCCCCGGAATATCATTCCTAAATTTTTCCATCCCTTTCCTATCCTGAAGCGTAACAAAGACAAGCTTGCCATTCAATCCTCCAAACACCAAATTGCTACAACTCTTTCCTTTTAATTCCACTTCACGAATAAATTTCCCTGCCGGGTTAAGAACGACAATGGTACCTTTGCCGTACCGTGTTGCGTAAAGATTACCATCACGATCGCACTTCATTCCATCAAAACCAAAATCAGAGAATTCTGCAAAGAGCGTTTTGTTTGCAATATTTCCTTTCGCATCAACCGCAAATTTCCAGATTTTGCGTTGCACACTTTCGTTTACATATAGTGTTTTTTCATCAGGACTTAAGGTAATGCCATTGGTTGTGCCCATATCATCTGTAAGCAAAACAGCTTTGCCTCCTTTATCAATGCGCCAGAGTTTGCCTTTACTTTCCTTCCAGTTTGGATCAGACACAAACAGTTGATCATTCTTATTGATACAAAAATCATTGGGTTGATTAAAGGCTTCAGTGTGAACATATACACTTACCTTTTTACTTTTCATGTTTACCTTCAACACATTGTGTTTTGCAAAATCGGCCAAATACATATTGTTCTTGCTGTCGAACGTAATGCTATTGGCAATACTGCCTTCGGGTAAGGTTAGAAAAAGTGAAACACTTCCATCTGGTTTTACTAAACCAATTGTACCATCTTTTTGAAAGTTCACTACATATAAATTTCCTGCTGCATCAAAACACGGACCTTCAATGTTGCTTGTAAAAAGATTTTCCTTTGTAAAATCTTCTGCCTGAAATAAACGCTCAAAGTCTTGAGCATGAAGAATGGAGATGCTCAATAAAAAAAAACAATAGGTAATCAACGTGGTTTTAATTTTCATACAGTAAAAGTAAAGAAAAAAGTAGCGTAACTATTGATGTTGGTTCAATCCATGTAAAATCTTGAGAAGTAGGAAAGGTCTTGAAAATATCTTTCACAAAATCATTTGGCTTTGCAAGTTTTCGAAGCGTGAGATCAATCCAAGCAGCATCAATGTTAATGATGGCCGCTAAGGTATTTTTATTTTTATATAAATGATGCCGCATGCTCCATCGACCAAAATCACGCGTGGACTTTGTTAACTCAACATCCATTGTAATTGTATCTTCCAACACAACCTCACGTTTGAAGATAGCCTCTTCACGAAAAAGAACGGGGCCAATTTTAAACTCTTCCATGTGCTCCGTGGTAAGTCCACTTTCCTGAAGCACCATCATACGAAGCGAAGCACCATAATCATAGTAAGCGGAATGGCGCAAGTGACGATTCGCATCAATATCAGCCCAACGAATTTGAATTTGGCGAGAGAATTTTTGCATGATTATTTTACAATAATGTTTATTGGATTTCGACTGTTATGAAAGATGTCTAAAATATAAGCAACTTCAAACTTCCTTGATCAAAAATTTATTTACTCAATTTACCACACCATATTTCACAATGTTTGATCGGCCGATTAACCTTTTACGATTAACAATTAACTTCTATCTAAGGTGTATTCGCTTCATAAAATCCTTCAGCGGTATTATCGGTCCAACTCATCGGATAATTTTTATCTAAAAACTCAAGCGCATCCGTTGTGAGATGCAGTGGCTTAAAGGTATCGATCATCACAGCAAGCTCGTGCGTTTCTTTTGCACCAATACTTTTCTCCACCGTTCCCGGATGTGGCCCATGTGGCAATCCACCAGGATGTAATGTAAACGATCCACGCTCAATACCTCTGCGACTCATAAAATTACCTTCGGCATAATACAACACTTCATCACTATCAATGTTGCTGTGATTGTAAGGCGCAGGTATTGCCAACGGGTGATAATCAAACAACCGCGGAACAAACGAACAGATTACAAAATTATGTGCTTGAAATGTTTGATGTGCTGGCGGTGGTTGATGTATTCTTCCGGTGATGGGCTCAAAGTCGTGAATCGAAAATGCATACGGCCACAAGAAACCATCCCAGCCAATTAAATCAAGCGGACTGTAGTCATAAATGTATTGATGAAGAAATCCTTGCTTTTTAATTTGCACTAAGAATTCTCCCTTCGATGAATCGGTTATTAATTCGTGTGGCGCTCGAATGTCACGCTCGCAATACGGTGCGTGCTCTTGTAATTGTCCGAGCTGGTTGCGATAGCGTTTTACGGTTTCGATTGGCGATGCTGATTCCACAATAAGTAAACGCAGCGGACCTTCTTCAAATTCTAATTTATAAATTACCGTGCGCGGAATAACAATGTAATCACCTTGTCTAATTTCTAATTTTCCATAGGGGGAAATCAATATGCCTTTACCATCGTGAACATACAATACCTCATCGCCTTCGGCATTTTTGTAGAAGTAATCCATTTTGCGTTGCGTAGGCGAGCAAATAGAAATGGAGCAATCATTATTCTTCAGCAACACTTTGCGCGCACTTAAGTAATCGCTTCCTGTGCTGCCTACTTTTGATGTGTTGAGATGCGTTTGTTTGAGATCGTATTCCGCACAAACCTTCGGGCCGTACTTCACCGCTTCTTTCACTTCTTTAATTCGCGTAGGCGGATTGATATGATAAAGCGTAGAATAAATACCCGAGAATCCTTCAGAGCTTACCAATTCTTCTTTGTATAAACTTCCATCCGGCTGACGAAACTGCGTGTGTCGTTTAGGAGGAATACTTCCGAGGCGATGGTAGTACATGTTTGAAAAGTTAGTTAATAAAATTAATGTCCAGCAGTAATAATTTTTTTAGAAATCAATAAAGTTTCGTAGGAGAACGAACTGTTTAGTTAAAACTATTAAAAATGTAAGAAAGTGCAGCATCAGTTTGAATACTACGCAGAAAAAGCAAAGTTGCCCCGTATATTTTTAGGTTTTTAAAGTGTGTGCTATTATTTTCGTAGCCCAACCTTGGCTTGTGTACATTTTATCTCAGTTTGTGTGAAAGTGCCCTTCATTTAATCAATCATAATTTTAATAGATAAATGGTGCTGCCAGAAAATACTGAAGTGATTGAATTCCCAACCTCAACTATGTGGTTTGATGAAAACGGAATTCTATGCTCCATTGCTAAAAAAGTTCCTCAACAAACGGTAGAAGAAGCAAAAAAGACAATGGAGGAATTAAGAAAGATAACAGGCGGAAAAAAAATTTGCCTGCTTTCTGACAGCACGCATTCAACTCCTCTTAACAAAGAAATGCGTGACTATGCTGCCGAAGTAATGCCGGAAATTGCAAAAGCAGTTGCCGTAATTTCCCGATCTGCAGTGGGGAAAATGGCTGCTAATTTATTCTTCAGCATAAAAAAACAACCCTTTCCTGTAAAAATGTTTAGTGATGAAAATGAAGCAAAAGAATGGTTGAAGCAATATTTATAAAAAAAATTTATGGCGAATTTTTCGTTTTTCAAATGGTTTAAAAATGTTTCTATCGCAAAGAAATTATACTCTGTGGTGGGCATTATGGCTGTTCTTATTGCTGTTGAACTGGGCACACTTTTCTTTGCTGTTAATACACTTTCGTCAGTAAGGGCTTTTGTAGGTGCGGAAGGATTATGGTCAAAATCGCAAAAAGATGCCCTTTATAATTTGCGAAAATATTATCGAAACCATAAGGTGGAGGATGAACAAGCATTTTACAATTTCATGAAAGTACCCTTGGCCTACCACAAAACATTGTTAGAATTTTTGAAGAAAAATCCTGACGTAGCAGTTGCCCGACAGGGCTTATTAGAAGGGGGCAACCATCCTGACGATATTGACGGCATGATTAAATTGTTTCGAAGATTTAATACTATCTCATACATCCATGAGTCATTAAACATCTGGACAGAAGCCGATTCCGTTATTGCCCAATTAATACCGATTGCTCAAAAACTACATGAAGAAATAAACCTGCCTACCGGACAGGCAGGTTCATCTTCCCCATCCCAAAACAAATTAGATGAAATTATTAAGGAAATAGACCCCATCAATCAAAGACTTACTTTACTGGAAAATGATTTTTCTTACACGCTAGGCGAAGGTGCACGCTGGCTCGAAAATATTATTTTGAAATTACTATTTGCCATTGCATTAACAGTAGAGTTAAGCGGACTGATACTTACTTATTTTGTTGTGAGGGGCATTTCAAAAGGGTTAAAAGAAATTATGAGTGCTTCAAAAAGAGTTGCCAAAAGAGATTTCAGTGTAAAAGCGCACGTATTTTCAAATGACGAGATTGGGATTCTGGCAAATTCCTTTAATGATATGACTGCAGAACTTTCTACTAGCATTGAAAAACGAAAACAAGCAGATCAAGATTTAGAAGTAAAAACAAATTTCATTCATGAAAATGAAAAAAGAATAGTTGGTATAATGGATGCCCTGTTAAAAACCACTCAAATGGATTTTTCAGAAAAGATTGAAGTAAGTGAGGCCGGGGATGAATTAGATGCCATTGCTGTCGGCTTGAATACCATGGCTGAAGAACTTGAATTTCATTTGCAACAATTAAAACGCAGCGAAGAAAAACTGAAGGATGCACAGCGATTAGCGAAAATAGGAAACTGGGAATGGAATATTGTTGATAATACTATTGAATGGTCTGACGAACTTTACAGGATATTCGGAGTGAGCCGAGAAAACTTTGAAGCAAATTATGAAAATTATTTAAAATGTATTCATCCTGAGGATCGTGATAAGGCAAACGGAATAGTGCAAAAAGCATATCAAGACCATCAACCTTTCGATTTCTTTCACCGCATTATTTTTCCGAATGGAGAAGAGGGCACCCTTCATGGAAGAGGGGAGGTTTATCTAAATAATGAAGGCAAGATTATCAGGATGATCGGCACAGCGCAAGATGTTACAGAGCGCATAAAAGCTGAACAAAAACTTAATGAATACAATATTGAACTAGAAAGAAAAAACAAAGAAATAGAACAGTTCTCATATGCAGCCTCGCACGACTTGCAAGAACCTCTTAGAACCATTTCTAATTTTTCAAAGCTATTAGCCCAAAAATTAGAGAACAATCCCATCGAAGAAATTAATGAATATATGAG
>JBBRFY010000129.1:0-13122 GCA_038241205.1 Cytophagales bacterium
TCAATAATTACCTTTCCTTCACCACTCCTGCCACCTTCTTGTCCATATTGCCAAGCTGCATCTACTTCTTCTAATATTCTCAAAACACTTTGCCCTTTGCCCGATGAACTCATAATCGGTTTCACCACACACGGAAAACCAATTGTCATCACGCCTTTTTCAAATTCTTCTTTCGTTGCAGCAAAAATATAAGGCGAGGTTCTAATTTTTAATTTCTCTGCCACCAACGATCGAATACCTTCACGATTCATGGTGAGTTTTGTGGCCATTGCTGTTGGTATAATTCGAAAACCTTCCTTCTCTAATTGAATTAATATATCAGTAGAAATGGCTTCAACTTCTGGAACAATAAAATCAGGTTTCTCTTCGTGAACAAGTTTATGTAGCGCTTCACCATCCAGCATTGATATAACATGCGAACGATGTGCAACCTGCATGGCTGGAGCGTTGGAATACCGATCGACAGCAATAACTTCAACACCATAACGCTGAAATTCTATTGCCACTTCCTTCCCTAATTCTCCAGAACCCAACATCATTACCTTAATGGCAGATGATGTAAGTGGTGTGCCAATTTGAATTATATCTTGCGTCATTGTAGTGAACGAATAAACATGAATGCCACGAAGATACACGTTAAAAATAAAAATCCCCAGATCACTGCGGGCAGCAATCTGGGAAAAATGATCTATTCAAAAATTGAATTTTTAACAGAAGTTTCAAATTCGGAATTACCTATTCTTCAATCACAATTGTTTTTACATCCACTGAACTTGCTTGAAAAAATCCCAATGCGCCATTCGAAAGATTGTTGCGCGAATTAGATGGTGGTTGGCTAAACAATCCGCCATCGTTGTTAAGCAGACTTTGTAAATCCACATAGTAAATGTAACCCGCACGCGAAATACTATACATTTCTATTCGCGCAATATCGTTTACTGCATAATAAACAGGCGACCCTAATCCATCAATTTGCTCGCCCAATAGTTTATCATCTGAAAAATAAATCTCATTGTCGTTATAGACTTTTAGTGAATCATTGCGAAAGAATTTAAATAGGTAATAGTTCTCTTCACCTTTAGGTTCAGTAGTAAAAAGCAACACTTCATAAAACTTAGAAGCTCTATTCGGATCATTTTTTTCGTCCTCATTTATCCGGTAGCTTAATGAATCTATTCCGCTAACGGTAAAAAGCTTGTCTTGAGCAGTGTATATCTCTCCATCCAGGTTAACGGTAAGTATGTACGTACGGCCTGCCTCACCCATAAAATTTACGATGGGCAAATAGTACCCTGTGGAATCAGCATCATTTCCGGGATTGTGACTGAACAAAAACTCATTTCCCAAATCGTCTTTAACGGACACAGTAGCGTTCGTTACGCGCGGTGTCGCTCCATTGTCATAAAATCCTGCGGTGCGTGTTACGCGCACATATTGGTAGCCCATGCGATTGGTAACCTGCCCTTCAATTACAATATTCTGTTCTGATTGTTTTAAATCCAAGTCAATTGTTTTTTCGCAAGACGAAAAAAGTGCAATCGCTGATAGTAGTAAAATTATATTTTTCATAAAAAATTAAAATTTAAAGTTGTAGGTAACAGAAGGGAATATTGGAAAAAGGTAAATCATTCGCGCTTCTTTTTTTGTTCCATCACCAATTATTTTTCCATCTTTATCTGCTGCGGTTCGCGTATAGATAGTAAGTGGATTTTTTCGGTTGTAAACATTATAAACCGAAAACACCCATGAACCCTGCCACTTTCGATTTTCATTTTTCTTAGGTGTTAATGTCGCTGATAAATCAAGGCGATGAAAATCGGGTAAGCGATATCCATTGCGTTCCGTAACGACCGATGGTTTATAATTCTGATATTCAAATTTCCCGGTAGGTAAGGTAATTGGCCGGCCTGTGCTATAGGTAAATGTTCCGCCAAATGTCCAGCGTTTACTTAATTCATACGCAGCCTGTACGTTCACTACATTTCGTCTATCGTAGTTTGCATAGAAGGTGCGTCCTAAGTTTACGCCTTCCACGGTTCGTTCTGCTTTTGATAATGTGTAATTAATCATACCGGTGAGTTTACCTTTGGTTTTCGTTGCCATAAATTCTAAACCATACGACACCGCTTTGCCCTGCCGAAATTCTGTTGACAAGTCTTCATTAAAGAAAATAGAAGCATTGTCTGCGAAGTCTGTAACATGCTGCATGTATTTATAATATGCTTCTGCAGAGAACTCATACATATTGTCTTCTGAGTTTCGAAAATATCCGATCGCAAATTGATCGGCCAACTGTGGTTTTAAATAAGGCCCGCTTGGACTCCATGTATTAAATGGCAAAGGCACAGTACCTGCTGCAATGAGATGGGTATTCTGCGCCATTCTATTATACGAGAGCTTAACAGATTGACCAGTTCCAACAATATAGCGCATTGAAAGTCGTGGCTCCAGATTTACATACGTCTTAATATTTTCCCATGCACCATAGTGCACCGTATCTGTGCGCGTAATATTTGCATTGTCTTTCGGATCAGAATATTGAATTACATCGCTGCTTCCAACATTTTGAAAAATAGATAATCGAACGCCATAGTCTAAGGTAATCTTATCATTTAAACGCTGTTGATTGCTAACATAAAATGCGTGATCGATAGCATACATCTTATCAAGCGCCACCGGAGCGAAAATGGATGCCGATGTTGTGGGCTTTATTGTTCCGGGTGAAAATTTCCTCCCGGTGATATGATAACCAAACGATAGATCATTATTTGTGTTGATGAAATACGATAGGTCATTTTTTAAGCTGATCTCTTTTAAATTAGAAGTCCATGAAAAACCTTGCGCAGGATCTCTTAATTCTAATTTATAATCAAAACTGTTCACGATAAAAGTGGTGTTTGAAAATAAGCGATCATTGAATAAATGATTCCACCGAAGTGTGCCTGTTTTATTCCCCCAATCAAAACCAAAATCATTACCAAACGAAAATTTATCACGGCCGGCATAAAACGCAGCAAACACCCGATCTTTGTTGCTGAACTTCCAACTCACTTTTGCATTTACATCATAAAAGAAAACAGTATTGTCTTGCTTCGCGGCTGCCAAAAAAACATCGGCATACGATCTTCTTGCTGAAACAATAAACGAACTTTTATCTTTTACGATTGGTCCCTCGACCGCGAGCCGCGAAGCCAGCGTACCGATGCCGCCCGTGACGTTATAGTTTTTATTATTTCCGTCCTTAGTGCGCACTTCTAGAATGGATGACAATCTCCCGCCAAATCGTGCAGGTATTCCACCACGATACAACTCAGAGTCTTTAATTACATCGGCATTGAAAACCGAAAATAATCCGAGCAAATGTGATGGATCATAAATCGGTGCTTCATCTATGAGAATTAAATTCTGATCGGCACTTCCACCCCGAACATAAAACGCAGAAGTACCTTCCCCTGCATAAATTACTCCGGGCATCATTTGCACGCTCTTTATTATATCGACCTCACCGAACAAGGCGGGAAGCTTTCTGATTTGCGCCATGTCAATTACGTTCTTGCTCATCTGCAAGCCAATTACATTTTCATCGATGGCGCGATCGGAAACAACAACTTCATCCATAAGCGTTGACGCACTTGCTAATTCAAAATTGCGCGCGACATTCGCGGTCAGTGCAATCGAAACAACTTGAGTTTTATAGCCAACGAAGCTATACTGAACGTCATACGTTCCTTTCGGGATGGTGATGGAATAAAATCCGTAGGCATTGGTTACAGCTCCTGCTTTTAAACTGGAAATGTAAACCGTAACGCCAATTAACTCTTCACCATTTTGTTCATCTTTAACATAACCATTTAAGGTAACATTGTCTTGCGCCCATCCTGCAAACGATATAAATGCAGCGGCAATCATTAGTACGTATCGGGTCATTTAGTTTTGGTTTCGATTTAGACAATTCAAAAAGTATATACCCCTATGGGTTTTAAGAAAATATTTCGGTGACATGTACGTTGACGTTTATTATTCTAAATAGTTACCTTGCTGAAGCATTAATTACAGAAGTAGCCTATATTAATTTTCGCACTGCATGTTTAAGCGACTCAGAGAACTCTACATACAATACAAGCCTTACATCCGTGTTGATCTGATTATGTATGCTGTATTAATCTTACTGATATTTTTATATTTTATTTTTAGTGTGGTGTTTTAATTTGGATATACATTGTTGTGCACAATTAACTCTGGATAATGAAGTTATACTTAACCGACCAAACAGCAGAATTCCCCAAATTATTAGCGGACTTGATTGGCAAACCGACAATGACGTTTGATAGAGGTGAACTGACTGAGAGAGTATCCACAATTAAAGTTTCTGAAGGAAATAATTTAAACGCGATCAACTTTGATTTTCTGTTTGACTACAACATATTTCCTTCCAACATATTGACATTCAAAACACAATGGGAAAAGGAGAAAAGGAAAATGAAAATAGGAGACACCATTCTTCAGCAGGCGACTATACCAGCGAGAAAATTTCTTTCTCAGAAAATCATTTTTGGAGTGAGGATAAATAGCATAATTGATGACGAAGACAGAAAAGGATTTAGTTACGAAACAATTGAGGGGCATGTTGAAAAGGGTGAATCAACTTTCACAATCGAGCAAAGTGGACAGGGACTAATTTTTAAAATCAAAACATTTTCTGAACCAGGCAATTTGTTGACAAAGTTTGTAGCACCAATATTTACTGTTCCTTATCAAGCGTACTGCACACGGAAAGCATTGGAGAACGTGAAGAGACAAATTCTGCAATTCGGTAGCAGCGGCCAACGATGAACATTGCGGGTTTAAATCCTGTGTTTTTAAATAACGCTTTTTTTTGTACGACCAATTTTTATTTCAAATCCCGTAACAGCACATACAAAAAAGTTTAAGTATTGATTACCGACACTGTTTACCGATAACAATTCACCGATAACCATTCACTCCCCACAAATCAATGCTTACCCACCACCCGCCTCTGCCCCACATACAAAGCCAATAGTACAAGCGCAGTTCCGCATACTGTGTAAAGTGTAAAGGGTTCATCCAGAAATATAGTTGAAAATAGAAAACCAAAAATCGGACAAATGTATAGCCACAGCGATGCGCGAACAGCATCAGTCTTTAACATTCGTAGCCACAGTTGAACAGCAAAAACCGAAACCATAATAATAAGCCACGCTTGCGATAACCAAAAGGTAGTATCGAAATGATTTTCCTTTTTATGCACAAAGAATGTAAGCGGCATAATTAAAAAGCCCGCGATAAAAACCTGCCAGGCATTAATAACAATTCGTGGAAGACTCCAGGTAACGGCTGCATAGTAAACCGACCCAAACGAATAGGTAAGCATACTCAACGCTACTAAAAGCAAACCACCAATAGTAGCCTGACTATTTTGAAGCAAGGGATACGCTGCTACAATAACACCTATCGATCCTATCAGTATACTGAACCACACGGTAAGTGTAATTTTCTTCTTCATCCAAATGGCAGACATGATACTGATGAAGAGTGGATTTAATGCGATGGCCAACGTTGTAATACCTGCGGCAACATATTGAAGCGCAATTATAAAGATGCCTAAATACAGTGCTGTATTGAAAGCACCAAAAATAGTAAGTTGAATCCACTCCTTCCCCAACGGAAATCGGTTGCGCTGAAAAACATACACAACACTCAACATCAAAATTCCAGCAAGTAAAAATCGAATATTATACAGCACCAACGGCTCCACTGAATGCAAACCAAATTTGCCAGCAACCGAGGCAGATGCCCAGAGCATGGCGAAGAGTAAGCCTTGAAGAATATTGAGATCGAAGTCTTTTCTCACGCAAAGAATTTGTTCAAAAATAAAGAGGCTGTCTTTGTGAGACAGCCTTCTTCAAATCTTTAATTAATTTTTCTTTTAAAACTTGAACGTTAACTGCCCCATAAAGGTAGTTCCAAGTTGACTGAATTGGGAACCATTGTATCCAAGGATTCTATACCGGCCGCTGAATCCTAGAAAACCTTCTAAAAGGCTCTTATCATCTTCATTTGCAAGAGTAGTCTGAGCCTCTGTATAGTCTGGGTCGGACTGGTTTCCGGTTAGCTGAAGACTCCACTTTGGCAACACGTTGAAAAGGTTGTTAACCGTAAATGAAACTGAAATATTTTTTGTAAACTGATATCCAACATTTAAATCGGTCACTACCGCAGGATCGAATACCTGCTTAATGTTATTCATTACGCTTCCCCCATTGTCAAGGTCTTGGAATTTAGTTGGTCCAAATAAAGTATTGTTTAACACCACGTTAAATTTACCTACGCTATAGTCGAAACCAAGTATCGCTTTGTATTGAGGTCGACCCTCTGTTAAGAGTGATTTAACTTGTGCGTTAAGAATTGTGGCACCTGCATCTTTGATTGCCTGTGGATCGTTTGGCGTTCCTATTATTTCATTGGCTAAAGTAAAATTACCAGCCAGATTGATGCCCAATCTTCCTGATCCTAATCCAATATTTTTATAGTTTGCCACAATATCTAAGCCTTGTGTTCTTGTTTTGATACCATTGATAAAGAATTGAACACTTTTCAAATCAGCATTACCAGCGCCAGTGGATGAGCCTTTAAGAATTCTTCCCAACTCGGTTGTAGGAGCGGCCAATAGTCTATCGTCTGTTGTAATCGAGGAGCTGTAAACTATTCTATCGCTTATAGTAATGTTATAGTAATCAACCGTAATGCTTAAGTTTTGGGCAAGGTTAAGTCCTGTACCCACCGTAAAGTTTATGGATTTCTCTGCCTTTAATTTAGGTACCCCTAAAGCATACGCTTCCTTGCTTATATTATTGAATAATCCTGAGAGCACGATTGTTCCATCAGCAAAACTTGCCTGCGTAGATTGTGCATAAATTTGGTGTAATGTAGGTGCCCTAAAGCCTGAAGAGAATGATCCTCTTAAAACAACCTTATCATCTGCCAGCTTCAAACGTGTAGATATCTTACCAACATTTGCGCTTCCAAAGTCACTATACTGTTCAGTTCGTACGGTTGCGGCAACAAGAAAATTATCGGTAATATCCCAGTTCGCATCAAGATATGCTCCAACGTTATAGCGGCTATTTGTTCGTGCATTTTCTGCCCGGATACCTGGAAAGGAGTTAGCACCTTCTCCAGAATAGGATGCAGTATCGCCAGCAATGATTTCATACGTTTCGCTTCTTACTTCTGTACCTAATGCAATGGCAAATTTATCAGTTAGTGCTTTGCTAAGGTCAAAATTTCCTACAACGTGACTGAACCTAAATCCACCCGGCTTGTATGATGTCGGACCTTTTGCACCGAGCGAATGGTTTACTGTATTAACAACAGAGTACGTCTGTTGGTTGCCCCCAACCGTAAGGCTTACATCGGTCACCCATCCGTTGATTTCATTCTTGTAGCCTACAGTTCCATTGTAATCTTTCAAGTCGCCTTCAAAGGTTGGCAGGTAGCCCATGTATCCTGCATAAAGCGGAGTAACTCCGTCACTGCTTAAAGTATTATCTCCTGTGTAATTAACTCCTCCGCTCACAGGTGTGTGCAACAATCCATAGTCAACTTTCCAATATGGAACTCGATAGTTAGCATTACTAATCACCTTTTTAAAAACATAGGCTGCATTGCTATAGAATTGACCGTGTTCACCAACAGGGATTCCTAAGTTATATTCAAATTGTGCTGCAGAAGTTTCTCCAGTTCCGTTTATGTTTCCTCCCGTTGGATTGATTTTTAAAAAATCCGTAATTAACTGATTATTTTCAGAAGACCCATCACTGAATGTAGCGATCTCTGTAGGCACGTCAATTACACCCGAACGAACTGCATTATTCTGTTGCTTTACACCCACGGTGTAGTTAATAAATCCACCTCTGCCAAAATTATTGCCTCCGTTAAAAGACATTCCATAGGTTCCTCCATCGCCCTTGCTGGTTGCCCCTGCGTTCACATTCAGTTCGGAGTATTCATACTTATCTTTTAA
Source organism: Cytophagales bacterium (assembly GCA_038241205.1). Taxonomy (GTDB): domain Bacteria; phylum Bacteroidota; class Bacteroidia; order Cytophagales; family Cyclobacteriaceae; genus Chryseolinea. The sequence continues at coordinate 8,045 of JBBRFY010000129.1, forward strand.
GATAATGTTCATTACACCCGCAATGGCATCCGATCCATATTGCGCAGACGCACCATCACGCAAAATTTCAACCCGTTTAATTGCGCTAGTTGGAATACCAGAGAGATCGGCTCCCGTCTCTCCTCTGCCAGGAGCAAACTGTACATATAATAGAGAACTCAAGTTCTTCCTTTTTCCATTAATCAAAATAAGTAAACGACTTGGTCCGAGATTTCTGATTTCGTACGGATCTAATAATGTAGAAGCATCATTTACTGGTGTGTTCACGGTATTGAAAGAAGGCACCCTGTATTGAAGTGCTTTATCAAATGTAAACTGCCCGGTTGTTGCTAAATCTTTATTGGTAAGATTGTCAACCGGCAGCGGTGTATCTGTAAACGTGCGTTGCACGCCACGACCAACCGAAACCACAACCTCATCTAATTGAGAAGTAGCAGAAGCCAGTGAAATGGAGACCGTGTTAGAAGCTGGAATCACAACTTCCTGAGTGGCATATCCAATAATGGATATTACCAGAGCACTTGCCGATGATGGCACATTCAATCTGAATTTTCCATCAGCATCGGTAGCTGTTCCAAGCGATCTTCCTTTTACAACAATATTTACTCCGGGCAATGCGGCTCCTCCACTGTCGGTTACAGTTCCGGTAACCTCGCGATCTTGAGCCCAGCTCTGTATGCCACATGCAAGCACAAAGAGAAAAATTGATAAACGTTTAATCATAAAAATTTGGTTTTGGTTGGATTTATTTAGGTTATGTATATTAAATATGGTTAATCCTTTTCTGATTAAAAATTTTCCGAACCAAAAAGAAATGCAAAATCAATACGCTGTATATCATACGTTTTTTTTACCTACAACATAAATACAGAATCGATTTTTACGGAATCGAGTGCGTTGAAATTACCCTACTCCTTACGTTATATACTGATCACAACTTTCCCCTCACCTCTCTATTAATCAGAAAGGTTCCATCTTCATTCACAAAAACTAAAATTTTACTTTGTTCTACGCGCTTATCGTTCAGCAGATAGATGGTGTATTCATGTGCAGTCACCCGATCTTTTACATCATCTGTGAACCCCATATCGATAGAAAATTCAACGCCTTCTTTTAATTTTTTTGACATAACGTTTGTATCGCGATTACTTGACACTTTATATTTTACTTCTTCTATTGATGCTTTCAAAATTTTTACATTCAATATCAAATACGGCAATACACCTGTTGCGTTTTGACTTTTTGGCTCTGCATATTGATAGGTATTATGGTCTACGGATGGTCGTTGCTTAAAGGCATAGTCCAATTTTATTTCGAACTCTGCTTTTGCCTTCAGTGGAATTTGATTCTGAAGAAAAAACAAAACACATAAAAAATAAGAGAGGATCATGGTAAACGTACTAAGATATTGAGGTAAGGTAATCATAATTTAACCGTTCATTGTAAACGCTCAAAATAGAAAGCTCCTCCTTCGCTTTGTGCACATTTAAAGAATGTAAATTCTGCGAAGTCTTGTAATTTCAGTTTGTAAAATTAGGCCGTTCAGCTATTTTGCAAGTCTTAACCTAAAATTATTCAAATGCTGAAATTCAGAATGGTATTGGTATTCGTTTTCGCCTTATCTCAATGCCTGTTCGCACAAGATTATCGGTGGCAGCAGCGGGTTGATTATCAGATGGATGTTGCGTTAAATGTGAAGACGCATCTTATCAGCGGCACGCAGAAACTTACCTATTCCAATAATTCAAAAGACACGCTCACTAAGGTGTACTATCATTTGTACTTCAATGCGTTTCAGCCGGGCAGCATGATGGATGTGCGATCTCGCACTATTGCCGATCCGGACGGGCGGGTAATGGATCGCATTTCAAAACTAAAAGATAATGAGATTGGCTATCAACATATTGAAAGTTTGAAGCAAGATGGAAAGGATATTACCTTTCATGTAAATGGAACAATACTAGAGGTAACACTGGCTAAGCCGATTCTTCCCAATACAAAAACTGTTTTCGATATGAAGTTTGAAGCGCAAGTGCCAATTCAAGTAAGACGATCAGGAAGAGATAGTAAAGAAGGTATTGCCTATTCCATAACACAGTGGTATCCTAAAATTGCGGAGTATGATTTTCAGGGATGGCATGCGTATCAATATGTAGCGCGCGAATTTCATGGCGTTTGGGGAGACTTTGACGTGCGTATTAAAATCGATTCATCATTCACGATTGGCGGTACCGGTGTGCTGGTCAATCCAGAAGGTATTGGTCATGGATACAAAGCAAAACCTGTAGCAAAGTCATCGAAGAAAGATCAAAAAAATAATGCTGTTCCTACAAGAACAAATGAATTATCGTGGCATTTCGTAGCAAAGAATGTAACTGATTTTGCATGGGCTGCCGATCCGGAATATATGCATGACATTGCGCAAGTACCCAATGGGCCTGAACTTCATTTCTTCTATAAGAAAGATGATAAGATTATTGAGAATTGGAAGAAGATGCAAGCATACGCAGTAAAACATTTTGAATTTATGAACAAGACCTTTGGAGTTTATCCATACAGCACATACTCTATTATTCATGGAGGTGATGGCGGTATGGAGTATGCCATGTGTACGCTCATTACGGGTGGAAGATCTCTTGGAAGTTTAGTGGGTGTGATGACGCATGAAGTATCGCATAGCTGGTATCAAGGCGTGTTGGCATCAAACGAATCATTGTATCCGTGGATGGATGAAGGCTTCACTGATTTTTCAAGTCAGGAATCAATGGCGTTACTATTTGATAAGCCCGTTGCAGATTCACATATCGGTAGCTACACTGGATACTTTAATTTAGTAAGGAGCGGATTGCAAGAACCGATTAGTCAGCATGGCGATCATTACAATACCAATCGTGCATACAGCACTGCAGCGTATAGTATGGGTACGGTATTTTTACAACAGTTGAAATATATTATTGGCGAAGAGACTTTTTATAAAGGCATGCGCCAATTTTATAACAAGTGGAAATTCAAACATCCTGAACCAATCGATTTTATTCGAGTGATCGAGAAGGTATCTGACATGGACCTGAATTGGTACTTAAGGTATTGGGTTAACACCACGAAGACAATTGATTATGGTGTGAAGAACGTGATTAGTAAAGATGAAGGAACGTTTGTAACGATCGAACGTATTGGAGATTTTCCTATGCCGGTTGATGTGCTGATTACCTATGCCGATGGCAGCAAGGAACTTTATTATATTCCAACAAACGAAACATTGGGAAGTAAAATAGTGGAAGACAAAACCATGCAGCGTTTTGATTTGGAAGCGTGGCCGTGGGTAAATCCATCGTACACTATGAAGGTGAATCATAAAGCAGAAACCATCACGTCTATTGAAATTGATCCAACGTTACGCATGGCCGATGTTGATCGAAAAAATAATAGTATCGATTTTAGTTTAGGAATAAAGGCCTATCATGATGATACGAAATGACAAACGTTAAAGGTTAATGGTTAATAGTGCGTTATGAGTTCGGAAGAAGCAAAAGATAAAATTGAAACGCTTACTGATAAAATCAATTATCATAGCGAACTCTATTATCAAAAAAGTAAATCAGAAATTTCTGATTTTGATTTTGATAAGTTGCTTGAATCACTCATTCAACTTGAGAACGAATTTCCCGGCCTAAAAAAATCGGACTCTCCTACTCAGCGTGTTGGTGGCACAATCACGAAAGAGTTTGAAACCATCTATCATCAATACCCCATGCTTTCGCTGGGAAATACCTATAACCAAAAAGACCTTGAAGATTTTGATGGTCGTGTGGCAAAAGGTTTGGAAGGTGAAGCCTTTGAATATTTTTGTGAATTAAAGTTTGATGGCGTATCCATTAGTTTGATTTACGAAAACGGATTATTAACAAAAGCGATAACACGTGGCGATGGCGTGCGCGGTGATAATGTTATTGTTAATGCAAAGACCATTCGTTCGGTTCCGTTGCGAATTAATAAGAAAGGTATTCCTGATTCTTTTGAAGTGCGCGGAGAAGTTTTCATGACGAAAGAAAACTTTATTCAACTAAACAAAGATCGCGAAGACATTGGCGAAGAACGATATGCCAATGCACGCAACACCACTTCGGGCACATTAAAAATGCAAGACTCGAAGGAAGTAGCGAAACGCAAACTTAACTGCTTTACCTATTACCTTCTTGGCGATAACATCGAAACCCAAACGCACGAAGAAAGTATTCACACATTAGAAATCTGGGGTTTTAATGTTTCGCAGACCTATAGAAAATGTAAGAGCATACATGAGGTTTTAGAATACATTAACGAATGGGAAAAAAAGCGGCTTGATCTACCGCTCGAAACGGATGGCGTTGTTATAAAAGTAAACAGCGTTGATCAGCAGCAAGCACTTGGTCTTACAGCAAAGAGTCCGCGGTGGGCAATCTCATATAAGTATCAGGCAGAAAGTACAAGCACAAAATTAAACGGCATTACCTATCAGGTTGGACGAACCGGTGCCGTTACACCTGTTGCTGAATTAGAACCAGTTCAATTGGCGGGCACAACGGTTAAGCGCGCATCGTTGCATAACGCAAATGAAATTGCCCGCTTGGATTTACGCGTTGGTGATTATGTGTTTGTTGAAAAAGGTGGAGAGATAATTCCGAAGGTAACAAAGGTTGATCTCGATAAAAGAAGTGCCGATGCAAAGCGATTTGTATATACTGATACATGCCCCGATTGTAATACGAAACTTATTCGACAAGAAGGTGAAGCAGCGTTCTATTGTCCGAATGCAAGTAGTTGCCCGCCACAAGTAAAAGGACGCATCGAGCATTTCATTCAGCGCAAAGCAATGAACATCGATTCGCTGGGCGAACGTAAAGTGGACATGTTGGTGAACAAGAAATTAATTTACAACTACGCTGACTTGTACGATTTAAAAAATCAACACGATACCTTACTTGGCTTACAAGATTATTTTGACTCTGAAGAAGATAAGAACTTCAAAGATACAAATGGTGTGTATCAAATAGCATTGGAAAAAGTGGTGTACGCACTAAGACTTACAACGTCATTAG
>JBBRFY010000130.1:0-13106 GCA_038241205.1 Cytophagales bacterium
ACCCCGGAGGATTACTGATTGAAGCGGTAAACATTACCAACATTTTTTTACCAAAAGGAAAAATGGTAGTGAGTACAAAAGGTAAAATTCCGGAGAACAATTTAAACTACGAAACTTTAAATAATCCGCTTGATACCGAAATACCTGTTGCCGTCTTGATTAATAGAAACAGCGCATCTGCTTCTGAGATTGTAGCGGGCACATTGCAAGATTACGATCGCGGTTTAATCATTGGTGAAAAATCGTATGGCAAAGGGTTGGTTCAGGTAAGCCGACAACTTTCTTACAACTCTCAATTAAAGGTAACAACTGCTAAATATTATACTCCCACCGGAAGATGTATTCAAGTTTTGGACTATGGTCATCGCAGAGATGATGGAAGCGTAGGATCGATTCCTGATTCTTTAAAGAAAGCATTTAAAACTACCAATGGGCGAAAGGTATATGATGGTGGTGGAATTGATCCCGACATAAAAACAGAATCGTTAGAAGCACATGCGTTAACTCAAGTGTTATATGAAAAAGGATTTCTGCTTGACTATGTATCACAATATATTTTAAAAAGAAATAATGCTGTTGATATTAAAACCTTTCAACTTTCTGATGAAGACTATCAACAATTTGTGAATTGGATGAAGGATAAAAACTATAGTTACAAATCGTATATGGAATACGAAATTCAACAATTCACAGAAGAAGCGAAGAAAGAAAAATATTTTAATGAATTGAAATCGCAAATCGAGCAAATCAATGCGCGCATTGCTGAAAGTAAAAAGAATGAGTTGATGCTTTACAAAGACGAAATTAAAATAGTGTTAGAAGAAGAAATTGTATCGCGATATTATTTGGAACGCGGTGCCATCGAATCAGGATTTAAGTACGACAATGATGTAAAGAAAGCAATCGAGCTACTTCACAACACCGAGCAATATAAAAAGCTATTAAGTAATTAATAGCATGAAACCTGTGATTCGAAAAAGAATACGGTGGATAATTTCGTTGTTCTTTTTAAGCGTTGTGATAGTGCTTCACTCGTGCACATCCTTTCGGATGAATCCAAAAGAAATTGAATTGTATTTCGCAGCTAAAAACGTAACAGCAACACAACATCAATACAAAACCGGATTTCGAACCATACATTACGTTAAGTCGGGTAACGATTCTAAACCTCTCGTACTTTTTATGCACGGATCGCCTGGTTCATTAAGTGCCTTCATTGGTTTCTTAGCAGATACCTGTCTCCTACCCAATGCGTTACTTATTTCAACAGACCGACCGGGTTTTGGATTTTCTAACTTTGGAAATGCAGAACCTTCGTTGCAAAAACAGGCAGAAGCATTAAAGCCAATTTTAGAAGAGTACAAAAATAATAAACCCATTATACTCGTTGGCCATTCCCTAGGCGGGCCACTGATTGCACGCATGGCAATGGATTATCCTCAACTTGTAGATGGATTGATTATCGTTGCAGGTTCTATTGATCCTGCGTTGGAACCTAATGAAACGTGGTTTCGCGCACCATTGGCAACTCCCTTTTTAAGTTGGATTCTACCGAGATCGTTTCGTTCTTCGAACGAAGAAATTTATAAGTTAAAGCCTGAACTAGAGAAAATGATTCCGTTGTGGGCTTCGATTACGTGTCCAGTAATTGTTATTCAAGGAAAAAAAGATTCTCTTGTGCCGGCAGCGAATGCGGACTTTGCAAAAAAGATGTTAGTGAATGCTCCCGTTGAATTTCTTTTCAAAGAAGACATGGATCACTTTGTACCTTGGTCAAATCCGGAATTGATTCGAGAAGCAATTCTTAAAATGGTGGCGCTTTAAAAATCAGGACAACAATTGCATCAGCCTACCTTAAAAAAATAAACCCCGGACAAGCCGGGGTTTACACACTAGAGTAGGTTTAGGTAGGTTTAGTCTAGCGTAAGAAAAGCATTTCTCTGTATTTTACTAAAGGCCAATCTTCATTGTCCACTAGTAATTCCAATTTATCGACTGCATCGCGTAACACGTCAAAGTATTTTTCTTTAATGTTATCGCAATACTCAATAGCGCGTTTATGCGTATCCGGAATTTTATTGATTCGCTTGCGCTCTTCAACCATGGCACGGGCACTATTCTTAATCGTATCAATATGTCCTGATATTTCTTTGATCGTTTGCACCACCGCCTTATTGTCGACACCGAGACCTTTCAAGCCATTTGCGTTGTCGATTAATTTAGTCTGATAAGCAATGGCAGTTGGTATAATGTGATTCATTGCTAAGTCTCCCATTACGCGTGATTCAATTTGAACGTGTTTTATATATGACTCCAGTCTGATTTCAACACGCGCTTCAATTTCCCTATGCGTCATCACACCATGCTTCTCGAATAACTCAGCCGACTTTTTAGTTAGGTAAGCATCTAAAGCACGTGGCGTATTTTTGACATTTCCAAGTTTGCGCTTTGCAGCTTCCTTTACCCATGCTTCTGAGTAACCATCGCCTTCAAATCGAACGTCTTTCGATTCTTTAATATACTTACGAAGCACATTCACAATTGCCAAACGCTTCTCTTCGCCTTTTTCAATTTCCTTCGTAACCGCTTCATGGAACTTCTCCAATTGATCAGCCACTACTGTATTCAGCGCTGTCATAGCTGTTCCGCAATTGTCGCTACTACCTACGGCACGGAATTCAAACTTATTTCCTGTAAAGGCAAAAGGTGATGTACGGTTACGATCTGTAGCGTCCAAAATAATTTCTGGAATCTGATCAATACCAAGCTTCATATACATATTGTCGCCTTTCTCGATTTTCACATTTCCCTTCTTCTCTAACTCATCCAACACTGCTGTCATTTGTGAACCAATAAAGGTTGACATAATTGCAGGAGGTGCTTCGTTAGCGCCAAGACGGAAATCATTTGCCGCTGTCGCAATGCTGGCGCGCAAAAGTTCGCCATGTTCATGCACCGCCTTAATGGTAGTAACGAAGAACGTAAGGAACATTAAATTATCGCGTGCGCTACTGGTTGGTGCAAATAAATTTACACCTGTATCAGTAATAAGCGACCAGTTATTATGCTTGCCAGATCCATTCAATCCTGCGAAAGGTTTTTCATGGAAAAGAATTTTTAAGTCGTGATTCTCAGCAACACGACTCATCACATCCATCATCAACTGGTTGTGGTCGTTGGCTACGTTTACCTCTTCAAACAAAGGCGCAACCTCAAATTGACTTGGCGCAACTTCGTTGTGACGGGTTCTTACAGGAATACCTAATTTCCATGCTTCGAATTCAAACTCTTTCATGAAGTCATAAACGCGAGGAGGAATCGTTCCAAAATAATGATCTTCTAACTGCTGGCCGCGTGCGGGAGCATGACCAAAAACAGAACGGCCCGCCATTACTAAGTCAGGACGAGCCATGAACAAAGCTTTATCAATAACAAAATATTCTTGCTCCGCACCCAACGATGCTACTACATGTTGAATGTCTTTATCGAAAAGTTGGCAGACACGAGTTGCTGCTGTATCAACAGCCTTAAGTGCCTTTAGTAAGGGTGCTTTTGTGTCTAAGGTATCACCTGTGTACGAAACAAAAATAGTAGGGATACAAAGTGTAACACCATATATAAACATGGGTGATGTTGGATCCCACGCAGTATACCCACGCGCTTCAAAAGTACTGCGAATTCCACCACTTGGAAAGGATGAAGCATCAGGCTCTTGTTGAACAAGCTCGCTGCCTTTAAATCTTTCAATACCGGCTAATGCATCGAAAAACGAATCGTGCTTTTCTGCGGTACCGCCCGTCATCGGTTGGAACCAGTGTGTAAAGTGAGAAGCGCCCTTACTTAATGCCCACGACTTTGCAGCAGAAGCAACAGCGTCAGCAGTTGTTTCATCTATTTTTTCGTGGTTTTTAATTGCTTGACTTACTTTCTTAAAAACTGCAGGAGACAAAGAGGCACGTAATTGCTCCATGCCAAAAACATTTTCTCCGTAAAACTTAGAAACGCTGGTGGATGGAGGTTGCACGTGAACCTTGGAACGGTCGCTCAATTTCTTTAGAGCTTCAAAACGTAGTTGCGCCATAGTGGTTGAATTTAGATCTTAATAGTATCCAAATCTATTGGAAAATTTGAAACTGAGGTTAAAAGCAACCCATAATTTTAATTTTTTGTTAAGTACACGTTTGCACTATGTGAATTTTGAACCGGCCTTTCGCCTACCACTTGTATGCTTATGTGTTATCTTTCGATTAAGTTTCCGTTTCCCTCTTAACCTTCACCCTACTTTATCATAATTCAGACTTCAATTTTGGTTCATCCTCAGTTTTAGTGCGATGCCTAGGTTTGTCAAAACTAAACTGTGGCAATCCAATCTACTTTTCAAAGCACTTCAACGCGCCTATCGGTTCGAAACTTTTTCATTGTCGTTTCTTTATTATTTATCACTTCGCTGCTTATTCCAAAAGGAAACGATGTGTTATGGATCAATGGTCATCATTCTCCCCTATTGGATAATTTCTTCACGACAATTACAAATCTGGGTGATGGTATTGTCTTCATACCAATTGCTATCGTCACTCTTTTTATTGGATTGCGATATTTCTTCGCACTCGCATTGAGCGCTGCAGTTCATGGGTTGATTGTAAGTCTTTTTAAGCACGTGTTATTTCATGGAGCAGAACGGCCTCGCCATTTTCTTAATCCTGATCTTTTGCATTTTGTTCCAGGCATAGAAGTTCATACCTCTAATACATTTCCTTCCGGGCACACGGCCACCGCTTTTTGTGCCGCGATGGCAATTACCTTGCTTTCCCGAAACAAAACCATTGGCATTGTTTCTTTAATTATTGCTCTGTTGGTTGGCTATTCACGCGTCTACATGGCGCAGCATTTTCTAATGGATGTAGCCGCTGGTGCAATGATGGGCGGACTAACTACCTTTATTATCTGGCAACTCTTTGAGAATAATCAAATGCCAGGGTGGATGAATGGGAAATTAAATATTCCGTTTCAATTCAAATTAAAAAAGAGGAAACGCTCTGTTAGTCATGCTTGAGAGCAGAATACTTCAGAATAATTGTTGTGGGATTTTCAAATAGATCTTTGCCTTCAAACAAAACAGTTGATTGCAATGTATCCAGTTCATGCTGATGTTTCTTCTGTGTAACAATCAGAAATTCTGAATGTGTTTCAGCATACTTTAAAACTTCCTGAATGTTTTCTAATTTTTGAATTGGACTTTGCAGCGAAAAAACATAAGCCGGATTAAAATCACGATACGCAATTCTATTTTCAGCCTTTTGCAAATCGGTTAAGCTTCGTGTTACAGGATTTCTTTGATCTACAGGTGGAAAAATGAAATAGAAAAAAACGAAAAGAAAAGTAATCGATGTAGTAACATAGGTATAGAAACCTTTTACGTTCATCTCTTTAGTAAAAAAATAACATGCAACGGCAGCACCCACAGGAAGAATGATAAAGTATAACGACTGGCTAGCCAAATCCTTCAAGTTCGTTTCTTGCTTTAAAGCAAACCAAACGGCAAATGGAAGAACCACTGCAATGATAAGGTAGACTGCTGAGCTTATTAGTAAATGCTTTTTCTTAATATAGGTATTTAAGGTAATCTCATTAAAAAAGAAACCCAGCAACACGGCCAGGAAGGGCAAGGCGGGTTCAGGATAAGTAGGTAAAATAGTGCGCGACAATGCAAAGAAGATAAGCACTACAAAACTTGCAACAGCGCAAAATTGAATAAAGGGATTTACCTTTTGTACGCCCCACAAAAGTCTCACGGCTTGAGGAAAGAAAAAAGAAAACGGCATAAGAGCAACCAGCGCTATAACAAAAGAAGCAAAGGGAAACCCACCATGTCCTTCCATGGGTGATGTAAACCGACTCACATTATGCTTAAAAAAAAATTGTTCTAACCATTCTCCTTGCGTTTCAATACCCACAGCAACATACCAAGGCAACACGATCAGTATAAAAATCAAAATACCCTGGAAGATTTTTATTTCCAGCAGGGCTTTCAAACTTCTTTTCTTTTGAACTACTAAAAAAACAAGAACAATAATTCCTGAGAACACAATTGCTACCGGTCCTTTTGCAAGCGTTGCAAAACTGATGGCAGCATAAAATAAATAGTAAAAGGAATGGCGACTTGTTGTATAGGCAAAGACAAAACTGAGAAGACCAAGGGTAAGAAAAAAAATAAGGTAAGGATCAGGTACAGCAAGATGAAATTGAATGGCGAGCTGAATCGAAGAATTCAAAATCAATGCGCTAAAAATAGCAGTCCGTTCGTTAAGTAATTTTCGAGAGAAAAAATAAACACAAAGTATTGTCAGTAGGCCCATCACTGCAGAAAAGAAACGAGCAGCAAATGGATTGACGCCAAAAACCGAGTATGAAAATTTCATGAAGAAATAGTGGAGTGGCGGTTTGTCTGTTCGAAGTACATTGTTAAAGGTAGGTACCACCCAATCTCCGCGCTGATACATCTCCATGGCACAGCCTGCATTTTTAGCTTCATCCAATATGTAAATAGAAGTGCCTCCTATGTTAGCAAAAAAAACAAGCGCTGACAGGATCAACAGAACAATAAGGTTTTTATTCATGCCGCAAGTTTAGTGTTAAATAGCAAGCCGTTTGTTAACACAGTGTGAACCTATCTTAATGAAATGGTAACGTTGCTGTAAATCCAAAGCAACATGCCACCTCTTAACTTTGCAGAATGGAATTATCAATTGTCATCACACTGTTAAACGAGCAGGATAACATTGAACCTTTATTCACTTCTATTCGAAAAGCATTAGCTTCTTATGATTACGAATTGATTCTGGTGGATGACGGTTCAACAGATGCAACAGTCTTCAACATCAAACGATTAGCGGATACCCGAACACGGTTAGTTTCTCTCAATAGAAACTACGGACAAACAGCCGCCATGGCTGCAGGAATAGATCACGCTCAAGGCGATTACATCGTTACTATGGATGGTGATCTGCAAAACGATCCATCCGATATTCCTGCCATGCTCCTAAAATTAAAAACAGAAGGTTGGGATGTTGTTGCAGGAACAAGAAAGAATAGACAAGATGGCGCACTGCTTCGAAAAATACCGAGCAAACTTGCCAATCAATTGATTCGGAAATTAACAGACGTGCACATTCAGGATTATGGTTGTACGCTAAAAATTTTCACCAAAGAAATAGCACACAAACTGGGGTTGTATGGCGAACTGCATCGCTTCATCCCAGTACTTGCTGTACTCCAAGGTGGACGCATAATCGATATGGACGTAAAGCACCATGCACGTATTCATGGTAAATCAAAGTATGGTATCGGACGCACTTTTAAAGTAATGAGCGATCTGGTGTTGATGGTCTTCTTTCAAAAATACTTCCGCAGGCCAATCCATTTATTTGGACCTATCGGGATCATTTCTTTTACCGTAGGTATGGCAATTAATTTCTACCTACTGGCAGTTAAAATTATGGGGCAGGACATCTGGGGACGGCCCATACTTTTGCTGGGAGTTTCATTGGTACTTGCCGGCATTCAGTTTCTTACTTTTGGGCTAATTGCCGAACTGATTATGAGAACCTATTATGAATCGCAGAATAAAAAGATTTATAACGTGCGGGAGGTCTTTACAGTGAGTCCAAAAATCAGTAAGAGAGAACGCGAATTATTAATGTCATAGACAGGTATTCGCATTTTTCCAGATCCTCCTGTACAGATTTTATACGAATTCGCAATCGTTTCCAATTACCAACAGAAAAACACCTTATACTTTATTCATATTTTCCAGCTGAATACAATGATGTAGGTCTCTCAGCATCAGCAACTTTGATCAACACAGCCTATTCTTTTTTCTATATTCTCAAATTACAAGTTGCCCTCGTAGTGCAGGCGTGCTTCTTTTGCTATCGTAATGAAAAGTGCCAATTGGAAATTTTCATGATTTACTTTTTAGGCTTCACTACCCAACAACTATCTATGACTAAGGCGCAGACTAAGCAAAGAAACATCGAGTTTATAGGCGATCACAAAAACAATTCAATTGTTATCGGGAATTATGGCGATGCCAAATTCATAGCCAAAGGTAATTTTGACCTTTCTGGGATGATCTACTGCATCAAGAACACAATTGAATTCAATTTGACAGGTGTTGGTGTAGTTTCTTTTTCAGGTATCTGTAAAAAACTGATGATTCGTGGCATTGATGGAAACATTACTCTGGATCTGAATAATCTTTCCAGTGATGTGGTGTGGTGTGAATCTGTAAAGGGTAAATCAACCGTTATTCTTGGACCGACCAAAGTCATCGAATTGATCAGCCTGGACAATGATGCCGTGGTGAGATATGACGGAAAGACGGTAGTGATGAACTACTCCGTTCGCGGAAACTCCAAGATTGAGATCTGGAAAACTGCTGTCTAAATTCAAAGATAAAAGATCAACTAGTTTTTAGATCTCATATAATTCTAATGGCAATCCATCGGGGTCTTTAAGAAAGGTAAATCGTTTTTCCGTTATCGCATCAATTCGTATTGGCTCAGCCGATACTCCTCTTTTATTTAGAATTAAAATTGCTTCTTCAATATCATTCACTTCAAAAGCCAAATGACGCAACCCACAGGCTTCCGGATGTGACATTCTTTTTGGCGGATTTAGAAATGAGAATAATTCAATTTGATATGCATCATTAATCTTCAAATCCAGTTTATACGATTGCCTTTCTGAACGATATGTCTCGCTAATAATTTCAAGATTGAGCACTTCAGTGTAAAACTTTTTTGATACTGCATAATCGCTGCAGATAATAGCAACATGATGAATTTTTTTAAGGTTTAGTGAATGCATTAAAAAGGCATCTAAGGTAATTGTTCACTCAATTTACATTTCAATTCACTCGACCTAAAACACCAAAAATAAAACCCCGTTACCGGGGTTTTATTTTAATCCGATTTCTTTACAGAGCCTCCACTACTTGAACTCGTATCCGATTTATTTGGATTTCCGCGATAACGAATGCTTCCTCCACTACTGGCGTGCGCATCAATTGCTTCTGAAGCAAAAACTTTTATTGAAGCAGCGCTACTGGCTTCCGCCTCCACGTTTTGCGCTTGCAAATCGTATGCATCTATTTCACCAGCGCTGCTGGCATCGGCATTAAACGATTTTGCTTTTCCTTTCAGTTCCATTTCCCCAGCACTACTTGCACTAACATTCAACTTTTGCACATCAATCGAAACTTCAATATTGCCGGCACTAGAGCAACTGATTTCCATGGCGTTGGCACGAAGAGTTGACTCAGAAAAAATACTTCCCGCAGAGCTGGCCGATAGTTTTTCAATCTGCACATAGGTAACGTACACTTTCACGTTAACATGTCCGCGATAATTACCATCACGCATGTGGACTTTCAGATACGAACCAGATACTTCTGTTAATACATTTTCTATTTTTACACCGGTTGCCTCAACCTTAACACTCTCTTTCTCACCTTTCTTCAGATAGACATCAATGCCTTCTGCAACTTTTACTCCGCTAAACGTACCCACGTTTCGAGTTTGCGTTTCCTGTGCCAGAGCAAAAGTAGACACCAGGGCAAAGCAGATTACAAATAGTATATTCTTCATGTTTTTTAAATTTGCACTAAAGACCAGCGGTAACGATAAGGGTTGCATCAACGGAGGTCGATGTGTTTTTTTTTGCCCATGTACCAAAACATTGTATTTTACAGTATATTTCTAAAGGCATTTTTTAAACTTTGAACTTCAATTAAAAGACATATCATGATTTTCGACAAAAAACAAGAACTAAACGTTCTCATCAACCTAGCCGCCAGCGATAAGTCAGTTGCCGATCGCGAATCTAAACTTATTCAGGTTATTGCAAAAGCAAACGGCATTTCTAAAGAAGAAGTAGATGCCATGCTAAGCAATCCACAACCCATCGCAAATATTGTTTCCTTTACAAATGATGAAAAGTTCGAGCACCTTTACCATTTAATACAGCTAATGAAAATGGATGGACTTGTCTTTAGAAGCGAAATCGTTTTTTGTGAGCACATTGCTGAAAAACTTGGCTTTAAGAAAGGTGTAGTGGGCGAAATATCGCAACACGTTTATAGCGATCCAACCATTACCGCAGACCGCGACATGGTAAAAGCAAAAGCAATGAAATTTTTAAAAGCGTAAGGTTTTAACCTATCGCTAAAAAAGGAAGGTAAATCGCCTTCCCTTTTTTTTGCTTTTTATCTTGGCTCGCCAGTACAGCGTGTCGATCATTTATAATTTTATAGTATCGATAAATTCTGTGCAAATCTCAATACTAAAGACTTAAGACTCACTACTCCATACTCTATCCTACTTCTCATACAAAACCTTCCCACCTACTATAGTTATTGCGACAGCAGTCTTTAAAATATCAGCCTCGTCTACTTTCATAATATCGTTTGTGAAAATGGTAAAGTCGGCAAGCTTTCCAATTTCAATCGATCCTTTTATTTTTTCTTCGAAAGCACCATACGCTGCATCTAATGTATACGAACGAAGTGCTTGTTCTCGCGTCATTTTTTCTTCCGGTTCATAACCACCGGCTGGTTCTCCCTTTAAAGTTTTGCGCGTAACAGATGTATAAAAACAAGGTATTGAATTGACAGGTTCTACAGGAGCATCGGTTCCATTTACAATACGAGCTCCCGATTTTAATAACGACTGCCACATGTATGCTCCTTCTTTAATACGCTTCTCTCCTAACCTATCAATTGCCCATGGCCGATCTGAAGACATGTGTATCGCTTGCATGGCAGCAATAACACCGAGTGATCCAAAGCGCGGGATATCACTTGGATGTACGTGCTGCGCATGCTCAATTCTGAATCTGGAATCTTTTGCCTTTTCAGGATACTCCTTGAAAGCACGTTCGTACCGATCTAAAATTTCTCGGTTGGCTCGATCGCCAATGGCATGCGAACAAACCTGAAAGCCATGCTGAAGTGCCACTCTCGAAATCTTTAAAACGGTATCCATAGGTAAGGTAGCCATTCCAGAAAAATCAGGTCGATCGCTGTAGGGCGCTAGCAACCAAGCGCCACGCGAACCCAATGCACCATCACAATTCAATTTTATAGAACGAATGGTAAGTAAATGATCATCATCAATTTCAGGTCCTTTTTGTAGCCACTCGTAAACCAATTTACTATCCCAGCCTGTAAGCATTACATATAGCCTAACGCTTAATTTTTTTTCGTCTTTGAACTGATGAAAGAGACTGATGTTCTCTCGCGAAGCACCGGCATCATGAAAGCTCGTGATGCCATTTCGTAAACACGCGCTCAGCGCTAACGTTAACGCTTGTCGATCACTCGTTGAATCAATACCCGGAACATATTGCTGAATGAGCATCTTCGCATTTTCCACAAACATCCCGGTTGGATTGCCGAGCGCATCACGAATAATTTCGCCACCTTCTATCGTTTCACTAGCATTTTTTTCTACCGACAAAAGATTAACGCCCGCCAACTCCATCGCCTTTGCATTTGCAAGACTCATGTGGCCACTGGCGTGGGATAAAAAAACAGGATTGTTGGGTGACACCAAACTCAACATTTTATGCGTTGGGAAACCTTTTACAAGTTCATCGGGTGCAACATCCCATTTATCTTGATGCCAGCCGCGACCGATAATCCATTGACCCGGTTGGGCTTTCGCTACAACTTGCTTTACACGTTCAATAATTTCCGCATAGCTTTTTGTATCCATCAAATCAAGATTCAATTCATTGTAGCCAACGCCCATTAAATGACCATGCCCCTCAATAAAACCAGGCGTCATTATTTTTCCTTGTAGATCAATGACACGGGTTTTTTTCTGAATGTATTTCCGAGCTTCTGTTTCTGATCCAACAAAAATTATTTTATCGCCAAGTACTGCTACGGCTTCAACTTTAGGTTGCTTTTCATCAACCGTATAAATTGTTCCACCGAGTATGATAAGATCAGCCGGTGGTGTCTTTGAGTGACATGAGCACAAGAGACCAATTAGCAAAATGAAGTATAACAATCGCTGTAGCATATAGCATTTTGAAAGTCTAATGTTAAAAAGAAAAAGGCATATCAGAACAATAACAAAAGCAAATCGTATGAGAATTTTTATTAACGGCATTCGTGTATGCAAAAAATCATTATTCCACAACGCTAAAAGTGAAAGTTCCTTTTCGGATATAATAATTGTTCCGATAGTTCTCAGGATTTACAAAAGAATTATCCCAACAATAGATTTCGAATAAATCAAAGTTATTATCTCCATTATTCATTGGGAAAAACAAGTCCTCATACATTGGTATGATAGGAGTTCCTTCCGAACTAATTCCTAAATCGATATTACCTTTATACTTTAAATTTCTAGGTGATAATAAATTTATACAAAATACTCCTGTCTCCTTTGGAACAAATCCAATTTTTAATAAATAACTTCGACTATCTAAACTGTAGAAATACTTAAAATCAATGAATGTTTCTCCCGGAAATAAAATGCTGCCAATTTCTTCGACAATATCAAATTTAGAGGCAGCACTTTGTTGATCACCTAAGGCTAACTTGTTGTTAATTAATTTTCTCACTACTATGCTTGTCTGTCCAAAATCAAAGTTAGGTAGCTTATATTTCTTTTTGGTGTGATACTCATATAATGAATCACTAACTGCTACTTCCATCGATACTGTATCACCAATGTTAAACACACTGTCTTGAGGAACCATCATTACAGGAAGAACAAATGTAATGGGTTGATACTCGACAGGCTTTTCATTATCACATTGAAAGGCTGTAAGCATCAACAAAAGCAAACAGAGTAGGCTTACTAATAAGCCTGTTCTGTTTTTATTAATTTTACCATCCATAGCTCGGTACATACATATCGAAAGTTTCAACAGTTCATTTTCTACTAATATAAAGAAATCGGAAATTCTACACAGTTAGCGTTATTTTCTCATTCGGTACTCTTCAACAGTACTGTTTATAAGGACTATTAATTTATTTGACTTCGAACGTATATACCTTAAAAATTCGTTCAAAGTCTGGTTCGGTTCCCGTG
>JBBRFY010000131.1:0-12955 GCA_038241205.1 Cytophagales bacterium
AATTTAAGATTTAGAACAACAGCACTATGAAAAAAAATATAATCATACTTTGTATTTATGCGTTTTGGAGCACATTAATTGTAACATCGTGCGAAAATGAATTGCCAACCATGGCGAACTATTCTGCCTATACATTTGCAGCCTTAGATGAAGATGGTGGAGATTGGAATCCTGTACTTTTATCAAGCTCTAATCAAATTGTTATAGAAGCTCCAGCCGATATTAATTCTGCAGAATACGTATCTGAACTTACTTTATTAAAATCGGACGTTGCAAACCTTACTGCTATGCAACGCAAAGCAGTTGATTATTGGACAAACAATTCAGTATTAAGATGGAATGAAATTACCTTAGAATTAATTGCTAAATACAATCTTATACCAGGCCCGAACGATGATGGAACCTACACCTTGCCAAATCCTGCTGCACCTGACGGGCCACCTGGTTTTCCATTTGCACATCCACCGTATGCTGTTCGTGCACTTGCCTATTTAAGTGTTGCTCAATTTGATGGATTGATTACAGCGTGGCATTATAAATACATGTATAACCGTAAAGCTCCTTATCAGGTAGATAATTCAATCGAGTCTCCGCATTCCCAGAACAATATTCCATCATATCCTTCCGATGGCGCAGTAGTGGCTGCCTCCGCGCGTGATATTTTATCAGTGATGTTTCCACTTGAAAAAGAGTATCTCGCTGCAAAAGCAGAAGAACATCTTCAAAGTTTAATATGGTCGGGAAGCAACGTATCAAGTGATATTGATGCAGGGACGTACATTGGCCAAGAGGTTGCAAAAGTCGCGCTAGCGCGTGCGGCAACAGACGGAATGAAAAAAGCGCAATGTCCAAAGGCGGTTTCAGATTCCATTAAAGCATCGGCATTTGCACGATTCGGATGGCAATGGGATAACCTAGAGGCGCCTACTCGCCCTGTTGGGCTTTGCCCTCTTTTTGGAAAAGTGAAAATGTGGAGTGTTCCGACAGTGGAAGAAGTACGTCCAATTGCACCGCCTGCTATTGGGTCTGCTGAATATGAGGCTAACCTAAAAGAGTTAGTTTATATTCAGAATCACATGACGGAAGAGAAAAGAAGAATTGCCAATTATTGGCAAGATGGTTTAAGCACCTACACACCACCCGGGCACTGGAACAAGATTGCAAAAGATTACATTATTGAGTATAAGGTAAACCCGTTGCGCACAGCGCGCACCTTTGCGTATTTAAATATGGCCATGATGGATGGCGGCATTAGCTGTTGGGACGCTAAATATTTTTACCATTATCCAAGACCCATTCAAATGATACCCGGATTTAAAACCATTGCCGGCACACCTAATTTTCCAAGTTATACTTCTGGCCATAGTGTTTTCTCCGCTTCAGCGGCTGAAGTATTAGCATACGTATTTCCATCGAAGGCGGTGCAAGTAAGGGCATGGGCAATTGAAGCAGCTGAGTCTAGAATTTATGGTGGAATACATTGGAGGTTTGATGCAGAAGTGGGAACAGATCAAGGAAAAGCTGTTGCGGCCTACACCGTTGACGTTGCTAAAGCAGATGGAGCGGATTAACTGAAATTAATTTTAAAATAGTTGAAGCTTAAATTTTAAACGTAGAAGTGAAACATACTTTTTGTATCAAGTTTTTGGGTTAGTACGTAATCATCCGGAGCAGGCTCAGTCATACGTGCCGCTCCGGATTTACTTTTTATTGCCAGATGTAGCCTCGGAGCTTGTTCATTAATGAATGAATTCGTCCGTTATTGGATGGATGTAAAAAGTGGAACATAAGGTTTGTTCGATTCTAGTTTGGTTCGAGTGAATACCCGTTGTCCGAATTGTTGAGTAATGACCTGGATACTTTACCTTAGATCAATGCCCTTATTTCAGTCACGATTATTTTTTTAGAATCATCTCCAGAAACAGGGAGGTATATGTATTGAAAATAATTTCGCTCGCCATTGCTTTTGCGTGCTCTACATTGGTGTTCTTATCACTCATGCCAGACATGGAGATTATTATAACATTCTGATTTTGATCAGCATAGCATCCTTTTTTTTCCTTGCGCTCACTAGTTTTATTAACCTGACAACACTCACATTACCACATCGATCAAAAGAGTTAGCGATTAATAAACTTGTAGGAACGAATCAGCTCGAGATAATTTTTGCATTTGCCAAGGAGTCCTTTGGTATCGTGACTATATCAATGGTGTTGGGGATTATTTTATTGTTTGTTACTGCTGGTTTACTTGAAGTTATTCTCTCGCTCAATTTGCAAGACAAATGCTAATGGCTTTATTAGTTTTCGGTCCCTTGACCTATCTGTTATTAAAGAACTGCTTCGAAACTTTGTATATGCTACTCATTTCAATTGGATGGATCCCGTTTTCCCAATCGCATATTGCGCGATCATCATTACCGCCCTGTGTGGTTTTCAGGCTATGAGTTTAAGTCGAACAGATTTAACTTCATCCTTAAAAGGATAAAGTTTTCGGAGGCGATCTGCTATCTTATTTGTGGCACTTTAGATTTTCACAAAAATCTTTTTTAAATACATCCAACGAAGTATAAAGAAGAAGATTGTTAATAAGGTAATTGCTAACAGCAGGGAAGCGACTTTTGATGGCAGCCAACTTTCATAACCAACCAAGTAAAGGTATGTCCAAGCTGAAACTTCTCGTTCATCCGCCATCATAATTTTCCAACGACCTAAAGTCTTAGCAAGTAATCCAGAAACAACAAATACAAAAAGTGCATTCGTACCATAATATACAAAGGGCATGAATGCTTTTCGGAAACCTTGCTCATCAATAATCCAATGACATGCCGCTAAGAATTGTATGGCGATACCTCCTGTGTAGAGAACAAAGCTACCGGTCCATAATGATTTATTAAGTGGAAAGACAAGAGCCCAGGCTAAGC
This sequence comes from Cytophagales bacterium, assembly GCA_038241205.1. GTDB lineage: Bacteria > Bacteroidota > Bacteroidia > Cytophagales > Cyclobacteriaceae > Chryseolinea. Next base: position 2,924 of record JBBRFY010000131.1, read on the forward strand.
CCAAAACAATTAATACCGCTCCAATAAAAAACATCCAGGCAATGCGAACTGAAGTTTCTTTTACAGTGCTCATCAGTTGTCCGATGAGCATACCGAGTATTCCTGTTGAGATGGCTGGAATTGTACTTAGTAATCCTTCTGGATCCCAGGTTTTACTTTGAACCCAGAGATGTCCTTCTAATAACAACCGATCGAGCCATGCGCCAATATTAGTTTCAGGTTCAAGATTCGCAGGACCAAAATCAGGAACGGGTACTAGCGTTATTAGAAGATAGTAGCCAAGTAAAAACAGCAAGCCTGTGCGCAGTTGATTTAACCAATTGGTGCACAAGTATAAAATGCTACAAACCAAAAACACAATACTGATTCGTTGTAGAACACCGGGTATGCGAACGATTTCAAAATTGAACTTTGGGAACAACGAAAGAAAAACACCAAGGGCAAAGATGATGAGTGTACGTTTTATGATTTTTAAGAATATTGTTCTCGTGAACCCTTCTTCTTTTTTCTGTTGATAACCAAAGTGGATGGATACACCAACGATGAAAAGAAAGAATGGAAAAATTAAATCAGTGGCTGTACATCCGTTCCAGTGCGCATGAAGCAATGGTGAATAAATGTGTTCCCAACTTCCGGGATTATTTACGAGTATCATTGCGGCTACGGTAATGCCACGAAAAACATCAAGCGAGTAAAGACGTTGATTCGTTTCCATCTATGTGTTCTTTACGATTAGGTCTTTCATCATATCAAATGTTTTTTGTTTCAGCAATGGCAAATCAGAATTGGTTAATCCTTCAATCGAAATTTCTTTTGCGACAAAAATTTTGATTACACCAGGTCTGAGATTTACTGTGCCGGGAGGCATGAGTTTGCCTGCACCAATAACCACCATAGGTAACACGGGTTCTTGCGTATCAATGGCGAGGCGGAAGGCGCCATCTTTAAAGGGTTGTAAAATTTCTATTGAACGATTTTGTGTTCCTTCCGCAAAAAGTAAAATTGAAATACCGTCAAGCAAAATATCTTTTAACTTATCAAGACTTTTCTTTCTACTTTCAGCGCTTGATCGATCTACAATAATCGTTGCGCCCCGCGCGATCCAACCAAATAAAGGAATTTTTAAAAGTTCTTTCTTCGCCATGGGTTTGAATTCCCCGGGAATAGTTAAGGTAATGCCCGGTAAATCCAGAAAGGAAGTATGATTACTTACGTAGATGTAAGCCTGTCCTTTTCTAAAATTTTCTTTTCCATGAATTTCGTATCGAATGAAGGTAAGCTTGCTAAATATCCACGACCATATTCGAAGAAAAGTGTATCCTAACCAACTGAAACGTTTTCCTAAAATAAAAGGCATTGTTAATCCCGGAAGGAAAAGAATCATAAAAATGGTGAACACCAAAAAAACCCAAAGTGCATAGAGTTTAAGTAGAATGTTTTCGATAAAGGCCAAAACGTTTTGGTTTAAGAATTCAATGTTTAAAAATATTTCATCTGTTTTAAATTTCAATTTTTAGAAAACTGAATGCAAACAAAAGAAGCCGTGAAGTTCTAAAAGTTTTGGAAAGATACAAGCTATTGAGATGACAACACATCGGCACTAATTCTATTGCGGAAGTACCGCTTTAAAATGTCGATTAGTATTTTTGAATTAAGTGGTTTTTGGAGATGCTCATTAATACCTGCGTCTTTTATTTCTAAGGTATGCTGAAGCGATCCATAACTGGTGAGCGCAAAGATGGGAATATCGCGGTAAGGTTTATTGGTGTCATCCCGAATCCAACGGGCTGTGTCTAGACCATCTTGTTGGGGCATGTTGATGTCCATTAACATAAAATCGTATGGTACATTTTTTAATCGCACCAACGCCTCAAAACCATTATTGGCAAGATCCGCATCAATGCCTAAGGCGTTAAGAACCTTTTTATTCAGGAACTGAACCAACTGATCATCATCAACAATTAGCGCTTTAAGATTCATTATTAAGAATTTTTGAACAACTCATATTTAACATGTTGCACAAAATAACAAAAAAAGCTGAAAACAACTTTACGGATACTTTAAGTGGAAATTAAGTACAGATAGAAAGTATAATTAATCTATCGATCTGGCAGTGCAGCCATCCTTACTTCTTCGCCTCAATAATTTCGATCTCCGTTCTTCGGTTTACTGCACGACCTCCTTCTTCATCATCGTTCGATACAATAGGACGTTCTAATCCAAAACCTTTAGCCGATACCCGATTTGTCGAGATACCTTTTGTAACAAGATAGTTAACCACTGCAGAAGCTCGCTTTAGTGAAAGCACTTTATTACTTGCCGCATTTCCGGTGTTAATACAAGAGTAATGTATTTCCATCGGCAGAAAGAGAAGCAGCCGCATCGTTGAATTTGATATTTATGTTCGGACTGATTTTTTTTGGTTCATCCCAAATGCCTCCTTTGCGTTCGGTAATGTAGATGTCTTCAAAGTTCGTTCCGCTTTTAATTTTATAATCATCGGAAGATCGGTTCGAAGTAAAAATCATGGTATTACCATCACCCGAAATAAGCGGAGAATACTCGTTGAAGTTTGAATTTATTGAGCCGCCAATATTTTCGATGATTACACGCGTAGGTTTTCTAGAGAGTGAATCAGCAACAATACACGCTTGTATTTTCTCATTGGCAACGGCCGATAGTTTTTTATTATTCTTTTTAAAATTTTCAAAATGAACAATGGCCTTGCTAAACTGATTGCTATTTTGATACGCCATGCCCAAAAAATAATCGATATCTAAATCGACTTTTGGATCTAGCCGATACGCTTTATCTAAATAGATTGATGCTTTCCATTTTGTGTCAGAGTAAAGGTAGCACAAGCCAACTTTTAAGTTTAGTAAAGCATCATCTCCTTTTGTTTCGCAGGCAGGAAGGTATTGCGCTAATGCATTCTGGTAATCTTTCTTCGCGTACAAGCGGTCGCCTTTATCAATCAAGTCTTTTGCACTTTGACCAAAACCTGATAGCGTAATAAAAATGAAAAGTAATCCTAAGTAGAGCTTATCCATATTAATGGATATGTTGTTAAGTTTAAAAAGTAAAGATCGAAAAATAATTAAGATTAGCGCAGTACATCATTTTTGCACAACGTGTTCTGCACGCTTCGATGTTTCATTTTATTTTATACCCAGGGCCTCTCACCACGCGTCCTGGTGTAGCAAGTGTATGTTCACCGTTGTTTAGCACGTGCACTCCATTTACAAAAACATGCACCATACCTATAGCGTATTGTTTTGGTTTTTCGAAGGTGGCTAAATCTTGAATGGTGAGCGGATTAAAAATGGCGAGATCGGCATAGTGACCAATTTTTATACTTCCGCGTTTTCTTATTTTTAAATTCGATGCCGGCAATGAGGTCAATTTTCTGATAGCTTCTTCTAATGATACTAATTTTTCATTGCGTACATATTGACCGAGTACACGCGCAAATGTTCCATACATGCGTGGATGTGTTCCTTCTTCTAACGTTTCTTTCGTCATCGCTTCTGCGCCAGCATCTGATCCGAAACTAACGTACGGCAATCGAATAATTTTTTTGAGATTATCTTCTGATTGAAGATAATATATAGCTTCGATTCTTGATTTATCGCGAAGGATAAGATCGAGTGTAGTTTCATCTGCATTTTTTCCGTGCAGGCGTGCCACATCATTAAGTCGCTTACCTTTGTATAAGGTATTCAGTGAATCAAGTCGAAACCCCATCATCACCACGTTTGATGGATCAGAATTTTTATAGGGTATTCCCATTTTCATTTCGAATAATACCTTTTTTCGAACGTCAGGATTGCGTAAGCGCTTGCGCATTTCTTTCGCTCCTCCTTCTTGCACCCAAGCGGGCAACCGCGATGTTAGACCTGTGCCGCTCGCTATGTAAGGATACATATTGGCGGTAATTTTTATTCCTGATTTTTGTGCGCTGTCAATTTTAAATAGGAGCGGATCAATCTTGTTCCAGTTGCGGGCGATGTTAATTTTAAGATGATAAATTTCAGCATGTACATTTGCTTCTTTTGCAATGCGCAGGGTTTCGTTTGTAGCAATTAAAATAAAATCGCCTTCACTGCGCATGTGCGTAATGTACATGCCGCCATACTTTGAAACAACCTTTGCAAGCGCTATCAATTCTTCTGTAGAAGCGTATGCAGCCGGTGGATAAATAAGTGATGTACCTAAACCCATTGCGCCATCTTCCATACCTTGATGAACAAGCAACTTCATTTCAATGAGTTCTTCACTGGTTGGCTCTCTATTGTCATGATTCATCACATAATTTCGAATAGAAGTCTGGCCAATAAAAGAAGCAACGTTTGGGGTACATCCTTTTTTCATCAGCCAATTGAAGTATCCGTCCAATGTTGTCCACAGGCTATCGACAGGTATTTTTGTTTTTCTCTTCATGGGGCCGGGCGACCAACCTTCGCCAAATACTTCAAGCGTTACGCCTTGTTTAATATCGCTCATTGCGCGTCCGTCTTTCAACAGATTTTGATCTCCCCAACTGAGCATGTTGATGAATCCCGGAGCAACGGCTAAACCTGCTGCATCAATTTCTTGTTTGCCTCGCGCATTTTTTAAATTACCTATGGAAGCAATGGTGTCTTGCTGAATACCAATATCTCCGATAAAAGATTGCGATCCTGTGCCATCATAAATTGTTCCGTTGCGGATAATGACATCAAATTCCTGCTCCGATGCTATGGGTTGAAAACCAAGAACGATAAAGACTCCGATAGAGATGAAAAAACCAGTGCGCATAGCAACTTTAAAAGTTACCCTATGATAGGTAGGATTTTGGACAAATGAAAGAGATGCTGCCTATCATTTGGTTATCGTTTCTGCACCCGATTGTAATTTGTTATTTTGCTCAATCGAGTAAAGACAGAAATCCCTCGCATACTCTGTGTGCTCGGAATTCTAATATTCTGTTTACTTTATTGGACTGTATCTTTTTAGCATTCCAACGTTTTAACATAGGGCTGGGTCTATCAGATGTGGAATTGATAGTGTTGGTAATAAAGTAAGATAGTTGTGGTTATTGTTGGGCAAAGGCCATTCACGCAAGTGGATGGCTTTTTTTATATGAGTTGAAGAAAAAGACAGTAGACATTAGATACTAGACTTTAGACATGGAAGCATTGAAAGTCCAGACTGAAGGACTATTAATCCAATTACGGTTTTTTATACTATTTTTTTTTCGTTCGTTCGTTCCATCTTAACAATTGCCTTAACAACCAGCATCCAAAGTCTAATGTCTTTCGTCTAATATCTAGTATCTCATATCTTACGTCTAATGTCTAATACCTAAAGTCTAACATCTAAATTTTAATCCCCAACTCCTTCAACTGCTCATTCGAAATCGTAGACGGTGTATCAATCATCACATCTCTGCCGGCATTATTTTTCGGGAAGGCAATGAAATCACGAATGGAATCGGCACCACCAAACAGTGAACATAATCGATCGAAACCAAAGGCGATACCTCCGTGTGGCGGTGCGCCAAATTCAAAGGCTTCCATTAAGAAACCAAATTGTTTCTTCGCTTCTTCTTCCGTGAATCCCAAATGACTGAACATCATTTGCTGAGTGGCTCTGTCGTGAATACGAATGGATCCACCACCTACTTCAGTTCCGTTGATAACCATGTCGTATGCATTTGCACGAACATCACTTGGATGAGTATCTAACAATTTTATATCTTCTGGTTTTGGTGAGGTGAACGGATGGTGCATTGCGTGATACCGTTTTGCTTCTTCGTTCCATTCCAATAGAGGAAAATCAAGAACCCAAAGTGCAGAGAATTTAGTTTTATCGCGTAAGCCAAGTTTATCACCCATCAACAAACGAAGTTCATTCAATTGTTTTCGTGTGGTGTAGGTTTCACCGGCTAACAATAAAATAAGATCACCCGGTTGTGCTTTGAATTTAACTGCCCATGCTTTTAATTCTTCAGGAGAATAGAATTTATCAACAGATGACTTCAGTGATCCATCAGATTTGTATTGAACATAGACCAATCCTTTAGCACCGATCTGCGGACGCTTCACGAATTCAGTTAGCTCATCAATTTGTTTGCGCGTGTACTCAGCACAACCTGTCGCTGCAATACCGACAACAAGTTCAGCGCTTTCGAATACCGGAAAACTTTTTCCTTTGGTGAGTTCCGTTATCTCCACAAACTCCATCGCGAAACGCGTATCGGGTTTATCAGAACCATAGAGACGCATGGCCTCATCATATTTCATTCTTTGTACGGAAGGTAATTCAATACCTTTTACATTTTTAAAAAGATGACGAATCAATCCTTCGAATGTATTGAGAATATCTTCTTGTGTGATGAACGCCATCTCACAATCTATTTGTGTAAACTCCGGCTGTCTGTCGGCTCGCAAATCTTCATCGCGAAAACATTTTACAATCTGATAGTATCGATCGAAGCCAGACACCATTAACAATTGTTTGAATGTTTGAGGTGATTGTGGCAATGCATAAAACTCGCCATGATGCACACGTGAAGGCACAACAAAATCGCGTGCACCTTCTGGTGTTGATTTAATAAGTACGGGCGTTTCTACTTCAATAAAATCTTGTGCATCTAAAAACGCACGTGTTTGCTGCGCCATTTTATGACGAAGCTGTAGTTTCTCACGTACCGATGTTCTGCGCAAATCGAGGTAACGATATTTCATACGTAGATCATCGCCACCATCGGTTTCATCTTCAATGGTGAATGGTGGAAGTTTAGCGGCATTCAATACCGTAAGCTTTGTTACCTTTAATTCAATTTCACCGGTAGGAATTTTATCGTTTTTTGAAAGACGTTCTGTTACAACACCTTCAACCTGAAGCACATATTCACGGCCTGCAGATCTACCGGCTTGAAATAAATCTGCCTCTGTTTTTCCTTCTTCAAAAATTAGCTGTGTTATTCCATAGCGATCGCGCAAGTCTATCCATAACACACTACCTTTGTCGCGTTGGCGTTGTACCCAACCGGCAAGTGTTACGTGTTTATTTGCATCCGTCAATCTCAATTCACCGCAAGTATGGGTTCGTAACATCTGATTTTAGTTAATTTAGCCGCGAATTTAATAATACTTTGTCTCCCTACATGATATGATAAAAATTAAAAATAGTATACCGTTAATGCTGCCGCTGTTGGCGCTCACCTTTATCTCGTCTGATACGCCAAAGTTGGTGAAAACAAAAGTGTCTGCCAGTATTACCATTTCTATTCCAAAAGGATGGCGACCGATGGATGGCTTGGATTTTACCGAACGATATCCATCTGTTAGGGCTCCCTTAGCCGCTTATACCAATGATGAACGCTCAATAGATTTTAGTGTGAAAGTATCAGCAACACAATGGCCGGATACCGATATTGATCTTGCAAAACAATTTTTTCGCGCAAGTATTACAAATTCTTTCGATCGCGTAGAAATGATTGATGAAGGTGTTCATGAAATTAATAAAAAGAAATTTATTTTTTTTGAATTTGAATCCCGTGTAAACGGCAATAAGAAGGGCGAAGGTTTCCAGAGTCCCGTTATTAAATATACCTATATACAATACCTTATAGAACCCGGAAAGGCGTTGGTGTTTGCCTTTAATTGTCCGAAGCGCAACAGAGAAGAATGGCAGAAAACGGCAAGAGATATGATGAAGGCAATTAAGATAAAATAGAATATTGTCCACGGACCACTGTCGACAGTCGACTGTTGTCTGTGGACTCTGATTAGGATTAGTCATTCTGAATAATAGAAATGGATTTATACACAGACGAATATTTCATGCGCGAGGCATTGAAAGAAGCCGTGAAGGCTTTGGAAATAGGAGAGGTGCCGGTTGGTGCTGTTGTGGTTTGTCAGAATCGTATTATTGCGCGCGCTCATAATCAAACTGAAAAACTTACCGATGCAACAGCACATGCCGAAATGCTGGCGATCACCGCTGCTGCGAATTATCTCGGTTCGAAATATTTAAGTGAATGTACGCTGTATGTTACGCTTGAACCTTGTGTAATGTGCGCAGGTGCATTACATTGGTCACAACTTCAGAAATTGGTTTTTGGTGCTTCCGATGTTCAGCGTGGATATAGTTTAGTGAGCACGCCATTGTTGCATCCAAAAACAAAAGTAATAACAGGAGTAAAAGCTGACGAATGTAAAAAAATGGTGGATACATTTTTTAAAAACATTCGAAGGTAGAAGGTATTTTAATGTTTGCCAGTTCCCAAGTCTGTGTCCGCCCAGACCGAAATAAAAAGTAGAAGTGGTCTGTGAAGACACATACCACGGAGTAAAATAAAAAGTAGAAGTGGTCTGTGAAGACACATACCACGGAGTAAATAACAGGAGTAAAAGCTGCAGAATGTAAAAAAATGGTGGATACATTTTTTAAAAACATTCGAAGGTAGAAGTGGCATGTGTTCTCTATATTGAGAGCACATTAAATAAAATGGTAGAGTGCGCAATCAAGAATTTGTGAACTTAAAATTAACGCTGTAAATTTTTAACAAATGGAAATAAAAGGAAGAGTACTTCAACTATTACCGCTAACAACGGGTGAAGGAAAAAAAGGAACTTGGAAAAAGCAAGAGTTTATCATTGAAACACAAGCACAATACCCAAAAAAAGTTTGTCTTTCAGCCTGGGGCGATAAGGTAGATCAATACAATTTATCGGTGGGCGATATGGTAAATGTTTCAGTCGATTTAGAGAGCCGTGAATACAATGGGCGATGGTACACCGAAGCGCGCGCATGGAAGCTGGAGAAAGACAGTAGCGGTAGCAATGGTGGACATGCAGCACCTCCGCCAACAGAGGAGCCATTCTCGCAAGATAACAACGCAACGGACGATCTTCCATTTTAGATTCTCAGACTGTATTCTATAAAAAAATTCTGATGATTTCTTGCAATATGAATTATCCTGCTCGCATGTTGGTTGTATATTTGAAATCTTAATAATGTTTGTTCAACCCTATAAATAAATTTAGCAATGGCTTTTACATTACCTGCGCTTCCTTATGCATTCAATGCACTGGAGCCACACATCGATGCACGCACCATGGAGATACACCACGGCAAACATCACAACGCTTATGTTACTAATCTGAACGCAGCAGTTGCTGGCAAACCAGAAGAAAATTTAAGCATTGAAGAAATCTGTAAAAATATTTCAAAATATTCTGCCGCTGTTCGCAACAATGGTGGTGGACATTTCAATCACAGTTTATTCTGGACGATCCTTGGCGCGAATGCAGGTGGAGCACCAACCGGTACGTTGGCAGATGCCATCACTTCAGCCTTCGGAAGTTTCGATGAATTTAAAACGAAGTTTGCTGCCGCAGGCGCAACACGATTTGGTTCTGGTTGGGCGTGGTTAATTGTAGGTGCCGATGGAAAGCTCGCCATTACCTCTACACCAAATCAAGACAATCCTTTAATGGATGTTGCCGAAGTAAAAGGAACACCAATACTTGGACTAGATGTTTGGGAACATGCCTATTACCTTAACTATCAAAATCGCAGACCAGATTACATCACTGCGTTTTGGAGCGTTGTAAATTGGAGCGAAGTTTCAAAACGTTTTGCTGCGAAGTAGTTTTTTAGAATTGAATGTATAAAAGAAGGCCGTCCATAAAGGATGGCTTTTTTTTTAACTGATATTTATTGAATATAATGTTAGCGCCTATTGATAAAATATCAGAGATTCACTTTTTACCCCATCACCTTATTACCATTTTAACGAGTGAGCGTGCCGACATCAAAGATCCGGAAGTGAAAAAATTAGCAGAGGGAATACTTAATGCACAGAAAAAAGAAATTGAAGAAATGAAAGCGATGATTATGCGTTAGGAAAACAGTTCGAAATAGCAACCGAGTACTAAATGAAGGAGTATGAATGAATTGATTCTCACCAATTAATTTTAGAAATGATTTCTGAGTTTATTATTCCTTTATCTTGTCCATCTTAAAGGAGGTAGATAATTA
>JBBRFY010000132.1:0-12907 GCA_038241205.1 Cytophagales bacterium
ATGAAAACATTCACTCACCACGCCATATTTCATTAAGTGATCGCTTATCCTCTCCACCGATTCGCGATGGTTACAAAACACAATAACTTGCTCTGCCGGTGCGCAGGCAGCAATCAGTTTTAAAAATATTTCAAGCTTATCCACATCCTCAGATAATACCACCTTAATGGTAAGTCCTTCCGAACGATTTTCAGTTTCGAGATAATCTATAATAGTAAGGCTCTTCACACCAACAAAAGAAGGAATGTCTATGGCCTGCGTTGCCGAAGTTAGAATTCGCTTGCTTAGAGATGGAAGTGCTTGAACTATAAAACTCATTTGGTCAGTAAAACCAAATTCCAAAGCCTTATCAAATTCATCGAACACAATGGTGTGAACTGTTTTTGTATTAAATGTTCCCTTATCAATATGATCTGCAATTCTGCCGGGCGTACCGATCAGTACAGCGGGAGGAACAAGAAGGTTGTTTTTTTCGGTTTTGAATGAATGGCCGCCATAACAGCAACTTACCTTAAACGATGTCTTCATGCTTTTGAAAACTGTTTCAAGCTGCTGCGCCAGTTCACGCGATGGAGCGAGTATTAAGGCTTGCGTTCCATCTTCATTGGCTTTTAATTTTGTGAGGAGTGATAAAAAGAAGGCGAGTGTTTTGCCGCTACCCGTTGGTGAGAGTAAAAGAATGTCATCGCGTTTAGGAAAGGTAGCCAGCATTTCCTTTTGCATTTTATTCAATGCGTCAATAGACAAATTCTTAAGAATTTCATCTACGGAATAAGCTGTATCGACCATGACAAGTATATTTTAAAAAAGCGGTATGAACGAGGAATTTCGATCGGATCGAATACTGATGAATAAATAAAGGAGGAAAAACTTCTTTGATTAAGACTCCGCCACCACTTCCACTTCGTCCTCAACGGTTGGCATTTCAATACGATTGACCTGTAAAACAAAATGCTTGTCCATGTTGAGTTCAAAGGTAGCTTCCGTCATAAGCTGCACTGCAGTTTTAGATTGTTGCAATACGGTCAACAAATCCTGAGCAACGGCTGATCCCTTAATGTTATTCAATGCCTTTCCGTTATAGGCTTGCAATGAAAATGAATATCCTTTTTTTACCTTTTCGCCCATCGCCTTAAATTCATGTGGAAAAAGTTTGTACTGCTGCGGCTCGGTTGCTGCTCCTGACATCAGTTTAAGAATAACTGGACGGTACTTATTCCATAACGAGGTGTAAAGATTGGCTTCAGTTGGGTACTGCGATCGTAAATTCATTGCTTTTTTAGAATAGTTGTAAATATTGCTTGGCTGAAGAGTGACTGGCAAAGGGTTGACACCAAATCAAAATTCATCCATAGTCGCTTCAAAGGTAATATTTTTCCGGCTTGTTACTTCCTGAAACTTCAAACCTTCAGTGAGAACCTTGAATTAAATGTATGTTTTAGCTTTTGGATGCTCTTTAAAGCACCTTTTTTGGCGGCAAATCGAAAGCCTTGGCATCATGCTCAAAGCTGTGTTGCTTGTGCGATCCATCGCAAAATGGCTTATTTGCCGAGTGCCCACAGCGGCATAATGAAACTATGGTTCTTCCCTGTAGCCCGTAAGCATTTCCATTCATATCGACAATTTCAAAATCGCCATCTAATTTTACGGAACCGTTATTATTGATTGTGATTTTTGTTTTGGACATGACGTTAGTTTAATTCGGACAAATGTAGTGATTGTTTGATATTAAACCTGAATGCGAGCATATCAAATGGCTGTAGGAAAAATGCTATCCGTTATCGCAATAGACACCATTGGTATACTTTGTAGTTTATTCTGAAAGGCCAACTCTTAAAAAGGATTTGCTAACAAAAATAGTATGCGACTGGTGGATTGCTTACTCTTAAATAAAAATCACAACGGCCATTACCCTTCCTTTCTCAAAATCTGTAGTGGTGGAGTATTGATCACCTCGCGTGAATTAAACCATCCGATCAATACCGTTAGCGTTACAACGCCCAAGCCAATGGTCACTAATTCAAGTGCATCAAAGGCAAAGGTAATTTCAAAGAAAAATTTAGTGAGTAAATATCCGCCTCCAAGCGATAAGATTAACCCAGTAAGGGCTGAGAACAATCCAAGCCAGGCGTATTCAATTAAGGTAATCAGCAGGATCTGGCGAGTCCTCGCTCCTATTGTTCGCAGCAAAACATTTTCCTTTATGCGAATAAATTTGCTGTTTATTACAGAACCTGCTAACACTACCAGACCGGTAATGATACTGAACAAAGCCAAAAACCGAATGACTAAACCAAGCTTATCAAATAAATCATTCACGGTCTTCAAAATTAATTTCAAATCGATGAGTGATACGTTCGGAAATTGCATAACCAATTGCTGCTGAAACCTAGTAGCAATTTGTGCATCGTCTATTCTTGTTGTCGCTACATATATTTGTGGCGCTTCTTCAAGCACACCTTTCGGGAAAACAAAAATGAAATTTGGCGGATCTTTCTGCCATTCTACTTTTCGAATACCAGCAATGCGAACACGCATAGGCACGCCTTGAATATCAAATACCAAACTATCGCCTACCGTGACATTGAGTGATTCTTCCATTCCTTCTGATATTGTAACCCAGATGGAGTCTTTGCCGGATGACGTATGTTGCAACTCTCCCTTTGTTAATGTTTCAGCGTTGTGAAGACTATCCCGATAAGTAACACGATACTCACGCGATAGCGCCCAGTTCGGAATGCTATCTTCTTCATCGTTAAGGTAATATTCAACCGACCTTCCTTTTAACTCGCTCAAGCGACAAGTAATGATGGGCACAAGTTGATTTACCTTCAATTTATTATCCTCCATCAACTTTGTTATACCTTCTCGTTGTGTGGGTTGAATGTCAAATAAAATTGTGTTCGATTGATTTTCCTGACCGGTGAATTCAACCTGACTCAACATACTTTGTTCTACGATATTCAGGATTGCAATAATGAATGCACCTAGACCAACGCTAACCAACAACACGCGTGTTTGATTGTTAGGTCGAAACAAACTGGACAAAGAATGACGAACGATGAAGCCTGCATTGTGTGGAAAAAATTTTCGCACCAAATACAACAATCCCATCGCGACAAGCGACAAGCAACCTAAGGCTGCCGCTAACCCCAGAAAGAAAAAAATGCCCGTAACGAAACTTCGCGTTTGTATCCATGCAAATACAATCGGAAAAATAGCAATCAATAAAATGGTGACGAATCGAGTTTTAGAGAAAGGTAATTTTGTTTCCACCGCTGCGCGCAATACCGTAAGGGGTGGTACAAACCGAACCGAAATTAAAGGAAGAATAGAAAACAGAATCGAAATAACCGTTCCCAGTGTAAGGCCAAGCAACAACGATGACCATGAAATTGAAAAACCAATTTCAAACGGAATGATGTCTTTTAAAAATATGGGAAGGAGTTGCTGTATACCTAAGCCCAGCAACGAACCGATAACACTGGCGACAACACCAAGAGCGAAAATCTGAATAAAATAAATATTGAATGCTTGCCAGCCTGATGAACCAACACATCTCAATACAGCAACTTCATCTCGCTTCTCTCTTGCATAAATGTGTACTGAACTGGCAACGCCTATACACCCAAGTATTAACGCAATAAAGCCAAGCAACGAAAAGAAACGATAGATCGATAAAAACCCTTCACCCAATCCTTTCTTTCTTTCCTGAACAGTATCATGCGAGTGGCCAAACTTTTTAAGCAATGGATCAAGCTTCTTAATCGTTTTAGTTAATTGTTTCGGGTCTTCAATCTTAAAAAAGTTTTTGTAATTCACGCGACTTCCAAACTGAACAAGACCAGTGGAATCAAGTTCACTCATGGCGATGTAAACAGAAGGTGTAAACGATGCCATGATGCCACCACCTCCCGGAATTTTCGTAACAACACCTGCTACTTTAAAAACACTTTTACCTATGCGAATTGAATCATTAGAACTTACCTCGTATTGCGTAGCAAGAGTTTCATCCATTACTGCAACTCTACCCGTATTGATTCTGGAAAATGCATCTGCTGGCTGCGACTCAATTTTGCCATAGAAAGGAAACGGACCCGAAATAGCCACCAACCGAATAAGCCTTGATTGTCCGTTATTTAAAAATAGCACCATCGAGGCCATATCCACTTCTCCGGCTTGTTCAAATTTTGTTGAATCAAAAGCGGCAATTAATTCGTTGTTAAATTTCTTATCACCATTCACAACCAAATCTGCTCCCAATAATTCTTTTGCATTTTGGTCAATATCGTTTTGTAAAGTATGGTTAATGGAATCAAGCGCAACAACGGCAGCAATACCCGTTATAAGCGATGCCGCGAAAAGAAACAATCGGGAAAAATTATGCCGAGCATCGCGCCACGCCATCAGCCAAACCCAACGATCTTGGAAGATTGATTTTGTATGGCGTTTTATCTTGATGATATATTCAATCATTTGGCAGTGCTGAAGTGTTGGGGTTGTACGTGTTTAAGTGTGTTAGTATTTTCGTGTTTAAGAAATCTAAAATCGAACATTTCCCACCGTCATAGTTTCCTCTACAAGCTTCCCTCCTTTCATTCGTAAAATTCTTTGGGTGCGTTGAGCCAATTCTAAATTATGTGTTACCAAAACAAGTGTAGTACCTTGTTCCTTATTCATACCAAATAAAAGTTCTGTCAACAAGAAAGCGTTTTCTTCATCCAGATTACCAGTAGGTTCATCGGCAAAAAGTATTTTAGGATTTGTGATGAATGCCCTTGCCACAGCAACACGCTGCTGCTCTCCACCCGATAGCTGAGAAGGATAATGATGCACGCGATCGCCAAGTCCAACACGCTGCAAAAGTTCTTGTGCCTTGGGTGCCACGTTTTTTTCTCCGCGAAGTTCAAGCGGAACCATAACATTTTCTAACGCTGTAAGCGTTGATAACAATTGAAAATTTTGAAACACAAAGCCCACAAATTGATTTCGTAAATATGCCCTATCATCTTCATCGATGGCGTTCAGCTTAAAATTCATTAAAGAAACAGTTCCCGAAGTTGCTGTATCCAACCCTGCACAAAGTCCGAGTAAGGTAGTCTTGCCACTGCCTGATGGGCCAATGATGGCGACTGAGTTTCCCTGCTCGACAGAAAATGAAACATGGTCGAGAACAGTGAGGTCACTGTTGGCTGATCGATATACTTTTGTGATATTTTCTGCTTGAAGTACGATTGTTGACATGGTTTTTGTTAAATCAATAATGATAGTAAAGCGTTATTGTACTAAAATTGTTTCAGCAAAGACAAAAACATAACTGAGTTTATACCTATGGTCGTAAAAAAACTGCTTATTATTTTATTCGTCACTGTCTTTCACGTGACTCCAACTCCGAAAGTAATTCTTTTTTATGGTGATAGCTTAACGGCTGGCTACGGCCTATCAACCGAAGAAGCGTTTCCTAATCTGGTTGAGAAAAAATTAAAAGAAAAGGGAAATCTTGTAAAGGTAATTAATGCCGGGCTCAGTGGTGAAACCTCTGCTGGTGGATTGTCAAGGCTGAATTGGGTACTGCGTCAACCCATTGATATCTTCGTTCTTGAACTTGGTGCAAACGATGGCCTGAGAGGATTACCTTTAGATCAAACCGAAAGCAATCTTCAAAAGATTATTGATAAGGTAAAAATCAAAAACCCGAATGTAAAAATTGTGATTGCCGGTATGATGGTGCCACCCAACATGGGTTCAGACTATTCAAATCAATTCAAAAAAATATTTCCAACGTTAGCAAAGAAAAATAATGTATCGCTTATACCTTTTCTGTTGAAAGATGTTGGCGGCATCGAAGACTTAAATATTGCAGACGGTATTCATCCCAACGCTGAAGGCCATAAGATTGTTGCCACTACCGTGATGAAGGTAATTGAACCGCTACTTTGATGGATTTTATATCATTCCACAATATCGAGGATTAAAATAATATCCAATTATCAGAATCCACTACTCAATCGCATCAACCAAAATAATAACCGGTCTTTCGCTTGCTTGAAATGTTACACTGTTTGCTTGTATGGAAAGCTGCGATTGCTTCCCCCTTATTTCACCAACTATCAATTCAACCTTTTGCGCGCGCTTGGCAGTTCCCGTCAATTTTAACTCAAACAATGGTATGGTATAATTTACTTTAGTCTTGGACCAAACAACGTAGGCGCCAGATCCTGTGATTACATCTTTGAATTTATAAATCAAAATATTGGAATCGCCTGATTTTTCTTCACCGATATAAACCATGTTGGTAAGTGAGTTCTTTAAAGTGTACACATAATACCATGATTTTTTTGGAGACCAATCATCTTTTGGCCCCACCAAACCACACGATGTAAACCACCTTGAGCTTTGAGGATTAATATCGCGCAACATATACATCTGTGCACGATCAACTCCAGCGGCTGCAAATGCCAAGTATGCACGCACAAGCCATTGAGCTTGCACCTCCTGAATATCGAAAGGCGCAATGACTGGAGGAGCCAACGGTGAGCCTTGATTAGTATCCCAACCAAATTCTGAAATCCATACCTCTACGTTTGGAAAATGTTTATCTCGATAGTCTACTATCGTCATCATCCTTTCTTTGAAATTATCGTCTTCAGGACTTCTCGCAGGACCACCACCTTGTGGACTTTTTTTGTTCTTCCATGAATAATGATGCACATTAATTACATCTGGAATAAAAGCATTATCTACTCTGTTGTTTTCAAACCAGCTTTGAATTTCTTCAATCCACTCTAAATCAATTCCAGAGGTGCCAGCCATAACAAACTTCATTTCCGAATCTGCATTCTTTACGCCAAATGTTTTAGTGCCTTTTGTCATTGTATTAAAGTGACCATCATAATTTGCACTTGCCATTGCCGCATATTCACTAAAACTAAATTCCGCATCGGGACCAAGCCAATATTTATTTGGTTCATTCCAATCTTCTATATAATGAATTAGACCCAAACCGCTTTTAAAGTGCTGGTCATCAGCAAGCGTTAACTTTTCGGTTTTTACAACGGTGTTGCCATAGCGAGCAGCAAACTGATACATATGATGCGCCTTCGCCTGATAGGAATTGGGGTCATCTGTTTTTAAACCTTGCTTGTCCAGTGGTTTATCGTCAAATGGAAAATTAGTTTTACCCTGCAGCCAATTAACGTTGCCTTGAATCACCGGTGATATTTCCAAACCTAAGTCTTTTACACTTTTATAATATTTATCAAAATTCCAATATCCTTCTGCTGCGAAACTCGGTGCCCATTTCATTTTATTATGGGGATACCCCGCATAGGTTTTTGCTCCACCTTCATCCCATTTCCAGTTATGATACTCCCGAATAAATCCAACTGCTTTAATTTTATCAAGAGGATCGTCTACAAAGACATTTGCTCCAATAAATTTATCCATTGTAATAACTTTAGGCTGAACAGCATCGACCGTAGTTGCCTTAATGATGTTTGATAAAATACTTTTGTTGCCCATATCATCAATCGCCTTCATAGCAAAATAATAGGTAGTTTGTGGCGAAAGGTTTCGTACCAGATGCGATTGAACAGTTCCCGCAACGCGTGGAGTGGGTTCGCCCTCTACTGGTTTTGCTTTTTCAAAATCTTCGTCCCCAACGATTGGAGACGTACTGTAGCGAATGTCATAGAATGATGACTCTCCAGATTTTCCATCATCACCAGTCGCTTTCCAAAGAATTTTTATTGATCGATCAGTAATCACATTTACACGGAGATCTTTAATACCTGCA
This sequence comes from Cytophagales bacterium, assembly GCA_038241205.1. Classification (GTDB taxonomy): domain Bacteria; phylum Bacteroidota; class Bacteroidia; order Cytophagales; family Cyclobacteriaceae; genus Chryseolinea. Next base: position 7,796 of record JBBRFY010000132.1, read on the forward strand.
GGCGATCCACCGTCTGGCAACATACAACCATACAGCACAACTTCTGAAACATTTGCACTTCCGGTGACACGTGTAAACCGAAGGTATTGCGTAGTGACATCAACCGGATGGGCTTTCCAGACTTGATAGTGCTTTAGCGAATCGATGGCAATAACGTTCCAGTTACCGGGCCATCCTGCTTCTATTTTAAACAAACCTACGTTTTGCACATCGCGCAAATAAAGTGCCGATAGTCTGGCGGGGTTTCGTAGATTAATGTACATCGTTGAAGGGTGATCGGTTTTTGCCCAGCCCGGAAACCAAACGGTCTTTGTATTTCCTCCTTTTTTATTTAAAGGATCTCCAGCTAATTCCTGCTCATCGAATAACATTGACGCGTTACCTCCTTTACCATAATAGGTGATAATTGCTTTGCTTACATCGATCTTAGTAGTACATGGCTGCGCCAAAATTGTATTGACGATCAAATAAAAATACACTGCAATAAACCACTTCATTTAATATCGGTAATAAGGTAAGATAACTTCATTTTTTTTTTGATTTCAACAATTATACAGCCAGAACTGTTTCAGCCGTCAACAAATTCAGTAACACGTTGTTTCTTTGGTGCGAAAACGTGACTAAGCTTAAACAGCATATTTGCATAACATCTTTTTTAAAATTTTTCAGCATTAGATTAACTAATATTATTGTGTGAATAAGATTCAAAAAGCAACTCACTAGATAAGCTATTGTCTCGTTTCAATTACTATACCTTCACTAAAAAATTAATAGTTACTTAATTGTTGAGATATTTATGGAAGCAGCAACTTCAATAGAATTACTGGGTGTCGAAATATTAGAACCCGTTACGGTGGTCACCGATCTTTTAATTTCGGCCGTTTGTGTTTACGCCTATTTAAAATTAAGAAAGCAAAAAGATCCATTACCTTCGGTAAGGTTGTTTTCATATTATTTTCTTGCCATGGCAATTTCAACTGCAACGGGTGGCATTATCGGTCACGGACTTCAGGATATTCTTGGCTTTGCTTGGAAAATACCAACGTGGATCATTAGCATGGTTTCCATTACACTCATTGAACTGGCTGCCATCTTTCACGCTAAACCCCTGCTTGGAAAGCGCACCAGTAAATTTTTCGTTATGATTAATATTATTGAACTTCTTGCCATGATTGTAGTTCTATTGGTAACATTCAAATTTGCTATAGTAGGAATACATGCCACGTACGGTTTACTGGTAATTGTATTTTCTTTTGAGCTTTATATTTATCTAAAGAAACGAGATGAGGCGAGTAAACTTATCTTAATCGCTGTCGGAATATCAGCACTTCCGGCAGTAGTACAACTTTTAAAACTTTCGTTCGGTCCATGGTTTAACTACAATGACATTGCGCATGTGTTGATGGCTGTGGCTTCGTATGTGTTTTATCTTGGTGCCCTAAAAATTAAGGCAATCGAAAGAGGAATTTCTTAACAACTTCTGTCCACTTCGCTACACTAAAAATTGAACTCAATCCATTGTGAAATACCTTTACCTTGTTATCATCCTGCTGCTATGCAGCTTCTCATTAATCTCCCAGCCCAAAAAGAATCATGTCGATCTAATTCTTATTAATGGAAAGGTGTGGACAAGTGAAAGCGCAACCTCTTTTTCAGACGCAGTTGCCATTCAAGGTAATCAGATTATACAGGTGGGGAAGTCGGTTGATATTAAAAATCTAGCTAGCAAAAACACAAAGGTAATTGATCTGAAAGGCCGGTTAGTAATTCCTGGGTTCAATGATGCACACATCCATTTTCTAAATGGATCGTTGGGGTTATCTGAAGTAGAATTAACGGGAGCAGATACGCTTGAGGAAGTACTCAGACGAATTAAAGAATTCGCGCAAAACAATCCAGATAAAAAATGGATTACTGGAAGGGGTTGGCAATACTCCATGTTTGCCGAAGGATTTCCATCAAAAGAAATATTAGATAAGATAATCAGTGATCGCCCCATTTGGATTCGAGCGTATGATGGACACAGCGCGTGGGTAAACAGCAAAGCACTGGAACTTGCTGGTGTAGAAAAAGATTTTAAGTTTAACGGGTATGGCGAAGTATTACGTGATGCAAATGGGGAAGCAACGGGAGCTGTAACGGAAGGAGCACAATTTATTTTCTCGAAGGTAATTGCAGAACCCACACGCGAAGAAAAATTAAATGCTTTAAAAAAAGGGATGAAGCTCGCGGCATCATTAGGAATAACAACAATACAAAACGCCAGTGGATCAATAGAAGAATTTTCGCTCTACGAAGAACTGCTAACGAACAATACGTTAACATTACGTACCTCCACGGCTTTTTCGGTTGGAGATTTTACAACAAAGCAAGACATTGAATCTTTTTTGAAAACCAAAAATAGAACCGGTAACAATCCTCTTGTAAAAGCGAGCGCTGTTAAATTTATGCTGGATGGTGTTATTGAATCGCACACGGGTGCGATGCTTGATCACTACAGTGATCTGGCGAATGATAATCCGTCTCCAACCGGTTCATTAGCATTACCTTTAAATACCTATCGCAACCTTGTTACAAAATTTGATACACTGGGTTTTCAAATTTACACGCATGCCATTGGCGACAGGGCTGTTCGCGAAGCGTTGAATGCCTATGAAAATGCTCAGAAAATAAAGGGTATAAATCAATCGAGACATCGTATCGAACACATCGAAATGATTTCTTCAGATGACCTGCCTCGATTCGCGAAACTTAATATACTGCCATCGATGCAACCCATTCATGCAGAACCGGGAACGAGTTCCGTTTGGTCAAAAGCGGTTGGCGAAAAAAGACTGCCCAATTCATTTGCATGGGCATCGATGTTACAGAACAAGGCAATGCTTGTTTTCAGTAGTGATTGGCCAGCCTGTGTTAGTTTAAATCCTATTCGTGGTTTACATACCGCTGTGAATAGACGCACTACTGACGGCCAACCACCAGAAGGTTGGGTTCCTAACCAAAAATTATCGATGCAAGATGCCCTTTACGCATACACATACGGTGGCGCTTACGCATCGCACGAAGAAAATGTAAAAGGTAAAATTGCTTCTGGATACTTTGCTGACCTTGTGGTTCTATCGCAAGACCTATTCAGTATTGAACCTATGAAGACGTATGAAACCAAAGTGCTCATGACCGTCTTCAATGGAAATATCATTTTTCAGGAAACAGAATTCTGATAAGATTCAAAATACTGTAAAACAAAAAAAGGAACCGATATTGAATATCGATCCCTTTTCTATAAACTTTTAGGTTGAATAACTTCTTGTTCGAAATCTAATTAAGAAGCTTTGTTTTTAAGATCCTGAACCTCAGATCTGATTGTTTGAGCGAGATTTTTAAGGTCTTGCATACCCTTTCTCACACGGGTACCAGCGGCACTATTGCCCTTGTTATAAAACTTATCAGCATCATCTTGTAGGGTTGCGATAAGACTTTTAAGCTCTTCAAATTTTTGCATTGTCGTACAGTTTTAAGATTGAAAAAATGAATTCGTATGCTAATTTAGATAAAAACCTTTTAAAACCACTAAAAAGAAGGTTTTTTTTAAATCCCCTTTGTCACTGACACTAAAACTTCCTCTTTATAAAAGCCATTATCAAGCTTTTCTTTCAGCTTCGAAAAGGCAGATAAAGTGAGCTCAACATCGTCTAAGGTATGCATGGCTGTTGGTATGATTCTAAACATGATAACATCCTTAGGAACAACAGGATAGATCACTACGGAACAGAAAATTCCGAAATTTTCACGAAGGTCCATCGACATGTTTGCGGCCTCGCCAACACCCCCTTTAAAAAGCACTGGAGTAACGGGTGAAGTGGTTGTTCCGATATTAAATCCTCGCTCCTTCAAACCGCTCTGCATGGCGCGCGTTACCTTCCATAAATTGTCTTTTAGGGCTGGTTCGGTCTTCAGAAGTTCAAGGCGTTTCATCGCACCAATTACCAAAGGCATCGGTAAACTCTTTGCATAAATTTGAGAACGAACACTATAACGGAGATACTTTAATATTTTTTTATCGCCTGCCACAAACGCGCCAATGCTCGCCATCGATTTTGCAAACGTAGAAAAATAAAGATCGACTTCGTTCTGAACACCTTGCTCCTCGCTTGCTCCCGCTCCGGTTTTACCCATTGTTCCAAAACCGTGAGCATCATCCACAAATAATCTGAAATTATATTTCTTCTTCAGTTCAGCGACACCTTTCAAATCGCCCATCTTGCCACTCATTCCAAATACTCCTTCTGTAATAACTAATATCCCACCACCGGTTTCATTCGCAAGTCTTGTTGCACGTTGAAGTTGCTTCTCCAGACTGTCCATATCATTGTGGTTGTAAACAAAGCGTTTACCCATGTGCAAACGAACACCATCAATAATACAGGCGTGCGACTCCGCATCATATACAATAACATCTTTGCGATCTACCAAGGCATCAATAATGGAAACCACACCTTGATATCCGAAGTTGAGCAACATGGCATCTTCCTTCTTTTCAAATTCTGCAAGTTGGCGCTCTAATTCCAAATGATGAACGGAATTACCAGACATCATACGCGCGCCCATAGGTAAGCCCATTCCGTATTGAGCAGCAGCCTCTGCATCGGTCTTTCTAACTTCAGGATGGTTGGCAAGGCCGAGGTAATTATTCAAACTCCAGTTTAAAACGGTTTTGCCATTAAATTTCATTCTTGGCCCGATGTCGCCCTCCAGTTTTGGAAAGAAAAAATAATCGTCTGGAAGGTGTGAATACTTTGCCAAAGGACCCGCCTCCATTCTTAGCTTATCAAATAGATCTACCATTTTGCTTTATAGATTAAAAACTGCGCAAAACTAATCAAAAAAATGCTTCCAAATAGTCTGCAGGCTCACTTTGCCGCCTTACAATTTATGATTAGCATTACGCTTTGAGACGAACCAATGGGAAAAATTCAAAAGATATTGATAGCCAACCGTGGTGAGATTGCGCTTCGCATTATGCGCACGGCCAAAGAGATGGATATTAAAACAGTAGCGGTATTTAGCGAGGCTGACCGAAATGCGTTGCATGTGCGCTATGCCGATGAAGCA
>JBBRFY010000133.1:0-12837 GCA_038241205.1 Cytophagales bacterium
AATACATAGAGGATGCTAATGATCGCATTCTGAAACTGATTTATGGGATGGTTCTAGCAGATAAGCAGTCGTATGAAATGCCGGATTGGCACAACGAGGTCTTGGCAGAAAGATTGGAGCAATATGAGCGCAACCCTGACGGTGGAATCACTTGGGAAGAACTTAAAGTGAAAATTGAAAAGCTTCGATGAAATACGCGCTCACTTTTTCTGATGGAGCGCAATATGACATCCTAAAAAAGAGAAGTTAGGATTCGAGTTTTACAAACGTGTTGACGAGAAATTGTCATTGCTTTCCATTAGTCCACTGCAATATTCTGCCCGCTTCAAAAATATTCGTGCAACTAAAGTTACACAGTTTCCTTTTCTAATCTACTTCAAGATCCATTGAGAAAAACTCATCTATTATAATTTTGGGCATTTTACATACTAGCAGGAATCCACAAGCAATTAAAAAGAGAAAATAAATAAAAGCATCATGGCCGGAGTATTAACATCAGGAAAAGTAAAAAGCAACGTAAATCTTTCGAAGAAAAAATTTGCCATTGTTGTAGCAGAGTGGAATGACGAAATCACAAATGCTCTCGCTCAAAGTGCTTTGAATACCTTACTGCAACATGGTGTTAAGAAAGAAAATATCATCCGTAAAAATGTACCCGGAACATACGAGCTATCGCTGGGTGCGTTGTGGATGGCGGAACAAAAAGATATTCATGCCGTTATTTGCCTTGGCTGTGTTATTCAAGGAGATACACCTCACTTCGATTACATCTGCCAGGCCGTTGCGCATGGTATTACCGAAGTTGGACTGAAGACAAAGAAGCCAACCATTTTTGGAGTACTTACTACGTTGACACAACAACAAGCCTTCGATCGTGCCGGTGGCAAACTTGGCAACAAAGGTGAAGAGGCAGCACTAACCGCCATTAAGATGTTGAATTTTTAAAATGCATTAATCGAAGACTAACAGATTTAATGATCCGTATAAATCAACTTGCAATCTCATCGGTTATTGTTAATTCAAATCCATTAAGCTTTACAACATATTTTCGCAAGGGTACAATTGCTGGTCCACTGGTTGGATAACCTGTACTAAAATCAAAAGTAGAATTGCTGCAAATATCAATCATGTATAAATTCGAATTATGCACGTCTACGGTAGCGCAGGCTTCGTTTGGGTGAAAAGAGCTATTCCGTTCATAGGCTATATAGGTTGACATATCTTTTCGATATAAAATAATGCCGCGCACACCTCCGCCTAGATATGTATACCCGCCATCAAATTTCAACGAAACATACGCTGGAAGATTTAAATTAATGACAACATCAGCAAACTGAATATACGGAATTTGATCATCGGAAACATCTGGCGCACAACCTGATAAAAAAAGCAGCATGCTGCTGAACACAAAACTCAATCCCAAATACTTTAATTTTCCCATCATTTCACTTCCGTTAATTGTTAAATGTTAGTTACTAATATTCTTACCGGCTATTCTTCCGATTTACTATTTAACATTTAACGTTGTTAAGTTAATCTTTTCTTTATGGCCTCACGTCAATCCTCTCCGGAAAAGAGGAAGTTATAGGAGCATAACGTAACAACACTGATTAACATTTAACTTTTAATACCTCCCTTAAAATTAATACTCATAAAAACCTTTCCCCGACTTTCTGCCAAGATGGCCAGCATTTACTTCCTTCTGTTGAATTTTACTTGGTCTGAATCGCGCCTCATGATGAAAGGCTTCATACATTGTAGTGGTCACTGCAAAATTTGTATCAACGCCTATCAAGTCCATCAATTCGAAAGGCCCCATTTTGAAACCTGCATTTTTCATTAAGGTATCGATGGTAGAAATATCGGCTGTCTGTTCTTCCAAAGCTTTCAGCGACTCGGTGTAAAATAACCGCGCCACACGATTCACAATAAAACCGGGCGAGTCGTTTGCCAATACCGTTACCTTGTTGAGTTGCTCTGCAAAATCTTGAAGCGTCTTAATGGTTTTGTCAGATGTTTTTACACCCGAAATAATTTCAACCAACTTCATCACGGGTGCAGGATTAAAAAAATGAAGTCCCGCGAAACGCTCCGGATGTTTAAGCACAGAGGCAATTTGTGTAATGGAAATGGATGACGTATTACTCGCGAAGATGCATTCGCCATCATTGATTTTTTCCAGTTCTAGAAATAGTTGTTGCTTTACCTCGAGTTTTTCTACAATGGCTTCAATTACCAAATCAACTTTCAGTTGACGAAAATCTTCAACATTTCTGATTCTAGAAAGGATGTTTTTTTTATCGGCTTCAGTGAACTTACCTTTCTCTACCAGAACCGAAATATTTTTTTCAATGCAGACTAATGCCGTTTTACTTTGTTCCGGTTGTGTATCATACAGCAAAACATCATAACCCGACTGGGCACAGCGTTGTGCAATTCCCTGGCCCATTGTGCCGGCACCAATAACACCGATGGTTTTAAGGGAAGAAACTTTCATTACACCGTGCTTTGAAACTGACGAAGGAAACGAACATCGTTCTCTGAAAACAATCGCAAATCATTTATCTGATAGCGCAACATGGTAATGCGTTCGATACCCATACCGAAAGCAAATCCTGTATATTCTTCCGGATCGATTCCACAGTTACGAAGTACATTAGGATGCACCATACCCGCACCTGCAATTTCTACCCAACCCGAATACTTGCATACATTGCATCCTTTGCTGTTGCATATAAAACAGGAGACATCAATCTCGGCACTGGGTTCTGTAAACGGAAAATACGATGGGCGTAATCTGATGGTAGCATCTTTGCCATACATCTCTTTTGCAAAGTGAAGAATGGTTTGCTTCAAATCAGCAAAGCTTACATTTTTATCAACATACAAACCTTCTACCTGATGAAAGAAACAATGTGCGCGCGCAGAGATGGCTTCGTTACGATACACACGCCCCGGCATAATAGCACGCATGGGGGGTTTCTGCGTTTGCATCATTCTGATTTGCACGTTTGATGTATGCGTGCGCAATAACATTTCATCTTTGTTCGTCTCGCTCTTCTTCTCCACAAAGAAGGTATCCTGCATTTCGCGAGCCGGATGATTCTCAGGAAAATTCAACGCTGAAAAATTATGCCAATCGTCTTCTACCTCCGGACCATCAGCAACATTAAATCCAAGACGCTCAAAGATTTCAATGATACGAAGTTTGGTGAGGGATAGCGGATGAAGATTTCCGATTTTATTTGGAACGGGTGGCAATGAAAGATCGATATCTACTGTACTTACAGAAGAAGTTTCCATTTGCTGATTCATCTCCACCAATTTTGCTTCGGCAGTTTGTTTGAGTTGATTTAAAATCTTTCCAACATTCTTCTTTACCTCTACCGGCATTGTTTTCATTTCTTCAAACAGCTCAGTAATAGCTCCCTTCTTGCTAGTGTATTTTAGTCGGAAATTTTCTACAGCCTGCTTATCGCCTGCAGCGTATTCATTTACTTCTTTTAAAAGACTATTGATTCGTTCTTCCATTAAACTTTACCATGATATTGATTAGCAAAAGTACACTTTTAGAAATTATGACGAAAAGGCGTTTGATGTAAGGAGGTAATTATTAAGGTAAAGTGAAGGCGGTAGGTATTGTTTGCTTTTTATCCAGATCATTATTCTCGGTTGATACCCATTCACTCAATCTTTTTCCACTCATAAAGTCCACCTTGATTGATAACGAACTTTGTGACTTTACCTGTTTCGTCTTTTACAAATTCTAATGTCGCTGCGGGCTTTACATTTTTAACATTAAAAATGGTCTGAGTTGTTGCTGATAAATCGGCTTTCCATTCGTTTACTACTTCAATAATTAATTTCCCTTCCCCTTCTTTGATCAATGCAATCCGAGATCTCTTGGCTGTCATTTCATATCTACCTATGTATGCTTCCAACACCCTGTTGTCTACATGAACGTCTTCAGTTAATTTATTGCCAATTGCCAACGTTGCTACGTTAGTCGTGATCTCTTGAACTTTTGCGTCTTGGAAATTTGATAACACCACGACCAAAACATCTTCGTTAGGTAAATACATAACGAGGGAATTGAATCCGGAAATCCCACCGCTATGAGCAAGTGTAGGACTTCCTTGTACCTGTACATAATTAACAAACCATCCATAACCAAAGTCACCTTTAGTTCCGTCTTTAAGTTCGTATGCAGTATTTGCTTTTGTCAATAAATTCTTTCCAAGTAACGTATTACTGTGCAATGCCTGATGCCACTTAAACATGTCCTCAACAGTAGATAACAAAGCACCCGCAGCATAAGGCAAAGTCATACTTCGATAATCTCCATTTCTATAAATACCTTCCTCCATTGTGTAACTATCAGCACGACTAGGTATAACTTTTGAATTGTCCCCATAGTACGAATTACTCATACCTGCCGGTTTAAAAACATTCTCTTCAACATATTGTCCGTAAGGAATCCCGGACACAACTTCAATTATATAACCCAATAGAAAAGTTCCAGAGCTGCTGTAGGAAGATTTTGTACCCGGCATAAATTCCAATGGTTCATTCTTAAAGAAGTCAATTACCTCAAGGGTCTTGAAATCTCTCCGCATAACATTTGGGTCGGGATGATTCATCGTCACATAGTCTTTTATCCCTGAGGTATGCGTTAACAAATGTTCAATTGTTATGGCGTGTCCTTTAGAAGGAAAAGTGGGAATAAATTTTTGAATGCTGTCCTTTAAAGATAACTTTTGCTTTTCAGCTAGTTGTAATATTCCAAGGGCTGTAAATAGTTTAGTAACTGAGCCGATTTGAAAAACCGTGTTTGTAGCAATAGGAATGTTCCACTCCATATTCGCCAGTCCAAATCCTTTTTTGTAGAGAAGCTGTCCTTTCGTAGCAACTAAAATCGCGCAACCAGGTTGGTTATTTTTAAATTGTGCGGATAGGTATGAGTCTATATCATTAACTATTTGCTTATCCTTCTTGTCAATCTGTGAAAACAGAATTGTTCCAAGCCCAAGAATCATTGATATGGTCAGAATACTTTTCTTTATCATTAGTTATAATTTTTTTGAGTGATGCAGACCGATTATTTTCAAAATCCCTTTCAGTTTTTCTAGTCTAAGTACGTATTTTGTTTTAAATCATAAACTCTGTCTGGAATAGCAATGCAGCATATCAATTCAACACAAGCAACATTACCTATACATCCAAATTGCTTATCTGAAAGATAAACGTACTCCACAAGCTATGCAACAGCGTGTTTTGAAATCGAAATAGTTGGGAATTTTGTTAGAACAGATGAGATGCATCTTTTCACTGGCCTGTGTGTCACCATAGTTTTCACTCATGAACAGATGAACTAAAATTATATTCAGACTTCTTACTCACCGTTTTCTTTGATCAAAACAATCCTTTTTTAAGATGTCAAAATTTAGGATGTTTGATTTTAATTCTGCTCATGAACAAAAGCCCTTTCTCTGTTTTGTATGAAGACAATCATTTACTGATTGTAAATAAGGCTGCTGGTGTTTTGGTTCAGGGCGATGCGACAGGCGATGTGCCGTTAGCCGAACTTTGCAAAGTTTATATTAAAGAAAAGTATGACAAACCCGGTGCGGTCTTCTTAGGTGTGGTGCATCGTTTAGACCGACCTGTAAGCGGTGTGGTTGTACTTGCACGTACATCAAAATCGCTTGAGCGGATGAATGCTTTATTCCGCGAACGCGAAACCAAAAAAACATATTGGGCCATTGTGAAGAATAAACCTACTCACACGGAAGGCACGCTATTGCATTGGCTACTAAAAGATGAAAGCAAAAACAAAACAACAGCATTTAAAAATGAAACCATTGGTGCGCTTCGTTCTGAACTTCATTATAAAACGATCGGATCGCAAAGCGGACTTTGGCTACTAGAAGTAAAACCCATAACCGGAAGGCCGCATCAAATTCGTGTGCAGCTTGCCAGCATGGGTTGTGTAATAAAAAGTGATGTGAAATACGGAGACGATACAGGTAATGATGATGGAAGTATTTACCTCCATAGTCGGCAATTAGAATTTATTCATCCGGTGAAAAAAGAGAACATGATTGTGCAGGCGCCTCCTCCGGATTATGGACTTTGGAAATTATTTACCAGTTCATCTAACCAGATTTAATGGCAACACCTCAATGGCTTGAACGCTTAAAGAAACGCTGGCATTTGCAGAGCATCGTGCAGGTAATTGTGGTGTTGATTGTTTTTGCTTGTACAGGATTTACGGTTCTCTTCATCAAGAAACCTTTGTTAGAATTTCTGGCCGGTGAAGAAGGTAAATCAACGCTCGCTTCTGTTCTATACTATATTTTTATTTTACCGTTTTACAATATCATATTGCTGGGTTATGGATTTCTCTTTGGGCAGTTTACTTTCTTTTGGGAATTTGAGAAGCGTTCTTTTCACAAGTTGGTTTCTTTGTTTAGGAGAAAAAAAGTTTGAAGTCTAAGGTTTGAAGTTTGAGGTTCATGGTTCAAAGTTTCAGGTTCAACGTTCTTTACCATTTGAACGCATTGACCAATAACGATCAACAATCAACTAACAACGATTCATTAATCAACGAACAACTATTTCTCTTATAGATTCCATAAAAAAGCCTCCAATCAAGGAGGCTTTCATTTTTTTAAGGTTAAATAAATTCTTTCTTACACGGCTACGAAGCATCGTTGCAAAATACCTTCGTGTTGTTTCCCAAACTTAGTATAACACCATTGTCTGAGGTCGCTTAACTCTTCGGCAATCAATAATTTGATCGCCTTCCGAAGCTCTTTTTCAAAGAGCGCTGCGCTGAAACTCACTTTTGTGAGCACTAGTTTTACATAATTTAACATGGCAAAAACTGATAGAGGTTAATTGATAGAGTTTAAAAAATTTGGTCTACTAACACGTGTTAAGTTAAAGAATTCCGGTAAAATCCAAAAGAACAATTTTCAACTTTCGGTCATCGTTCAAAAAGATAGGCGAATTTGTTTTTAAAGACGTTTTTTGTCTTCTTTTACTCAAACGGTTCAGGCGATCTTTTCGGCTGCTTTAGGATTAGGTACCTTTGTAACGAATTTTTTACGCGAGGGATTATATATATGACTTTCTTTTTTCAAATACGCTGTTTCTTGCTTCTCATTCTGTTTTGCGGCACCGCTTCTGTGGCAATGGCTCAAAACATAAAAATTGTTTTAGGTGCTGATGAAACTGGTGAGAACCAGCCTTGGACAATTACGGTAACGGCTCAAAACGAGCAACTAAAGAGCTACGATAATTTTCCTGACATAACCGGATTTAATAAACGAGGAACGTCCAGTCAATCTACCACCAGCATTGTCAACGGCAATATCTCCTCTTCGCAAAGTATTATTATGACGTATTTGCCCATCAAGCAAGGCACATACTCCGTGCCTGCATTCACCATGAAAGTGAACGATAAAGCATATAAAGTTGCAGGTAAAAAAGTAAAGGTAGGGCCACCTGTTCAGCAACAGCGCGATCCGTTTAGTAGTTTTTTTGATCGCGATCCTTACGGGTCGGCAAATCGTGGTGAAACAGAATTTATTGATTTAAAAGAAGACGCCTTTCTTGCGCTAACCACCAACAAAGATGAGGTCTATGTAGGCGAAGGTTTTCAGGCAACGCTTTCGTTTTTTCTTTCAGAACAAAATCAGGCACCGTTTCAATTTTACGATCTAAATAAACAGCTAACCGAAATTCTTAAAAAAATAAAACCGGCAAACTGTTGGGAAGAAAACTTCAATATTGAAAACATTAATGCCGAACGCGTAACCATAAAAGGCAAGGTGTATGATCAATATAAAATTTATCAGGCCGTATTTTTTCCCTTTAATGCAGAGCCTATTAAGTTTCCAAGTCTTGGTTTGGAAATGATAAAATATAAAGTCGCAAAAAATCCATCTTTCTATGGGCAAAACCGAAAAGAAGATTTTAAAAAATTCTATACAAAAGTAAAAACCATTAAGGTAAAACAATTACCTCCTCACCCTTTGCGGGATGTTGTAGCCGTAGGCAATTATAAATTAGACGAACGCCTACTTAGCACTGATTTAGAAACCGGACAAAGTGCTTCCTACGAATTTCATGTAGTGGGTGAAGGAAATATTTCTGCCATTGAAAAACCAAACGTTAAAAAAGATGGTGGATTCGAATGGTACGAGCCCAACGTTCGCCAAGACATTAATCGCGATAACAATCGCGTAGTGGGAAGAAAGTCGTTTAGTTATTTTATGATCCCGAAAGAACCCGGACAGTTTAATTTAGGCGATTATGTTCAGTGGGTATATTTTAACCCCGTTGAAAAAAAATATGATACTTTAAAATCGCAATTGACAGTGTACGTTACGGGCGAGAGCAAAAAGAATGAAGCCATTCAGTCAAACGATTTAGGAAGTTTCTATGATAAAATTCAGGATGCTGACAATACCTTGTTAGCGAAGAATAATAATCGGTGGTTGATGTGGGTGTTTAATGGCTTTATAGCCGTGATGTTAATCGGTGCTGGATATTTGATTTTTAAGAAGTAACAGCTACGGCCTTTCCTCTTGGTTGTCAAAATATTTTTTTACTCCTTGGGAGCAAGGCTCAGAAAAAACATCTTACGTTCGTATCGCACCTTCCAATAAGAAGGATTACAGAGTTTTTAAAATCATTGAAATTAATTCCTAGGCTTCTCCTATCTTCGTGCTCGCATGAGCAATATATACGGAACACTTTTTAAAATCTCCACCTTCGGTGAATCGCATGGTCCCGCAATCGGTGTTATTATTGATGGATGCCCCGCTGGTCTAACCATTGACGAAAATTTTATTCAGTCTGAACTCGACAGAAGAAAACCGGGTCAATCTAGAATTACAACGCAACGCAAGGAGGACGATACCTTTAAAATTCTCAGTGGAGTTTTTGAAGGTAAATCTACCGGAACACCCATCGCATTGGTAATCGAAAACCAAGATCAGCGAAGCAAAGATTATAGTCACATTGCAGAAACGTTCCGTCCATCGCATGCAGACTTTACGTATGATGCAAAATATGGCAATCGTGATTACCGCGGAGGCGGAAGAAGTTCGGCACGCGAAACCGCAGCACGTGTGGCCGCAGGTGCTATTGCAAAACTTTTATTGAAGCATGAAGGTGTTGATATCGTTGCTTATGTATCGCAAGTGGGAGAAATTACAACACCGCATTACACACAACTCGATCTAAGTAAAACTGAAGACAATATTGTTCGCTGTCCCGATCCTGCGATTGCAGAGAAAATGATAGAGCGCATTGATGAAATTCGTCTTGCGCGCGATACCATTGGCGGCATCGTTACCTGTGTTATAAAAAATACACCCGTTGGTTTGGGTGAACCTGTATTTGATAAGCTTCATGCTGAATTAGGTAAAGCGATGTTAAGCATTAATGCCGTAAAAGGTTTTGAATACGGCAGTGGCTTTGAAGGTGTTAAGCAACTTGGCTCACAACACAACGATGAATTTTATAATGAAGGCGGACGTGTGCGAACGAAGACAAATTACTCTGGAGGAATTCAAGGTGGTATTTCAAATGGAGAAGACATTTATTTTAATGTAGCCTTCAAACCTGTAGCGACTATTATGCAAGATCAACCTAGTGTTGATAAACATGGTAATGAAGCTACGGTAAGCGGAAAAGGTAGACACGATCCTTGTGTTGTGCCGCGTGCAGTGCCTATTGTAGAAGCAATGGCTGCGTTGGTGTTGGCTGATTTTTTATTGAGAGGGAAGGTTTCGAAGTTGTAGTTTCTTTTTTCTTAGGTAAATTAAGGTTACCTTAATCCTATAAACAATACTGCCATTTATTTGATACTATTTATTTAAGTGCTTAGATAGCTTTACAAGTATGGTTACCCTAAACAAAACAGTACTCCTATTTGCTTTTCTGATCCTCGCTCCCACTTATGCCTTCTCTCAAAAGAAGAAAGTGATTTATCAGGATACCCTTCAAAACACAATGGATATTTTGGGCTACATATCCATTCAAAATACGGGTAGGTACAAAATGAAGGTCGATGAAAGTGATCCTAAAATCAGAGTCTTTAAACCTGTACCTACAACAAAATCAGAGTTTGATAGCTTGGTTGATAAAACCGAACAAAGATTCACAAAACATGACATCATCGGTAAAACCATTTCGGCCTTTGATGTTGTGGATATCAATGGCAGACGTTATAATTCCAGTGACCTAAAAGGTAAAGTTCTAGTATTCAATTTTTGGTTTGTCGGTTGTGGTCCATGCGAAGTTGAAATGGCTGAGTTAAATCAACTCGTTGAACGATATAAACATAATGACAATGTGGTTTTTCTGTCGTTTGCAAAAAGTCCGGAAGCGAAAGTTCGTAAATTTTTAACCAAAAATGAGTTTAAATATCCGGTAACAATATTGTTGAAGGATCAATTCGAAACCTACAAGCTTGGATCATTTCCAACAAATGCAATTATTGATAAACAAGGTGTGTGTTCTTTTGCCAGCAGTGGAATTGGAATTGGCGGTGTTCATATACTCCGAAAATATTTGGATAAGGCATTGAGTGAATCCTCAGAAAAACTTTAAAAAGCTTCCGCAATATCCAAATAAAATCCTTTCTGATTTTTCTTACCGAAGCCCTGATCGACTCTAATATTTAATCGATCACTTTTATTTAACATCAGGCGCAAGCCAATACCTGCATTGGGTTTTATAGAATTGTCTCCAATAGAATACCATTTCAATGGTGTTAGTGCTGCTCCAGCCCATACGGTAAAACCCAATCGCCACCAAACATGCGCACGATACTCTGCTTGAAATGCATAGAGATTTTTGTAACGGTAAAATCCTGTATAATATCCACGCATTGTATTCGCGCCACCAATATCGGCCATGTCTTTAAAGGGAACATAGCCTCCGTTTACATTCGCCACAAACTGAAGTGCAAGTGCATCAAAATCACTGAGCCACGTTATCGGAAAATATTTTCGCACATCTAGTTTAAAAGATTGATAGGTGTAACTGGTTTTATTAAACGAGGGCTGAATAAAAAATAATGCTTCGAGGTAAAAACCCTTTCGGGGATAAACAAAACTGTCGCGCGTTTCTATGGTAAGTGCAGGTGCAAATCCAATACCCCAGTAGTCGTCATAACCCAAAGGTTTATCCATCTGCAAATGTCCTACACCAGAATTAACGTTACTGATTTTATTGAAACGAACTGCAGAACCCAAAAACAAATGCTTCCTTAATTTTTTATAAAATCGAAAGTCGCCTGCTATTTGGTTGTACTCAATAGTATCCTTGTGCGAAAGCGGATTTTCATTTTCAATACCAAAATAATATTCAGGAAAATAAGTGTAGTTAAACTTTATTTGAAGAATGGTTTTATTTTGCGGTAGGTATAATCGCGTTTTAAAACCAAGGTCATATTGCTTTTGCTGCGTGAATAAAAAATAGGTTTGCGCAAACGATGTGGTGGTTAATGAATCTGGAACCTTAACCGTCTCGAAGTTTGCAGCTAATAATCCACCAAAACCAAGTTTTGTTTCTGGCGAATAATAAAGTACCGGCAAAGGTGTAAGCCGAAAACGCTTTGGATGTTGTACTCTATCTTGTTGGCCTAACGCATTGAACGCAGTGAAAAATAATAAAATAGAAACAAGGCAAGTAGAAATTCGAATCATATAGCAATACCTTTACAACATGTGTGTTGAGAAAAACATCGATTAAAATAATACATTAAAATAGGATTATTTTTTTGTAATTTATCACAATCATTCGATACTTATTGTCCAACAACCTAAATCTTAAGTGGAAGCATTAATCGCAAACAACGTTACGAAGCGCTACACAAACCATGTGGCGCTCGATCAAGTAAGCCTCGTCATTCCGCAGCAGACCATCTATGGCTTGCTTGGGCCGAATGGTGCTGGCAAAACAACACTCATTCGCATCATCAATCAAATCATCAATGCCGACAGTGGTGAGATTTCAATCTTCGGAGAGAAGCTTAACGAAAAGCATGTTGGAACGATTGGTTATTTGCCAGAAGAACGCGGACTCTACAAAAAATTAAAGGTAGGCGACCAGCTCATCTACTTTGCGCGACTAAAAGGCCTGAGCAAAGCACGGGCAGTAGAGTTGAGCAAAGCCTGGATGAAAAAATTTGAGATCACTGACTGGTGGAATAAAAAGGTAGAAGATCTTAGCAAAGGTATGGCGCAGAAGGTGCAGTTCATCAGCACGGTAATGCACGAGCCCAAACTTATTATTTTGGATGAACCTTTCTCTGGTTTCGATCCGGTAAACGCCCAACTCATTACCAAAGAAATTTTGGAGCTCAAAGAAAAAGGTTGCACCGTTATTTTTTCAACGCACAGAATGGAAACCGTAGAGGATCTTTGCGATCACATAGCCTTAATCAATAAATCACAAAAAATTTTAGAGGGATCGAAGAAGCAGGTGAAAGAAATGTATCGCACACATACCTTTTCGGTAGAACATCAAGGTGCGTTTTCAATTTCACCTGATAAATATGATCTGCTCGATCAAAAAAATATTGAAGACAATCACTTTAAATCTACGGTGCAGATTAAAGGATCGTTAACGCCAAATCAATTGATACGCGATTTAACAGAGCTAACAGAAGTACATAGTTTTATAGAAAAAATTCCAACGATGAGCGAAATATTTATCACACTTGTGAAGGGAGGTTCAGATGAATAAGATATGGTTAATCATTCAACGCGAGATTCTGAACCGCGTGCAGAAAAAATCATTTTTAATTGCCACCAT
>JBBRFY010000134.1:0-12831 GCA_038241205.1 Cytophagales bacterium
AAAGGAAAGATCATTCAGCATCGTTCTGTTCTTTGCTATATAACCCTCGGTAATTAAGCCAACCGCAATGGCTTCTCCGTGCATTATTTTTCTTCCGCAGCCCAGCAAGTAACTTTCCAACGCATGACCAATGGTATGGCCGGAATTTAAGATTTTACGAAGTCCTTTTTCAGTAGGATCGGCAAGTGTTACACCGGCCTTAAATTCAACAGAGTGTTTTATTATTTTGCTCCAATCTTGATCTGCCAACAACGTGTTGGAAATTTCATTCCACATTACCTTATCTGAAATTAGTGCGTGCTTAATTACCTCGGCAAAACCAGAACGCAATTCGGCTATTGGCAGTGTTTTTAAAAAACCGCTGTGCAGTAAGGTAAGCGCGGGCTGATTAAACACGCCAATGTGATTTTTGAAATGATTAAAATCCACACCTAATTTTCCGCCAATGCTGGCATCTACTTGCGCAAGCAACGTTGTGGGTATAAGAATAAAATCAATACCTCTTTTATAAGTAGATGCACAGAATCCACCCATATCGCCCAACACACCGCCACCTAAAATGATGATACATGCGTGGCGATCGAGCGCCTGAGCTGTCATTGCTTGCCAAATAATTTGACACGTGTCGAGATTCTTTTTTTCCTCGCCACTGCTTACTTCAATTACGAAATGATCGCCAATGGAAGATTGAATTAATGGATAGCAAAGTTTGAGCGTATGCTCATCTGCCAGCAATATTAGTTTGCTATATTTTTTTTCATTTAATAAGGCAAGTAAATCTTCTGCGACTTGGTCGGAAAACAAAATGTTATCGGGTAGCATGGCGTTTTATAATTCTTTGATTTCGAAAGGTATCAAAAAGAGAACAAACACAATTTTACGCTGTTTAGAAATCGATTGCAGGAAGAAATTACCTTTATATTTGAACGAATTTTTTTGACCATGGACGCTGAACCCCGTATTTCATTTGAAGACACCAAAGTAGCCTTCTTATATAAAGACGATGCTGCTTTGCGCAAGGCTAATTTCATTTTTTCATTGGTCAATCATCCGTGGATATCCGCCATCGCCACGCATTCGGTAAAAATTGCACTCAAACTTTATTTACCTGTCGAATCCATTATTCGAAGCACGGTGTTCAACCATTTTTGTGCGGGCGAAAGTTTAGAAGAATGCAATGATGAAATTGAACAACTCGGAAAATTTGGTGTAGGAACTATTCTGGATTATTCGGTTGAAGGCGAGAAATCTGAAGCAGGTTTTGATCTTACAATGAAAGAGATTTTGCGCACCATCGAAAAAGCAAGCCGCTCCAGTAATATTCCGTTCTCGGTTTTTAAAGTAACTGGTCTTGCATCAAGTGAATTATTGGAAAAGATTCAAGCAAAGACCCAACTTACAGCGGAAGAAGAAAAGGCATACGGTCGCGTGCGCAATCGGGTCGATCGAATTTGTGCTATGGCACAGGCACATAAAGTTCCGGTATTGATCGATGCCGAAGAAACCTGGATTCAGGATCCCATTGATGCGGTAGCAAATGAAATGATGCTTCGATATAATTTAGAGCGCGCTATTGTATTCAATACCTATCAGCTTTACCGCACTGCATCTTTAAAAAATTTGCGTGAAGCATTTCATACAGCAACCATGCATCAATATTTTCTTGGTGCTAAGCTTGTGCGCGGAGCGTATATGGAAAAAGAACGCGAGCGCGCTGAAGAATTGAAGTATCCAAGTCCGATTCATCCAGATAAAGATGCAACGGATCAAGCCTTTAATCAGGCGTTGGCATTTTGTATTGACAACAAGCAACGAATTTCTGTTATGTGCGGATCGCATAATGAATACAGCAATCATTATTTAACTATGCTGATGGAAAAACACAGCATGAAAAATTCAGATGATCGCATTTGGTTCGCCCAACTTTATGGCATGAGCGATAACATTTCCTTCAATTTGGCAAATGCCGGATACAAGGTAGCCAAGTATGTGCCCTACGGGCCGGTTCGTTCGGTGATGCCGTACCTTCTTAGAAGAGCTTCAGAGAATACTTCAGTAGCGGGACAAAGTAGCCGTGAGTTGGTAATGATTAAAAAAGAACTGGCAAGAAGAAAGGAAGAGAATACGTAACATCAAAGTTTTTACTGATTGAGTACTCACTTTTCGTTTGTATTTTCAGGCCTAAATAAAATTCGTTTATGAAAATAAAACCCCTCATTGCCGTGGCATGTTCAATATGTGCCGTGCTTCTATCGAATTGTTCTCCTTCTAAAACGCAGGAGAAACCACTGCAGCTCTATACCGTGAATCAATTCATGGACATTGTGCAGATTAATGGTGGCGCGTTCTCACCTGATGACAGTAAAATTGTGTACAACAGCAAAGCCACTGGCATCTTCAACGCGTATGAAATCGATTTGAAATCGGGTGAGCAGAAACAGTTGACAACCTCAACCGACAATGCTGTGTTTAGTCAATCTTATTTTCCTGCCGATGAACGCGTACTCTACACCAGCGACAAAGGTGGAAATGAAATTAACCACCTCTATGTTCGTTCAGAAAATGGCGAAATAAAAGATCTTATTCAGGACTCTACTGCCAAGGCCATGTTTTATGGATGGAGTTTCGATAAGAAGTTAATGTATGTAGCGTCTAACAGTCGCGACAAACGTTTTTTCGATGTCTATAAAGTTCAGGTTGAAGGGTCTGGGAAAGAAGGAAGCATTTTTCCCAGTACGTTGTTTTATCAAAATAGTGAAGGGCTTGATCCTTCTGCCATTTCAAATGATGATCGCTACATCGTGTTGAGCAAAACCATTACTGATAATAATTCGGATATGTATTTGCTCGATACGCAGAGCAAGCAAACGAAACTGATTTCAACTCACGAAGGTGATGTGCAATTCTACCCACAATATTTTAGTTTGGATGGTAAGGTACTTTATTTCTTAACAGATGAAGGAAGTGAGTTTATGTATCTCGCCAGCTACGACATTGCTTCCGGTGAAAAGAAAAAAGTAGAAGAAGCACCATGGGATATTATGTATGCCTATCTGTCGCACAATGGAAAATACCGTGTAGTTGCTGTGAATAATGATGCGCGCACAGAAATAAAAATATATGATGAAACGAATGGTGGTAAACGATTAGAGATTGGTGGCTTGCCCCAAGGCGATATAACAGGCGTTACCATTTCCGACAGTGAAAAATTGATGTCATTTTATGTGAGCAGTTCGAATTCACCAAGCAACTTATTCGTTTACAATTTTGAAACGAAAGAAGTAAAGCAACTTACCAATACAATGACGAAGGAAATCGCTCCAGCAGATTTGGTTGCGGGTGAAGTAATTCGTTACAAATCGTTTGATGGTTTGGAAATACCTGCGCTGCTTTACAAACCAAAAGGATTGAAAGAAGGAGAGAAAGTTCCGGTATTAATTTCGGTACATGGTGGCCCGGGAGGACAAACCCGTTTGAATTATTCTGCTGCGTTACAACATTTAGTAAATCATGGGTATGCAGTCTTAGCAGTAAACAACCGCGGAAGTTCTGGTTATGGAAAAACCTTTTTTGCTGCCGATGATCGCAAACACGGTGATGTTGATTTAAAAGATTGTATTGAAGCAAAAAAATATCTGGCTACACTGCCTTATGTTGATACCGATAAGATCGGCATTATGGGTGGTAGTTATGGTGGTTACATGGTAATGGCCGCACTTGCGTTTACACCGGAAGAATTTAAAGTAGGCGTTAACTTATTTGGTGTAACCAATTGGCTGCGCACGTTAAAGAGTATTCCACCATGGTGGGAGTCCGGAAGAAAAGCTATTTACATAAATATTGGCGATCCCTATACAGCAGATTCCGTTGCGCTCTATAATAAGTCACCGCTATTCTTTGCTGACAAAATCACGAAACCTTTTATTGTATTGCAAGGCAGCAACGATCCACGCGTGTTACAGGTAGAGTCAGACGAAATTGTGGCCAGTGCCAAAAAGAATGGTGTGCCCGTTGAATATGTAATCTTCCCGGATGAAGGTCATGGCTTCGTGAAGAAAGAAAATAACATTAAAGCTTCCGAAGAAGTGTTGAAGTTTTTAGATAAGTACTTGAAAGGAAATTCAGAAGTTCAGTAAGTAACGGAGTGGAACCTGGAATAACAAAACGCCTTTGATAAGATGATTATCAAGGGCGTTTTTATTTGCAATGTAGAAAGAGATTAATCTACCAATACATTTACTATCTTGTTCTGAATGAATCAATTTGATACTATCATAATAGGATCTGGCGCAGGCGGATTGGCTGCGGCTATTTGCTTGGCACGAGCAGGACAAAAAGTTTTGGTTTTAGAACAACACGATGTTCCGGGGGGTTGGTGTCATAGTTTCACTTTGCAAGGACAACGGTTCTGTCCGGGAGTTCACTACATTGGTTTGATCGACAAAGGACAATCAACCAGTAGATTGTATGAAGGCTTGGGCGTTGCTAATGATCTTGTGTTTTTTCGAATGAATCCAAAAGGGTATGAGCACTGTTGGATTGAAGATGAGAAAATTGATATGCCAGCAGGCTTAGACGAATTGCACGAAAGTTTATCCCTGCGATTTCCAAAAGAAAGAAAGAGATTAAAAAAATACCTTACACTGGTTCGTGATGTGAGCGATCAGATCCAACTCATTCCAAAGATGAAAGGATTTTGGGATGCCATCACCATTCCGTATCGCACGAGGTACATGGGCAAATACGGATTGTTCAGTTTAAAGCGAGTGATCGACTGGCATATCAAAGACCCGATGTTGAAAGCCGTGTTGAACATTCAATGTGGTGATCATGGATTGCCTCCTAATCGCGCCAGCTTTCCTGTTCATTGTACGGTGATGTATCATTATTTTAATGGTGCTTTTTATCCGCTTGGTGGTGGCGGTGGTATTGTGAAAGCATTGACACAAGCTGTGAAAAAACATGGAGGCGAAATCAGAACAAAACAAAATGTTCAGAAAATATTAATTCAAGATAATCAAGCCGTTGGCGTTGAGTTATCTGGAGGCGAAAAGATTTTAGCGACAACCATTGTTTCAAATGCGGATCCATCGGCTACCTATTTGAATTTGGTAGGCAAAGAAAACCTCAGCGCTAAATTGTTGAAGAAACTTTCTAAAACGAAATACTCCGTAACCTCTTTAATTCTTTTTGTCACATTAGATTGTGATGTCGCAAAAGCGGGAATGGATTCCGGAAACATTTGGATGGCAAAAGATAAAAATTTGGATAAGGTATTCCAAAGCTTAACAACAAATGAGATTATTAACGATGAAGAATTCCCCGGAGTATTCATTAGTTGTACAACATTAAAAGATCCGGCTAGTTTTAATGGACGATACCACAACCTTGAAGTGGTAACGTTTATTGATTATAACAGCTTTGCTAAGTTTAACACAAATGAAGATTATCATGGTGATGCGTATCTGCAATACAAAGAACGGATCACCGAAAAATTAATGAACAGTCTTGAGAAGGTAATTCCGAGTGCAAGACAACACATTGTGCAAATGGAATTAGGAACACCAAAGACAAATGAATATTACATTAAGAGCACAAATGGAAATGTGTATGGAACAGAGAAGACCTTTAATCAAATAGGTCCATTCACGTTCAAAGCAAAATCAGAAATCAAGAATCTTTTTTTGTGTGGCGCGAGTACCTTATCGCATGGCGTGGGTGGCGCTACGAATTCGGGTGTGGAGGCAGCAGCAAAAATTCTA
Source organism: Cytophagales bacterium (assembly GCA_038241205.1). Classification (GTDB taxonomy): domain Bacteria; phylum Bacteroidota; class Bacteroidia; order Cytophagales; family Cyclobacteriaceae; genus Chryseolinea. The sequence continues at coordinate 5,763 of JBBRFY010000134.1, forward strand.
AATTGTAGTGCACAGGAATTATTACTAGCAGACGAAAATCAGAACATCCGGATTTATGATGCTGAAGATCGTTCATCATGGCCAGACTGGGTTCATCAAAAAAGAAAAGTGAGAAGCGATCGTTTAGAGAATGCAAGTGTCGCTCAATAAATGGTATCTCTAAAAACTTTTTTCCATTGGCCTCATCCCCCTGCCTACCGGAAGGCCGGCTTCCCTTCTCCTGTTGAGAAGGATAAGCAGAGTAATTTGATCGAAAGATTATAGAAGTTACGAGTGTGGAAGGATGGAAAGGTTATTCGAGTGATCGGAAGCCGGGCATTAAAATCATGCAAATAGGATTACCGAAATTTGGAAATGTCGCTAGCGGTTGGAAGTTAGCTCAAAAGATATGTGCATAGCCAAGGACCGTAAACCCGTGCTTATGAAGAATCCAATCTTCACAGACTTTAGCCATGATAGAGATTTAAGGGACATTGCATCAAAATCACTCGCAGTTCAATAAAAGGCAATAATCTTTTCTATTTTCGCGATAATGTTCGCCTATTGAAAACATGCTTACATACCAGACAATCAAATTTTAAGATTTTACTAAATTTCATATGCATTTAAGTGAACAGGAAGTTATCCGTAGACAAAGCAAAGTTGAACTGGAAAAGCTGGGGATCAACCCCTATCCGGCACCGCTATTTGAGGTGAACGCTTCGGCCAATGAAATACTCGTTAACTACGAACGTCATAAAAGTGACTACCGTCAGATCTCTATTGCGGGACGAGTGATGAGCAGAAGAATTATGGGCAACGCTTCGTTTGCCGAACTTCAAGATGAAACCGGCCGCATACAAATTTATATTCGCAGAGATGATATTTGCCCTACCGAAGACAAAACACTTTATAATACTGTTTTCAAAAAGCTAATCGACATTGGCGATATCATTGGCGTGAAAGGATATGGCTTCACTACCCAAACGGGCGAAATCTCTATACATGTTACAGAGTTTACTATTCTTTCGAAAGCATTGCGACCGTTACCTATTGTAAAAGAAACGGAAGATGAACAAGGTAATGTAGTGCGTCATGATGCATTCTCTGATCCGGAGCAACGTTACAGAATGCGCTATGTTGATTTGGTAGTGAACCCACACGTGCGCGAAGCGTTTATTAAACGCACACAGCTTGTAAACTCCATGCGACAATATCTAAATGCAAAAGCATATCTGGAAGTAGAAACACCCATACTTCAGCCGTTGTATGGTGGTGCTGCGGCTCGTCCGTTTAAAACGCATCACAACACCCTAGACATGACGTTGTATATGCGCATTGCCAACGAACTTTATTTAAAGCGTTTGATCGTGGGCGGATTTCATGGGGTGTATGAATTCTCAAAAGATTTTAGAAATGAAGGCATGTCACGCTTTCACAATCCTGAGTTTACGCAAATAGAATTGTACGTTGCGTACAAAGATTATTATTGGATGATGGAACTTGTGGAGGAGATGATTGAGAAAGTAGCGATCGATCTTCACGGCACAACAGCAGTTAAGGTAGGCGAGAACACTATCGATTTCCGCAGGCCATGGCAACGGTACACCATGTTCGAAGCCATTCAGCATTTTACCAGCATTGATATTTCGAACATGAACGAGGAGGAGTTGCGCAAGACGTGCAAAGAACTTCATGTGCCGATGGATGAAACGATGGGCAAAGGTAAATTGATTGATCAGATTTTTGGTGAGAAGTGTGAGCCGCTTTTAATTCAACCTACCTTCATTACAGATTACCCTATTGAAATGTCGCCATTGGCGAAGAAGCACAGAACTAAACCTGGTTTGGTTGAACGCTTTGAAGCGATCTGTAACAGCAAAGAAATTGCAAATGCATTCACCGAGTTGAATGATCCGATTGATCAACGCGAACGTTTCGAAGAACAACTCGAACTTGGCAAACGCGGTGATGAAGAGGCAATGACGTTGGATGAGGATTTTCTTCGTGCATTAGAATTTGGAATGCCACCAACGGCAGGGTTAGGTATAGGTATCGATCGTCTTTCCATGATCATGACCAATTCACCTTCCATTCAGGACGTACTTTTCTTTCCGCAAATGAAACCGGAGAAGCCAACAGCAGAAATTACAGAGAAAGATTATGAATCGATTGGCGTGCGCAAAGAATTGATTCCGATTTTACAGAAGTTGGGTGTTATATCGTTAGTACAATTAAAGGAAATGAAAGCTTCGAAGTTGTTCAATGATGTATGCGGCTTGCGTAAAAAGATGAAGCTAGAAAATGTTCAGAATCCTACCATGGATGAAGTGGAAGGGTGGTTGAAGTAGGATTTATTTTAATAGGGTGGATTTCAAATTTGCATTACGGGCTAAAGCCCAAATTAATTTTAGTGAATAACTACGGCCTTAGGGCCGTAGTTATTATTCTTAAACTTCCTTCCAGTCCCCACCACTATTCTGAAGTATCGTTGAAAAGTCTGCACGCATCGCAATGTCTAAATACGGATAGGTAACTTTAGAAAGGTATAATCCTTGCGGATACGCAACATCAAAATCTTTCGGTGGCTCTTTGGATATAAGGTAGCTTTCAAATTCTTCTACGCTCATCTCACCTTTTCCGATTTCTAATAATTTTCCAACAATCAGTCTGATCATTCTTCCCAGAAAACGATTGGCGGAAATTTGGAAGCGTATCTTATCTCCGTTCGCATCAACAAACAACTTCGCAGAAGTGACATTGCATAGTGTGTGTTTATAAACCGCAGGCGTTACGCAAAATGCGCGGAAGTCATTGTATTGCGTAAGCAGCGCAACAGCCTCATTCATTTTATCTACCTTCATATTTTTGAGAAGGTAAAACGAACTCATCTTACTTAGAAATGGATCTTTATAAGTATGAATAAAATAATCATAGGTACGCAACGTAGCATCAAAGCGCGCGTGTTGGTTATCTTCTACCGGAATAATTTCAAAGACGGCAATATCATCGGGCAACGCTTTATTGACCCGAAATATCAAATCGTAATCCCAAACGTTTTGCACATCGATGTGAAAAAAAAATTGCGATGCGTGAACTTGTGCATCTGTTCTTCCGCAGCCCATTGCAGAGATTTGCGTTTTCAATATCTTGGTTAGCGTAGTCTCAATTACCTGTTGAACATTTCGAACGTTTGGTTGACGCTGCCAACCGCGATAGGAATGTCCCTGATAACCGATGTGAAAAAAGTAGCGCATGTGCTTTTAACTTCAAGTGCGAAGGTAAGGGATATTTTAGTTAGGGAAGGATGTTCTATTTAGTCTCAAAAGATTTTCGCAAAACTGCAACGAAATAGCGCGAAGATTTCTGAGACAAAAATTAAGTTGTTGCTGCTTTCTGTATCAGGCCAACCATCTTTGACGAGATAGAAATATTTGATGTTGCTTCAATTGCTCGCGCAGACATTTTCTTCAATGTTTTCTGTATGATGTCAATCACTTTGTCGTCTTCATGTTTGGCAGCAAATGCTTCCAGGTAATGTTCAATAAAAACGAGGCAGATTACATCTTCTAATAATTGCGTATCGGCATGGGTAAATAATTCTTTTTTCAGCACCAAAAATTTTACTTTGCCAATGGTGTCGGCATCATACGCGCATGACGTTAAAATTTCTTCGGCAATTTTTGCATGATGAATCTTCTCTTGGTTTCGCCATTGTAAATATCCTTTCTTATCCATGGCGAAATAATTGCGGGCAATTTCCCATCTTCCAATGTGTTGGCATCGCGCAGCGAGGTTAATATAATCCGGAGCATCAGGAGCATAATGATTAAGTCTATTCGTCATACGCTCAGCATACAGTATTTCTTTAGAATACATGTTGCCATTATGCTCTTCCTTGTTAGGATCGTTCTGGTTGTAGGCATCAAAGGCCTCGATGGCTTTTTTGAATTGATCGTTTGAAGTTGTCATGCGTTAAAGTTCCGAAAAATATATTTCATCAATGCAACGCTCGTTGAATTTCAACGGGTACACGTTCTTCCATCACCACTCTTTCATTTACTACTTTTCCAATTACAATTACTGCGGGAGATGAAATTTCATTTTCAAAAATCTGTTGATGAATATTTATCATTGTTCCTATCACAACTTTTTGCTCTGGCAAGGTAGCGTGCTGAATGATAGCAATGGGTTCGAATGGAGATCGTAAATTCTGAAAGATGGAAGTGATCGCATTTAAATGACTCATGCCCATCAATACAATAACGGTGGCTGAAGATTGTGCTGCCAGATAAATATCATTTGAAAGTTCTCCTGAAGACAACGTTCCGGTCACCACCCAAAAGCTTTCATTTACTCCGCGCTTTGTTAACGGAATTCCGGCAGCCGAAGGCGCAGCAATTGAACTTGAAACTCCCGGAACAACTTCAATATTTATTCCGCGTCTTGTGGCATACTCTAGTTCTTCATGTCCGCGACCAAACACATTAGGATCGCCTCCTTTTAACCGCACCACATATCCATATCGGGTAGCATAAAATACAATCAGTTGATTAATCTCGTCCTGCGAAAACTCTTTTTTTCCCTTGCGCTTCCCTACGTATACCAGCTTGCAAGATGGCCGTGCATGTATGAGCAATTCTTTCGAGGCGAGTGCATCATATAAAATGACGTCTGCCTTTTCAATGGCCTTCATTCCTTTAATAGTGATCAATTCCGGGTCGCCAGGACCAGCACCTACGATGCTTAAGGTTGGAATGAAGTAGCTCATGTCTAAATAATTTATACGTAATTATACGTAATTATTGTTTTTAACTCTTAAATTAATACGTATAATTACTTAATTAATGAACAATACTTACTTAAATCGTTTGCAATGAACAGGATAATCGTAGTTGGCAATGGAATGGTTGGTTTTAAGTTTTGTGAGAAGCTGCGTAGCCAATCGAAAGAGGTAGAAATTATAGTGTATGGTGAAGAGCCTCGTCCGGCTTATGATCGGGTACATTTAAGTAGTTATTTTTCAGGAACCACAGCCGAAGAATTGTTGATGGCACCCGCCTCTTGGTATGTTGAAAATAATATTCAATTACATACCGGAGAACTCGTGACCGAAATAGATCGACAGAACAAAAAAATAAAAACGCATTTAGGTAATGTTGATCACTACGATTACCTGGTGCTTGCAACGGGCTCGGGTGCGTTTGTTCCGGTAGTAGAAGGAGTTGAGCGTGATGGAGTTTTCGTGTATCGAACCATTGAAGATCTAAATCAAATAATAGAGTATGCCAGCCTAACGGACAGGCAGGGGAAGAAAGTAAAAAAAGCGGCCGTATTGGGTGGTGGCTTGTTGGGGTTGGAAGCTGCGAAAGCACTGCTCGATCTTGGGTTGGAAACGCACGTAGTAGAGTTTGCTCACCGTTTAATGCCAAGACAAATTGATGATGCAGGCTCGTCTGTACTTACACATAAGCTTTCTCAACTCAACATCACGGTTCATACCAATAAGAGCACAAAAAAAATTGCCGGTAACGGAAAGTTAGAAGGGTTGGAATTTGCAGACGGCTCATCTCTTCAAATTGAAATGTTGGTGATCTCTGCCGGCATTCGTCCACGCGATGAAGTTGCTAAGTCATGCGGAATTGAAGTGCATGCTCGTGGCGGTGTAATCGTTGATAATTTATTGCGTACAAATGATCCAAATATTTTTGCGATCGGTGAAGTAGCGGTGCATAATAATATGGTGTATGGTCTTGTTGCTCCGGGGTATGAAATGGCCGACATCGTTGTGAAGCAGTTGTTGAACGATAGCGCAAAAGAATTTACTGGTTTTGATATGTCGACAAAGCTCAAATTGTTGGGCGTAGATGTAGGAAGTTTTGGAGATCCATTTGGCGACACACCGGGAAGTATTCCCATTGCTTTTCAGGATAAGCGGAATGGCGTATACAAAAGAATCAATATTTCAGAAGATGGAAAATATTTGTTGGGTGGAATTTTAATTGGTGATGCCAGTCAATACAATTTGTTTCATCAAATGGTGGCAAACAAAATGCTACTTCCCGCTCAACCTGAAACATTAATTATTGGTAGCCCTGGAAAAGCAGATGAAGGCGCTGGATTAAAAAGCCTTCCAGATACGGCACAGATTTGTTCATGCGAAAATATTTCGAAAGGCGACTTAGTTTGTCAAGTAAGAGACCATGGCGTTACGACCATCGATGAATTAAAGAAAAACACAAAAGCGTGTACAGGCTGCGGTGGTTGCACTCCAATGGTAAACGACATTCTGAAAATTACCTTAGAATCGTTGGGTCATAAAGTGAAGAAAACTCTATGTGAACATTTTGATTATAGTCGGCAGGAGTTGTATGACGTCATTAAAGTAAAAGGTATTAAAACCTATAATGCTTTGTTGGATACTTGCGGCAAAGGAGATGGATGTGAGATATGCAAGCCTGCTGTCGCTTCATTGCTTGCCAGTATTTGGAATGAGTTGATTGTAGAGCAAGACACAATTCAAGATACGAATGATCGATTTCTCGCGAACATCCAAAGAGGAGGTACCTACTCCGTTGTTCCACGAATTGCCGGTGGAGAAATTACGCCAGAGAAATTAATGGCCATTGGTAGAATTGCACTTAAGTATAATCTCTACACCAAAATTACCGGAGGTCAGCGCATTGATATGTTTGGTGCGCGTGTTGATCAGCTTCCAGAAATTTGGGAAGAATTAATTTATGAAGGTTTTGAAAGTGGACATGCGTATGGAAAATCACTTCGTACCATAAAAAGTTGTGTGGGTTCTACATGGTGTCGTTATGGTGTTCAAGATTCTGTTTCGTTTGCCATTTTTATAGAAGACCGTTATAAAGGTTTGCGCTCACCTCACAAATTGAAAGGTGCAGTATCGGGATGTATCCGCGAATGCGCTGAAGCACAGTCGAAAGATTTTGGAATTATTGCAACGGAGAAAGGATGGAATTTATATGTATGTGGTAATGGTGGTTCTCGCCCGCAACACGCCCGGTTATTGGTGAATGATGTTGACACAGATACTTGCGTAAAATATATTGACCGCTTCTTAATG
>JBBRFY010000135.1:0-12824 GCA_038241205.1 Cytophagales bacterium
TTTTCAATATCTTCAGCCGCAATAAATTCGTAAAAAATTCCATAGTCTAACATCAACAAAAGTTCTTCAGAATCTTTTTGATCTTGAATTCCAAAAAAGCCCTCGCTGGCATTATAGGTTTCCCAATAGCGCATGGAAGCACTTGGAATAATGGATTGAAAAACATTTCGATAAGGAGCAAACGATACGGCTCCATGAAAAAAGACTTCTAAGTTTGGCCATACCTCCAGAATACTTTTCTTCTGTTGCATGTCCATAATTTTTTGAAGCAACAAAATAGTCCAGGTAGGAACACCGGCAATATTGGTAACATTATCGCCAATGGTTTCTTGCGCCATCTTTTCCATTTTCTCTTCCCAATTTCCCATCAGTGCAGTTTCTAAGCTAGGCGTTCTAATAAATTGCGCCCAGATAGGAAGGTGCTGAAGAATAACTGCGGAAACATCACCATAGAATGAAGTAGCACTTGGATCGAACTCATTGATTTGGTGACTACCACCAATCGCCAATCCTTTTCCATCAAATATTTTTGTGTCCGGATAATTGTTGACGTACATCGACAACATATCTTTCCCTCCCTTCATGTGGCAATCTTCCAACGCTTCCATGGAGACCGGTATAAACTTGCTGCGCGCATTCGTAGTGCCAGAGGATTTTGAAAACCATTTTATTTCGGAAGGCCAAAGGATGTTTTGCTCACCGCGCATCAATCGTTCAATGTAGGGATACATTTTTTCATAGGTATGTAGCGGTACGCGATCGCGAAATTGTTCATACGATATAATGCTTTCAAATCCGTATCGTTGACCGAACTCGGTATACCGTGCATTATGTACAAGCTTTCGAAAGAGTTCGTCTTGTACTTCGTTAGGATATTTAATGAACAGCTCAATCTGATGAATGCGCTGCTTCATTACCCACGTTATGATCGAATTGATTAACCCCATTTGCAAAAACCCATATACTCAAAAGTAAGAAACTTGTTGAGATTTAGGTTGATGTGAAAGTTTGTAGATGTGCAAATGTGAAAATTAAAACAACACTTTGGGGTTGCACACAACATTCATTTTCAAATCTTCAAATTGAAGAATTTTCAAATTAACTTTCTTTCCAATTATCGTTATTTTCGAGAGTTACCTTTGCTCTTCGTAATTCGAAGTTTTGACCAAGATAAACTTTGCGAACCAATGGATCGTTTGCAAGCTCTTCTGCTGTGCCGGCTTTAAATAATTTTCCATCTACCATAAGGTAGGCGCGATCGGTAATGGATAATGTTTCGTCCACATTATGATCGGTGATGAGAATACCGATGTTCTTTCGTTTCAGTTTTGAAACAATGCCTTGAATTTCTTCAACTGCTATTGGATCGACACCGGCAAAAGGTTCATCCAACAAAACAAAATTAGGATCAACGGCTAAGGCACGGGCAATTTCAGTTCGTCTGCGCTCGCCTCCTGACAACGACATGCCTAAATTTTTATACACTTTTTGAAGACTGAATTCTTCAATAAGCATATCAGTTTTTTCTTTGCGCGCTTGTTTGCTCATGTCGCGCATTTCTAAAACAGACAGAATATTTTCTTCTACTGTTAATTTTCGAAACACGGATGCTTCTTGCGCAAGATAGCCTACACCTTTACGCGCGCGCTGATACATGGGCAGATCGGTAATGTCTTCATCATCTAAATAAATATGACCTTCGTTCGGTTTTATCAACCCGACAATCATATAAAATGTTGTTGTTTTGCCAGCACCATTAGGTCCTAGAAGCCCGACAATTTCTCCTTGCCCAACCTGCACCGAAACATCGTTTACAACAGTTCGTGCTTTGTATTTCTTTATCAGATTTTCAGCGCGCAGTATCATACTATTAAAATTTAATGTCTTTCATCCGCAATTGAATAGAGGTAATTCCATTGAATGTATTTTCTTCAATTGTAAAAACCATTTTAAAATATTCGCCATTACTAATTTTATTGTAATGGCCTATCATATCAAAACCAACAACTTGAAATACCTGATCGCTACCGTGCTGCCCTCCTAAAAATTTTAAATGACGATCTTTAAATGAACTCAAGGCGTTCGAAACAAAAACCTGTTCGGACACAAACACTGGCCGTTGATTCTCGGGGCCAAAGGGTGCCATTTGATTTAAGACATTCAGAAATTTTGCATTGATCGAATTGAAACTCAAGGCAATGTCAATATCCACAATGGGAACCATCATATCTTCTGTGATAGTAGACGACACTACTTCTTCAAACTTTCGTTGAAAGGCTTCCACGTTGGCAATATCTAACGTAAGCCCTGCTGCATATTTATGGCCGCCAAATTTTTCGAGTAGATCACTGCACTCCAGAATAGCACTGTATAAATCAAAACCATTTACACTTCTTGCTGATCCGGTTACCTTATCATTCGATTCGGTTAAGATAATGGTTGGGCGATAATACTTTTCAATACACCGGGAAGCGACAATACCAATAACACCTTTATGCCACGTGTTCTTAAAGAGCACGGTTGATTTAGCCGAACGGAGTATTTCACTTCCGTCAATCATTGCAATGGCTTCTTCAGTAATATCAGAATCAAACTGCTTGCGCACTTCATTTTTTACGTTTACTTTTTCAGCCAATGCTTTTGCTTCTTCTTCTGTTTTAGCAATCAGCAACGCTACGGCTGCACCACCGTGCGCAACCCGACCAGCTGCATTGATGCGTGGTCCTAAAGTGAAGACAATGCTGGAAATATCCATCTCATTTCGAATGGCCGCTATTTCTTTCAATGCCTTTAATCCGGGCATCGGATTTTCATTTAATTTCTTCAATCCAAAGTAAGCAAGTGTTCTGTTCTCATCGGTTATGGGAACAATATCCGATGCAATGCTTACAGCGACCAGATCAAGATATTGATACACTTCGCTCTCATCTCTATACCTTCTGGCATACGCCTGAATAAGTTTAAAGCCCAAACCACAACCACTTAATTCGGTGTAGGGATAGGTGCAATCCTTTCGTTTGGGATCAAGCACTGCAACGGCATCTGGAATAGTATTGTCTGGCAAATGATGATCGCAAATAATAAAGTCGATGCCTTTTTGCTTGGCTACTTGAACAAGCTCGCTCGATTTTATGCCACAATCAAGAGCGATGATTAGCGAGTATTGATTTTGTTCTGCCCATTCAATACCCGTAAGGGAAACACCATACCCTTCCGCATGGCGATCGGGAATATAAATTTCGCAATGGGAATAAAATGAACGGAGATATCTAATTACTAAGGCAACAGAGGTAGTTCCGTCTACATCGTAATCGCCATATATTAGAATTTTTTCATTGGCATCGATGGCTTTCTTTAATCGCTCGATGGCACAATCCATATCCTTCATTAAAAAAGGATCATGTAAATGATCTAATGACGGACGAAAAAAATATTTTGCACTTTCAAAATCGTTGACACCACGCTGAATTAAAATGGTGGAAAGGGATGGGTTAATATTCAGGGCATTGGAGAGTTTCTCAATTTTTTCTCGTTCCGGAATTTCCCTTACGATCCAGCGCTTCTCCATGCTTTAGTTTGATTCGAATGTTGTCGTTCCCGGTAGTCCGGCAAGGCCACCTTTACTTTCTAAACCAGGCTCTCCATCTTTTCCGTTTCTGCGTGACGGTCCTAATCCTGCAGATCCATGATAACCGACTTTGCCCGGAAGACCGTAACCACCACCAGTATTGCGTACCAGAATTTTCGTTCCGATCCATTTGCTGGCAGCTGGCGTTTTTTTACTGTTAAAGGTTAACGAACCGCCATTACCACCATCGCCACCGGCAGCAGCGTTGCCGCCATTCGAACCATTGCCTCCAACACAGTGTATCGTTCCTTGGCTTCCACCACCGCCCATTCCACCATTGCCACCGCGACCACCTTTGCCTCCCGTTAGATCAACGATGAGTTGGCCTTTGATTTTAATTACTTCCAGATACAGAAAAAGATTTATGCCATGCGTTCCATCAAGCCCATTAGTCCCATCTTTTCCAGGTGACCCATCCAGACATGGACCCGATGGTGTAAAGCCTTGCTTTCCATTTCTACCGGCCGCTCCGTTTTCGCCTCGACCATCGATTATACAGTGATTACCAAAAATGGCAATGCGCGCGCGCACAAAATTATCGCGCTTCAGTTTATTCAATACAAGGGTGGAGGAGTCCATCATGATTAAGGTATCAGCAACTAAGATGTCTGATTCACTCAATACATATTTTTGATTGGCTTTTATAACCAATTTGCTTACGCGAACCTGAGCCAAAAGAGAACTTGCGGAAAGGAAAAACAAGAAGAAAAGCAAACGAGACATAGACACAAAAATAAGATGGGAAGGGACTTTATAAAATTTAGTTTAACAACTCATTTATCATGCCGCATTAAAACAAAAAAGCCCCGCAAAAAAGCGAGGCTTTTCGATACCCTATTGGTAATACAATTATTCTGTTCCGGCTGGCTTTTCGTTTACCACACCTTCGAGTACATCTTTAATATCGACACGCTCGCCATCTTTAAAAGGCACGATCCACGCATCTTTCACGCCCATGTCGCGCATGTATTTTTTAAATGTATCGGCTTCCCAATAATCACGGAAAATACCGATCGTAATTTTTTGAGGCTCGCCATCTTTTGCTTCACCACCAAAGTTGGGATTGTTATCGAAATACTTTTGGAGATCTTTATTTTTGAAAGCACCTACCTGTACTTTAAAAACTACACCTTTAGAGAAGTCCATTGAATTAACAACGGGATTTTCTTTTAGTTGAGCCAACTCTGCTTTGGCAGCAGTGAGTTGACCTCTCATTTGAGATAGTTGATCTTCTAACTCAGCAATTTTTGCATTCTTATCGCTGATAGACGATTGCATATCGGTGATCTTTGTGGTTTGCGTTGTTACCGTAACGTCAGCAGTTTGCTTTTCTTCGGTTAGCTGCTTTAAGTTGCTTGGGTTCTTTGCATATTGTTTTGCTTTCTTTTTCCATTCTTTCTTTTCCTTTTTAGAAAGTTGGGCAAAACTAGATGTTGATGCTGCGATCAACAAAAGGCAGAAGAATAGTATAATTCCTTTTTTCATTCTCACGTTGGTTAAAATCATTTTAAAGGTACAAATATTTTATAAATATGCTTTAGTGTCACAATCTTCTATAAGCTTCCCACCATTTTTTCTGGTCTTACCCATTCGTCAAATTGTGCAGAGGTAAGCAAGCCAAGTTCAACCGCGGCTTCGCGCAAGGTCTTGTTTTCCGTATGCGCTTTCTTGGCAATCTTCGCTGCGCTTTCGTAACCGATGTGGGTGTTCAAAGCCGTTACCAACATGAGTGAATTTTCCATGTGCAGTTTTATTATCGGCAGGTTTGGTTCAATACCTTCTGCACATTTCTCTGTAAAGGAAACACAAGCATCTCCAATTAGTCTGGCTGACTGAAGCACGTTTGCTGCAATGACCGGCTTAAAAACATTGAGTTCAAAGTGACCATTCATTCCGCCAATGGAAACAGCAACATCATTGCCTATTACCTGTGCGCATACCATGGTGAGTGCCTCTGGTTGAGTAGGATTTACTTTGCCAGGCATAATAGAAGAACCGGGTTCATTATCGGGAATAATAATTTCGCCAATACCACAGCGTGGGCCAGAGCTCAACATGCGAATATCATTTGCAATCTTCATCAACGAAACGGCCGATCGTTTCAATGCTCCTGAAAGTACTACCATAGCATCATGCGCAGCAAGGGCTTCGAATTTATTTGGGGCTGTTATAAAAGGATATCCCGTTAGGTCGGCAATTTTTTTGGCCACCAATACATCATATCCTTTTGGTGTATTGAGGCCAGTGCCAACAGCCGTTCCACCAAGAGCAAGTTCAAGCACAACCTCGAGGGCATTTTTAATTGCACGCATGCTGTTGTCAATCTGCTGCACATAACCCGAAAACTCCTGACCTAACGTTAGAGGTGTGGCATCCATAAAATGAGTGCGTCCGGTTTTTACAATGGATTTAAATTCTTCTGTTTTTTTCGCCAATGCATCGCGCAACTTCTTCATTCCCGGTAAGGTAATTTCAGCAACTTGTTTGTAGGATGCAATGTGCATAGCGGTTGGAAAGGTATCGTTTGATGATTGCGATTTGTTCACATCATCATTTGGATGAAGCACTTTCTTTTCATCACTCAACCGGCCACCACTAAGAACGTGCGCACGGTATGCAACAACTTCATTAACATTCATGTTGCTTTGCGTGCCCGATCCGGTTTGCCAAATCACCAACGGAAATTCAGCATCAAGTGCGCCCGACAAAATTTCGTCACACGCTTCTCCTATAAGATCTTTCTTATCTGCATCTAAAACACCGAGTTCGTGGTTGGCTTGGGCTGCTGCTTTTTTTAGGTATGCAAAGGCATAAATAATTTCTTTTGGCATGCTGGCTTCTGGGCCGATCTTAAAATTATTGCGGGAGCGTTCAGTTTGTGCACCCCAGTATTTATCTGCAGGCACATGCACTTCGCCCATGGTGTCTTTTTCAATGCGGTAATCCATTTTGGTATTAAGTTAAGAGTGAGTATTAATCGTTGATTTACAATCTAAACTAAAGGACTTGCAACAAAACGTAATCATAAGTTTACGGAAAGTAGATTTTTTTGAGTGATGGCAAAAATAAGAAATCGATAAAAAGAAAGATGCCCTAAAGGCGGGCATCTTATTATATATTATTAGATGAACACGTCAATTTCCATCGTTCTTAAAATACTTGTCCTCATCATCCAGTTCTTCGTTATCGTCTTTAATGTTCTTGGGCATAATACCGATTTCAAGAATTTTGAATTCGGTACGTCTGTTTTTTTGACGGCCAACAGGATTATCCGTTCCATCTGGATTTGTGTTGCGAGCAATCGGTTTAGATTCTCCATAGCCTTTTGCCACTAACCGATCGGGTGCAATACCATGCTGTACTAAATATTTCACAGCAGATTCAGCACGTCTTTGTGAAAGTTGAATGTTATATGCTTCGTCATCAATGCTATCGGTGTGTGAGCTTAGTTCAATTTTAATTTCAGGATTGTCAATCAACTGTTGAAGTAATTTATCGAGCTCGCGCGCAGCATCTTCACGAATATCAGACTTATTAAAATTGTAATAGATGTTATCGAGAAGGAAAATTTTGTTAAGTGCGATTTTGTCTAACACCAAAATGGTATCCATTGTAATGTTCGTCAATAAATCTTTTAAAGTAGAAGGATCAACCCCCTTGCCTCTCGTTGTGTATGATTGTCTTTTAACGAGGAAACCATCTGTTTCACCTAACATGCCATAGTCTTCATTCTCGTATATTCGAAACAAAAACTTACCGTCATTTCCGGTAACGAAGTCTTGCATGATTTCTCCTTTATCATCGAGCATGGTAACTTTTGTATTGGGTAGCAGTTGGAGCTTACCATTTTCATCGGGTGTATAGGTAACACCTTGTAAATAGTAGTTCACCACTTTAAGATTTGGATCTTCATTCACGAACGTGTAGATATCGTCATCCCCTTTTCCGCCTTCGCGATTGGAAGTGAAAAATCCACGATCGGGTTTAAATAGAAAAATTCCAAAATCATCACTGTTAGAATTCATCGGTTGACCTAAATTCTCAATTGCATTTTTTCCGTTCACACGCTTTACAACAAATAAATCCAAGCCTCCATAGCCGGGATGTGTATCCGATGCAAAATAAAACTTCGCATCTTCGGCTACATACGGAAATAACTCATCGCCAGGGGTATTGATTTCAGGACCCAGGTTTTTAACTTTTGAAAAACGCCCGCGCGAATCCATTTGTGCGGAATAAATATCGACACCCCCGTATCCACCTTTGCGATTAGAAGCAAAATATAACGTACGTCCATCTTGGCTAAAAGCAGGAGTAGAATCCCAACTTCTGTTCATTGCTTCAGGATCGAGCGGGCCTCTTATTACTGTATTGATATTAATTGGTATTGGATCTGTCCATACATTGTTGCGGTATCTTGAAATGTATAAGTCAACATCAAAGTCAAGACCCTTTTTCTTTTCTGTATTACCTTTCGCAAAAATCATGGTCTTACCATCAGGCGTAAACGTTATGCAGCCTTCGTTACGAATTTCATCGTTAATGGTCGGAGGTAATTTGGCGACAGTTGCCAAATCTACATTGGCGCCACTGGTGGCAACTTTATACAGATCAGTGTAGGGTGTGCCGGTAGCTTCATATACTTTGCTGTTTGATCGTGATGAAGTAAAATATAATTCGTTATTCAGAAACACCGGAGAGTACTCGCTAAAATTAGTATTGATAGCCTCCATGTTTTTTACTTTATAAAAACTAGCACTTTCGTCAAGTTTCGCGATGTAATCAATACCTTTTATCGTTGCATTGGCGCGATCCTTCAATCCATTTATGGAGGTGCTAGCGGCCAAGTTTTGAAGTTGTTTTTTAGCTTCCTCATATTTGCCATTGGCTTTGAGCGACTCGGCATAATAAAATTGAATGGAGTCTTTGTTGATGCCTCTGCCGCCCGCTTTTGCATAATAGGCTTCCGCTTCTTTTGTGCGATTTGATAATCGATATGATTCGGCAATAAAGTAATTGGATCGCGCGGTTGTGTTTGGATTGCTACCGGTTGCCAACTTTTTGAATAGCCCTATTGAAGTTTGATACTTGCCAGAGTTAAAGGCTTTAATCGCTTTTTTCTCTGCACTGCATGAGGCGAGCAAAATAACGATGATTAAAAAGGAGAAAAATTTTCCGCTCATAACAATTTAAATGTTGCTAAAGCTACAAAATATTGTTGTTCAATGCGCAACCGTTTCGTATGGCAAATACCGCTTTAGCCATGAGGCTTTTGCAGGAACAAGCCAACCTGTTTCCAATTGACTTTTTTCATTAATAAGATTGTGAAACATCAAGATGTCTCCACTCCAATCACCCTTTAATAAATGATTTTTAAGATCACTGATTTTTAAGGTTAACACATCGTCATCTTTTTTAAAAGCAACTTCAGTTCGATCAAAAAAGTCGACCTCAAGTATTTGGCCGATCTCTTTTAAGGTTCGAACCGAACTATCAATCGAGCAACCACTCGTTGCATTAATACCTTCATTTGCTGCGAGAATAACAAAACGATCAAACCGAATATCGAATGACGCCTGCATGATTTGGCCATGCACCGTCCAGTTTTCTGTAAACGTCTTTAGGCTTTCGGATAGTATAACAATTGATTTTGAATCTAATTTTTTATTGGCCTGATAAATCCAAATTCTGGAGTAGCCGGGCAGGGATTGAAAGGGAACGAACATGATTACAAAGTTAAAAGTGAGAGGGACGAATGACAAAGGTAGTTTTAAATTAAACCTTGCGCTTCGGCAATAAGTTCGGCCAGATCTTTCACCATAACTTCTCCTTCGCGCTCTTTATTTTTTACACCATCGCTCATCATGGTCATGCAAAACGGACATGCGACTGCAATGGTAGTGGCTCCGGTTTGCAGTGCCTCTTCTGCTCGTTCAATGTTGATGTCTTTATCTCCCTTCTCAGGTTCTTTAAACATCTGCGCACCGCCTGCCCCACAACACAAGCCTGTTGTTTTGCAGCGTTTCATTTCAACCAGGTCAGCGTCTAGTTTTTCCAAAACAGCACGTGGAGCTTCATAAATATTATTTGCCCTGCCTAAGTAGCATGAATCGTGATAGGTAATTTTTTTCCCTTTGAAGGAACCGCCTTCTTTCAGAATAATTTTTCCATCGTTGATAAGTTGTTGTATAAATGTAGAGTGATGAATGACTTCATAATTTCCGCCCAATTCAGGATATTCATTTTTTATAGTATTGAAACAATGCGGGCATGCCGTTACGATTTTTTTAACCCCATAACCATTCATTACCTGAATGTTGCTCATGGCCTGCATTTGAAAAAGAAATTCATTTCCTGCTCTACGTGCCGGATCGCCAGTACATGTTTCCTCAGTGCCCAACACGGCAAACTTTGTTCCCACGGCCTCAAGGATTTTTACAAAGGCTTTAGTAACACGCTTGGCGCGATCATCAAACGAACCGGCACAGCCTACCCAAAACAAAACTTCGGGTGTTTCACCTTTTGATGTAAGCTCGGCCAGGGTTGGAACGTTCATAAGAATGCAATTTTAGAGTTGTGATTTAAGATTTTTGATTTCACTTCTAAATGAAGAGATCAGCTAAGCATTTTATTTTAAAGAATCCTTTGCCCAGTTAAAGCGATCGGCCGGAGAAAATTTCCAGGGAGCAAAACTGGTTTCAATATTTTGAAACATACTGTTCCATTGTGCAGGCGAACCAGATTCTTCCATGGCGACATAGCGTCTTAACTCAACAATAATTTCCAAAGGATTAATCATGATCGGACATGCTTCCACGCAGGCATTACAACTTGTGCAGGCATTGATTTCTTCTTTAGTAATGTAATTGCCCAATAAAGATTTTCCATCGCCTAACCCCGATCCTCCCAGCGCAATACTTTTTCCTACCTCTTCCATCCGATCGCGCGTATCAATCATAATCTAGCGAGCTGAAAGTATTTTCCCGGTAATATTAGCGGGGCACTCAGCAGTACATCGTCCACATTCAGTACAAGCATAGGCCGCCATCAAATTATTCCATGAAAGATCATTTACATCTTTCGCACCGAAGCGTCCGGGCTCGGTCGCAGCAATGGCATTTGCCTCCACAAGACCAAGCATGGACTTCACTTCATTTGTAACGACAGGCATGTTGTTGATATGACCGTTAACTTCCAACTTGGCGTAATAGGTATTTAAGAACGCCATAAAAATATGGAGGTGCTTGGAGTAGGTTATAAAAATTGAAAAGCCAAGAATGCCGACAATATGAAACCACCATGCAAAGCGCTCGATGAAAATAAGTGTTGAAGTGTTGAGGTGTTGAAGTGTTGAAGTGAGGAAAGAGGAGAAAAAGAGCGTTCCGGTTGCAGCGTAATGCTCATCGCGACCTTGAAGAATTTGATCGGATGCATTCATGATCAGGATGGCGCACATCAAAACTATTTCAATAATCAAAATCAGATTGGCATCCAGCCGTGGCCATGCTGTCATCTCAGCAGCCCAAAATCTTTTTAATCGCAATACGTTTCTGCGAATCAACATTACAACACATGCAAACAAAACAGCGATGGCGAGGAACTCAAAGATGTTCATCAACACATTGTAAAATCCTCCAAGGTAAGGCGCAAAAATGCGATGGGTTCCTACAAGGCCGTCAATAACGAATTCCAATACCTCAAGATTAATAACTAAAAACCCAATGTAAATAAAGAAGTGAAGGGTTGCTGGTATAACGCGCTTGAACATTTTCTTTTGGCCGAATGCCACCAACATCATGTTTTTAAAACGTTCAGGTTTGTGGTCGTCAATGTTTTGTGCTTTTCCGAGATTAATATTTGAACGAATGCGAACCACCCGTTTACGAATGAAGAAAATGGCAGCACCGAGAGTGAAGACAAAAAGTAGTTGTTGAATCATAATATTTGAATCGCTAAAACTACATCATATTTAAAACTAATAAATCTACAGTCAGTTTTGCATGGCATATAAATTTACATACTTTTGTGCCTCATTTTTCGGTGATGTAGCTCAGTTGGTAGAGCAAAGGACTGAAAATCCTTGTGTCGGGGGTTCAATTCCCTCCATCACCACAAACAAAGTCAGCCTCCTCCGGAGGCTTTTTGTTTTTCTATTTCTACAAGGCAATTTTAGTAATTTAGGCACGAATATCGATTGCTTATGAGTTTTTTCGCTTAACTGAAGACGAATGGGTGTACTTAGCCTCTCTGAAAATGCTACCCGTTTATTCTATATCTACCTCGCCGAGTTCACCTTAGGCTTGATATTTTTTTTCATTTTTCGTCATTTTGGAACCCTTTATAGGAGACGGTTCCTGCGCACCTGGTCTTTGAGCTGGATGGCATATGCGATATACATGAGCTCTTCCGGGATAATAGTGATCTTTTTGATCGAGGATCGATCTTGGTACCGCGACGCTTTAAGCATAATTGCACAATTGGCGTGCTTTCTTCAGATTATTATGATTTTGAGGGGCACCTACGAACTTGTTTATGAGAGGGCTTTTTCTAAACGAAAATTCAGAGTTATCTTTTTACTTTCTTTTGCACTTGCGCTTTTTACAGTGATTGCATTTAGTCACTCTGGTACATTTTCTCAATATCTGGTTAGTTTTGGAAGCAGGGCAGTAATAACGGGTATCGGATTTCTTGTTGCAGGTATGGTCGTGTGGACCAATCGCAAATTCAGCAAAGGATTCGGCCAGCAACTCCTCTCAAGCTCCCTAATCATTTTTAGCATCTATCAGCTGTACAACTTTACCATAAGGCTTTTATATATTTTAGGAAACCAGGTCGATGCCCCTGATATTTTTGGTGCAGTTGACCTACTGCTTGTTTCGTTAATGGGGATGAGTATGGTTATGTGGTTCCTTGAAGATGAAAGGGAAAACCTTAATAAAGAAAATAAGGAACTCGATAGTTTCCTATCGAATACATCTCATGACCTCAGGACACCAATCGCGTCGATTCTGGGTTTAACATACTTAGGAAAGATCGAATTACAGGAGGAGAAAGCGCGGACTTTTATGAGCATGATCGAAGAGCGCATCAAGAAACTCGATTTAGTTATTGGAGATATCCTTAGCCTCTCAAGAAGTAAAAAAATTGATTTAAAAATTGAGGAACTTGATTTTGCAAAATTGCTGGATGAAACCAT
>JBBRFY010000136.1:0-12587 GCA_038241205.1 Cytophagales bacterium
TAAAGGCGTTGGGAAATATTAACCATACCTATCAGTTTAATCCTGACTTAAAATTTAAAATACAAGGCAGTCTGGATTACAATAACGTTACAGAAGATCAATACGAATCTTCCCAAACCGCCATTGGTGGTTTTCTTCCCAGTGTTGGCGGGCAAGGATATGGCGTATTCAGCGCGGCCACCTTTAGTAATGTAAATTACTTTGCCACGTTATCGTATAAAAAATCTCTACCCAACGGCCAGAGACTAAGCGCATTGCTGGGTTCAGAGTTTTATGATAGCAAATCGCTTAGCGGAAATTTACAGGGCAGAATATTTCCGAGTGATGATTTTACCTATATACAATCAGCCGGAGTTGTTGATGCAGGGTCATCCATTCGCACGCCATCTCATTCCATTCTTTCCTTTTTTGGTGAGGCTCGATACGATTATGAAGAACGATTTTTAGTTACGCTAAGCATGCGGGCGGATGGTTCAACAAACTTTGGTGCGAATAATAAATTTGGATACTTCCCGGCCCTTTCTGCCGCCTGGAGAATTTCGCAAGAAAAATTCTGGAAGTATGACATCATTAGCGATTTAAAGTTAAGAGCCAGTGCGGGTCTTTCTGGAAATGAAAGAATTAATCCGTTCACATTTCTTGGGCAGTGGGGTTCATCGCCTTACAACGGCAGTGCTGGTGTCGTTCCACTTAATGTAGAAAATAAAAACATTAAATGGGAAACCACGAGCGAAATAAACGTGGGTTTAGATATTGGTTTTCTCGAAGGAAGGATTCAAAGTGTGATCAATACGTACTACAATAAAACAACCGACTTACTTCTCATCAAACCCCTCCCATTAACGACCGGGTTTAGTGGAAATTTTGATAATGTTGGTGAAATGGAAAATAAGGGTATTGAATTTAGTGTAACATCTGTAAACATTGATAAGGATTTGCGATGGAGTACAACATTAAATGTATCGAAGAATCTCAACAAAGTTTTATTTCTTCCAGACTCCACACCTCAATTTAGAGGCTATACAGGGCAAGGTATTGATCAAACAAATATTATTAAAGAAGGAGAACCACTTGGATCTTTTTGGGGATTAAATTATTTGGGCGTTAATGCTGCCACGGGCGATGCCATCTATGAAGATCGAAATAAAGATGGTGCTATTACAAACACGGATGCAATGGTGATTGGAAATGCGCAACCCAAATTAATTGGCGGCATCACCAACGCCTTTCAATACAAGCGTTTTGATCTGTCCATCTTTTTTAATTTCTCGCTTGGCAATAAAGTATTGAACTTCACAAAATCATCAACGGTAAACATGGGCGGTGATATTCAAACCAATCAGTCGGTTGACGCACTGCGCAGGTGGAAAAACCCAGGTGATGTAACCGATATTCCACGGTACGAATTGAACAGCACCGTAAATAATTTAACCAGCAACCGACTACTTGAGGATGCATCTTATCTACGATTGAAAAACGTAAACTTCGGCTACAATTTGCCTCCCAATATCATTAACAAATTAATGCTAAATCAACTTCGTGTTTATGCGTCTGCCACAAACTTATGGACACTCACAAAATACAGCGGCTCCGATCCGGAGGTAAGTACGTTAGACGGATCGACAGCAGCGCAGGGAATAGATTTTTTTACGTTGCCTCAGGTGAGAACAATCTCCATCGGACTTAACGCTACGCTAAAATGAGAAACATAAAATATTCATATTGTTTTATCATTCTAATTCTGGTGTGTGGTACATCTTGTGATCTACTCAATCCGAAACCCATTGATATTCTTACCGATGATGTTGTGCTGAATGAGGCGAATGATGTTCCTGCAGTAGAGATTGGTTTGTACAGTGCTTTCCGCCCCATTATCCCAGCGGTTGTAATTGCCGGAGATGCCACGGCTGATATGCTTCAATTTAGAGGCACGTTTACGCAATACCGCGAATTGGGAACAAAGCAAATTACCTCAGCGAATGGTTCGGCCACGGCATTGTGGGCAAGCCTTTATAACGCCATCTACATCGCCAATTTTATTATCGAAAAATTGCCGACCGTTCCAGGAGTAAAAAGTGCTGATCGTGATCGTGTTTTGGCGACAGCTCATTTTCTAAGAGGGTATGCGTACTTCATTGCCGTTTACACTTATGGAGGAGTGCCGAAAGTAACCGGTATATCGATTGACGTAAATAGCAAAATTGCGCGCGCATCAAAAGAAGAAATTTTGGATTTCATATTAGAAGATTATACCGAAGCATTAAATAAGTTGCCGATACAAGTGGCTAACGCTGGTTATGCTAGCGATTATGCATTGCGTGCTGCGCTGGCCAAATATTATTTATATAATGAAGACTGGGTAAAAGCTGAGCAATTCGCGACAACGGTTATCGCCTCCAATAAATTTACACTAGAACCAGAATATAATACCTTAGTGACACGTGACTTCACTGATGAAGCAATCTTTGAAATGGGATACACACTTTCGGATGATCCCGGAACGGATGGCAATATTGGTTTGAATAATATTTTTGTCGGAAGACGTGAGCTCACTCCATCAAATCAAGTACCTGCCCTATTAAATAGTGTCAACTCAGGAGATCGTAATTCTTCAATCAAATTTGAGTCAAGAAATCAAAAAGGGAATGATGATGGCTTTTCCGTTGCCAAATATGGAACGGGAGATCAAGACAATAATAATGTGATTGTTTTTCGCCTTGGAGAAATGTATCTCATTCGCTCGGAAGCGAGAGCAAATCTTAATAAAGTAGCTGGAACAGACAGTGCCCAAGAAGATATTAACGTACTTCGTGCTCGGGCAAAGGCGCCATTGGTTGGCTCGGTAACGCAAGCGCAAATGTTAAGCCTTATTGAAGAAGAAAGAAGATACGAGTTGGCCTTTGAAGGACACCGATGGTATGACTTGGTGCGCACTGGCAGAGCGAACGCTGTGATGTCAGCATTCTCTTCCAATTGGAAAGATGCTTACGAGTTGTGGCCTATTCCGCAGCGCGAAATTTTAAACAATCCGGCTTTAGTAGGAAATCAAAATCCTGGATACTAAATGAGAAAAGTAGCAACCCTATTCTATATCCTCTTTCTGTTTGCAATGACGAATTGTGAAACGGAACGCAGCATCTTTAACGGCCCATACTTTGTTCGCTTTACAGAATCATCGCAAACAGAAAAAGAAAGCTTCAGCAAAATTATCGATATCGAGATCCATCAATCAAAACCTGTTTTAGAGGAAGATATAACTGTTACCTATTCCGTTGGTGGTGACGCTCGCAAAGGAATTGATTATGTAATTCTGGGCGAATCTGGAAAAGTAGAGATTGCCAAAGGCGAATTTTTTGGAACCATAAAAATTCAATTGATAAACAATGCCAATAATATTATTCGAAGTCAGGATATAATTTTTACTATTGAATCGGTCAGCACAGATAAACTACAAGTTGGACAAGACAAAAGTGCCATTGGTAAACGATATACTTTTACCATTGTTGATGATTGCATATTAGGAGGTACCTACATTGGAGAACGAGGATCACCTAACGTTCCGAACATCACCATCACGAGTGCTGATTGTGAAACATACCGATTGTCTAACTGGAATATAAATGTGTTTGGCTCGGGTACTGAAATGGATTTAACATTTGTTGATAATGGTGATAATACCTTAACCATTCCCCAACAAGAAGAAGAAAATCTTGATGAAGAATCTGCTACCATTCGCGGAATGGGTGTAATCGATCCAACCACACGTCAAATTATGATGACCGTAATATTGGTTGATTATCCAGATCAACCTGAAGTAACATTCACCCTAATTCCAGATTGATATGAAAATTACCTATATCATTATTCTCTTTCTGGTAGTATTGAACTTCTCTTGCTCAGAAGAAGTAAAGCCTACTCCTTACACCTACACTCAAATTTTTACAGGTAAAAATAGCAAGACTTGGAAGTTGAAATTTCTGGAACAAACATTTAATGGGGATATCGTTGAAACATTTAATATCAGTTGCGCTTCAGACGATCAATATACTTTTTATGCGAATGCAGAACATAGTTACAAGGCCGCTACAGGGTCAAAGAAATGCAGCGATGGAGAAGCCAATACCCTTCTTGATTCATGGACATTTAATAATGCATCGGCAACCCTTACCATGTTACTTCCTTTCTTTACCACTGAAGGTAGCTTGCCCTTTATTGTTCGGGGCGCGAAGAAAAATAAAATGGAATTAGAAATTTTCTTTAACGAAGAAGGATCAGAAAGTTACCGAATCCACTTCGAAGCAACAGATGAAGATTAAGGGAATACTTATGAGATTACGCCTTTTTATATTTTTTTGTTTGCTTACCGGATTGGCTACGCTAACCAATGCGCAGCAAACTATAACTGATCCTCCACGCACGTGCGAGACTATGGAACAAGATAGTATCAACAAAATACGATATCCAAAACGTAGAACCCTTGATGATTTCGAAGACGCCATTCGGCAACGGATGAAAGAAATTCAAGCACGTGAAAAAGCATCTGGCCGAACGCAAAGCGCGATTTTATCAATACCTATTGTAGTACACATCGTGCATAACGGTGAAGCCATTGGGTCGGGTACAAATCTTAGTAAAGCACAAGTACAATCGCAGATTGATGTTTTAAATGAAGACTTCAGAAGAAAACCAGGAACACCGGGTTTCAATAATAATCCGGTAGGCGCAGATATTGAAATTGAATTTTGCTTATCGCCTGTCGATCAACACGGAGTTGCGTTAAGCGAGCCCGGCATTCATCGGTATAACGGTAACAAATCAAGTTGGACACGCGAAGAAATTGAAGGGAGTTTAAAATCATCTACCATCTGGAATCCCAATTTATTTTACAACATCTGGACCGTAAAGTTTGGCGGCACAAGCTCTAACCTGCTAGGGTATGCACAGTTTCCCGATCAATCAGGATTGAAAGGACTAAACGAAACCGGTGGTTCTGCCTCTACCGATGGGGTTGTAATTCAATATTCTTCATTTGGTTCAACTGATAAAGGTAGCTTCCCTGTTATGCAGGCGCCCTACAATAAAGGCAGAACATTGTCGCATGAAACTGGGCATTGGCTTGGGCTTCGTCACATTTGGGGCGATGGAAATTGTGCCGATGATTTTGTGTCTGATACCCCACCCGCTGCAAGTGAAAGCAGAGGCTGCCCGGTTGGAAGATTTAGTTGTGGCGCAACCAATATGGTTGAAAATTACATGGACTATACGAATGATGTGTGCATGAATATTTTTACCATCGGGCAAAAGACAAGAATTCGTGCCGTGATGGATCTGAGTCCAAGAAGAAAATCATTGCTTGCGGCAAACTTATGCAGCCCTATCGTTGCTGATGTACCAACACCAAATTTTACTGCTGATAAGCAATTGGTTCTACTCGGTGGCGATGTGAATTTCACTGACCTATCAACAAATTTCCCAACGGCTTGGAGTTGGACTTTTGAAGGCGGTAACCCAAGTGCATCAATAGAGCGCAATCCAAAAATAAAATATACTGTTCCCGGAGTGTATAACGTTACCTTATCGGCTACGAATTCACTTGGAACTTCGCCCACTTTAGTTAAAAGCAATTACATCACTGTTTCTGAAGAAGGTTTGTGCGGATCAGCAAACAACTTTTTAAATTCGTACACACCCAGCACGCTTCCTTTATCTGATTATGGAATTTACACAGGCTACCTTACCGGACACAATAGCTTAAAGAGCAAAGCAATTTCTGAAATATTTGCCAATACGTTGGGTTACGAATATATCAGCGGTATGGACATTACCTTTAGCCGTGTTTACACTACGCGTGAAGATGCTACCGTTACCGTTGTGGTTTGGAATGCCCGAGGTCCACAGCGTGCACCAGGTTCAGTAATAGAACGAAAGGTGGTTTTGCTAAAACAAATTCAGGACGACATTGCGAATAATCGTGCAACCACTATTGTACTTGATCGTGAATCACCTGTATTTGGGCAACCTTTTCATGTGGGTATTGAATTGAAGTATGATGGAGATTCATTAGCAATACAATCTTCATTAGATGGTGAATCAACAAATGCAACCTCATGGATTCAAAATGACGCGGGAGTTTGGCATCCGTACGCCATTGACTTCGGAGCCAACATTGCAATGAACATTGAAGCAATTGTTGGCATGAATCCATCCGTTCAGGTATCGGCATCAAAACAATTAATTTATCCGGGCGAAGAGGTAATTCTAAACGGACGAGGAGCAAGCATTTTTGTTTGGAATACCGATGATGGCGCTGTTCAAAATTATACCGGTTCCCAATTAAGTATAAGACCTACCGCCACGACCGTGGTTACCACCAATGGTTCAGGATTAGAATTGTGCAATAAAATTGTGAACACCACTATTTACGTACGAGAAGATGTTACGGGCATTGAAGAGAACGCAATAGCAAACAGCGTTAGTCTGCATCCAAATCCGGGGCAAGGTAATTTGAATATTACGATTGAAAATAATTTTCATGGAAACGTAAGTCTGAGCCTTATTTCAATTGTAGGAAACGAAGTATCAAAAACGATTACGATAAATAAAGCCGAAGAAAAATTAACGTACACAGTAGATACGGCTTCTCTTCAAGCGGGAATCTATTTTGTAAAAGTGAAACTTGCAGGACAGACGATTGTAAAAAAATGGTTTAAGAATTAAGGGCATCTAAAATTATTGAAGTTGTTTAGAAGTCATTCCTAAAGCCCACTCGATATTCTGGCAACAACCAGACCTTAAGACTGTGATTATACACTAAACCTAACTTGCGCTTTAGTCCCTGACGCGACAATTTGAAATACACCTCATAGAAAATAGACGTTAAAAAAGCCAAAAGATTTAAGTAAATTTAAAATGTATAAACGTACAATTATGAAAAAATATAGCGCAGTTCTTTTCTCGGGTTTCGTCATCATTTTGCTTAGCACCTTATCATCCTGTAAAGATGATGAACCCGTTAAGTATAGTCTTACATTCAGTAAATCAACTCTTACTGCTGACGAGTCAGATGATATAATTGAGATAGAAATAAAATTAGATAAGCCCGCACCAGAAAAAATTTCGATAGATTATGAATTGACTGGGACAGCTTTTGATAACATACGGGCGCAAACTACTCTAAATGAGGATGCAGATTTTGCCGTTGAAGGAACCTATGGAGAAATTGCAATAAAAAAGGGAGAGACTTCTGCTATCCTCAAACTAATTCCGTTTTCAGATGATTATCTTGAAGACGATGAGACGATCATAATTAATTTTAAGAGCACAGATAACACGCAAGTTACCTTTGAAGCAACTGAGAACGTAACAGTAACCTTGAACCAAGAAGATGGTGTGGCAGTAGTGTTGGAATGGCCAGTCACGAGCGTATCGGGTGTGGCAGATATGGATATGATTGTTCGCATAGGGAAAACTGCTGAAAACCCTGTTTGGAATGGAATTCTTACGGGTTCGGTTTATAGAGGCTTTGAATACAATTACGAATTTGTTTTCCTTCCCAAAACCTTTATAGGTACATACTTTGATCTGAATTATACCGATGCTACTTACGGAATGACGTATACCTATTACGATGGATCACTTGATCCATTAAATTTTAAGGTAACCTATATTGATTTTATTAATGGCGATTTAGAACCAGTAGCCAATGGTCAAGTTTTCGAGCAAAGTTATTCACTAGCCAACTTAAACAAGTGGGTATCGAGTAGTGTACCAACCATAATTGCCCAAACATTCAGAAATAATAATGGTGTGTTTTCCGATATTTCTCCGATTACCAAACAAGAGACAAGCAGCAGAGTTGTATCCAGTTCTTCAAATCAAACAATACTAAATCATAGAACTTCAAAAACCTTAGATTTAAA
The DNA here is from genome assembly GCA_038241205.1 of Cytophagales bacterium. Lineage (GTDB taxonomy): Bacteria > Bacteroidota > Bacteroidia > Cytophagales > Cyclobacteriaceae > Chryseolinea. The sequence continues at coordinate 7,920 of JBBRFY010000136.1, forward strand.
TAGATTACCGGCAAAGTTTAAAAACAAATTAATTAAGAATTAAAAGTGCTGAAAAATGGAAGTCGCACTTGCTGGGCGACTCCCATTTTTTAAACCTGAATAAGATGTTAGCGAATACCAACACGTTTAGAGCTACAAATGGTTTATTCCCTTCACTCACTTCTTTCCTTTTAAATGCTCTATGAAAATATTTTTTATATATGCAATCCTTGTTACGTTATCTCTATTCGGATGCAATAACAAGCCCGAGCCTCAACCAAACATCAATCAACTTTCAGTTTACCCAAATCCAGCACGCGATTTATTTACCGTATCAATAAATAACGTATCCCAAGAATCGTACACGCTTCAGGTGTTTGGAACCGATGGAGCGCTGATCTTTGAGGCTGAAGACAATCTATCTGGATTTAATTCTGTAGTGGACATCGTTGATAAACCGAAAGGTAATTATGAAGTAATTTTAAAGAAGGGAAATGTAAAAATGACTCAGCGCGTACTAAAAATATGAAACTAAAATATTGTTTCTCTTTCTTATTGCTGTTAGTATTATCAATATCAGCACATTGTCAGGATTCTACTTTTGAATATTTTATAACCGTTAACAGTAATTTGTATTTACCGATTAACAATCCGAACAAAGGTGTATATCCAATTTTGGGTTACGACAAAACCACTCACCCGAAATTATTGATCGGTGGCTTTGGCGTTGGTTTCACTGCAATAAAATCAATAAAAAATAAGGCGTCTCTAAAACTAGAAAGTAATTTTTCAAGATATACCTATTGGGATGAGCCTGTAATTTTTATAGGCGGTAACAATCAGCCAGCAGGACAATTATTCGTGCGGAGTTCGGATTATACTTCTGCGCTTCTCGCGCTTGTTCAGTATTCTTTTACAAAACATATATCGCTGGGTACAGGTATTGGCACACACGCGCTTCTTTTCTCACGTTCAAAATTAAAAGTCGATGGAAATAAAAATTCCTCCCTTTCGTACTTAAACAGAAATTACAAATCGATTGTGCCTGTCATTCCTTTAGAGTTATCTTTAAAATCGAAGAACGCAATGTTCAATGTACGATACGAGTATGCATTGTTGAATAGATTGCGCGGTGATTTAGCGCAGGAAAAGAAAGACAAATACAGCGTGTTGATTTTCGAAATTGGGTTGCGAATTAAGTAAGCGACTTTGCTAACGCATCATTACCTATAATGATAATAACCAGGACACTCAACATTTCCATGCAGTCTGCGCACACGCACGCGGTAGTTCAGCATAAACTCGTGTGTGCCATTTGAAAATTTATTGAGGTTGGATGTTGTAGCATCGTATGCATACCCAAAATGAATATGATCGTTCAGTTTTAAATCAATAAATCCAATAAAGGCATCGCCCAAACGATACGAAGCACCAAGACTAAACAAGTCGTAAAAAATAAAGGAGTTGTTAATATCAAAACTAAGGGGTTGCCCTTCTTGTGCGCGAACCAAAAATGATGGATTCATTTTTACATTCTTTGTTCGAGTAATTGGAAATACCGTTCCCCCTCTTAAAAAATAATATCGCGCTTCTTTCAATTCACCCAACAAACCTTCTACCGAGTTAGCCACTTTGTTATTCAAAATAAAAGGAACGGAAAACCCAAGAAAGAAATTTTTACGATTGTAAAAAAGCCCTCCGCCAAAGTTGGGTTTTACTTTATTAATGATGTTTGCAAATGAAGCATCATCCGGATCGGTAAGATCAAGGCTGCTGTAGTCTGCACGAAGTATATTCACTCCCGCTTGTAACCCCATGGCTAAGGTAGATTTGCTAAACCGCAACATGTACGAGTAGCTGCCATAGATATGATCGTTTTTATAACTTCCAATCTCATCGCGATTGATCATCAATCCTACTCCCACTTTATTTTTCATGAAAGAAGAATGCCCACTGACATTAAATGTTTTAGGAGCGCCCGGAAAATTTACCCATTGGTTACGATACATGGTGGTAAGACTCAACTGACCATGATTTCCCGCATAGGCAGGATTGATGACCAGTTCATTAAAATAGTATTGCGTAAACACAGGATATTGTTGTGCGAAACAACTTCCAGAAAAAGTAAGGGCGAAAAGCGCTACAGAAAAAAATCTTTTATAAGACATGTTCATGCATTTAAATATTAATTAACAACCTCCAGATAACCTGCCAATGCTTTCGATCCATCGCGCTTATCAATTACGTAAAAGTAGGTTCCGCCCGGCAGTTGCGATCCCATCAGACTAATACCTTTGTTTGATTTTCCATCAAAGAACGTAATTTGGTTATCATACCCACTTGCTTCATACACCAATGTGCCCGCACGGTTAAAGATCTTCACCACATTATTCGGGAAATTCTGAATACAATCAATCTGGAAAATTGGATTTTTTGAATCACCATTTACTGAAACACCATTGTACGGTTTGATGTCATTCATTAGTTCTATATCGCCTTCGTTTTTACAACCCAATATTGTAGTAACCACTACGTGGTATAAACCGGCAATGGCATTCTTCACATTTGGGCCTGTAATCGTAGTGCCATCTGGAGCGGTCCATTCAATGGTGGCAATCTCCACATCGGTAATGGTTATAAATAAGGATAAGAATCCATCCGGCTCATCACATGTAGCAGGCTCTACCTTAAAGTTAAATTCAGGCAATACTGTCTTTTCTTTAATCTCTTCATTTACCGGTATTGATTTACAACCCGTAATGCGACTTGTTGCTGTTACGGTATAAAAACCAATTGCTAAGTCCTCAATATTTTCACCCGTAGAGAGATAGGTTGTATCAGCATCTTTTCCTTTGTACCAATCAAAAATATAATTGCTTGTGTTACCTCCTACTGATGCAGATAATGCCCCGTTATCAATCTCACAGCTTGTCTTCATTGATACAATTTCAATCTGAGGGAACGGTATCGGTAATGGCGCAAATGGAATTTTAATGCTCGCTGAATTTGAACAGCCGGTTACGATATGCGAGGCCACCACAAAATACGTGCTGTCTGCAAGACCACCAGCCTGGTTTCCCTTGGCAAACTGATTCCCTGTTGGTGGAAGACTATTTCTATACCAATCAAAAAAGTAATTGATTACATTTTCACCCACCACCATTGCTTCTGCTACGCCATCGGCTTTTGCTACCATAAGATCGCAACTTGAAAGACCACGCAACACTTGTGCTTGCACCGTTGGAATGACACGTTCATTTGTAACGCGTACCGTTTGGGTTGCCGTACAGGTCGGTATGTTTTGATCGATGGCAATAACAATGTATTTACCTGAATCAAGTCCTGCATGGGTAAATGCCGGAACATCAAATTGTGAAGTAGTAAAATCAGGAATTGCTTTTACGGTTCCATTATACCAATTGTAATCATAAAGCGTTTGGCTGCCGCTGGTAATGGTAGCGAAGACCGATCCGTCTAACGGTATTGAACAAAACGTTACTGCATTGGCCGAGGCTGTTAAGAGAATCGGTTTCGTTTCAAGTTGCAACGTTAAGGTATCAAGTGTAAAACATTTTGATGTGTTATTCACTGCCTTGATTATAAATTTGAGACCTGGTGTTATCGCAGGATTAATGTTTATAAAGTCAGCACTTTGAGATACTAACGTTGTTGTATCACTACCTTCAAACCATCTATATTTAAAAGCAGGAGATGCAGTGCTGATGCCCTCTGCATCAACATGAAGCTCGCCCAAAATATCATTCGGTTTTAAACATTTAGTCGGGTTTTTAAAGTCGAGTAAGTTGATCGTAGGATCGCCAACAGTGACGTCTTTAATTTCAAACATCCGCTTGGTACTCGCGCAATTACTGAGCGTACTGATTGCTTCCACAAAATAATTGCCCGGCAAAAGATTCACAATCGAATTACCACCAATCTGAATCGGGTTTATTGGATCTGCTTCTGCAAACCAATTAAAAGTATAGGTACCGGTAGCAACGGATGCCGTACTACCATTTACAGTTTCGCTTACGGTAAGAATTGATGCTGCACCGGTGCGTATATCGCAACGAGTATTATTTGTAAGAGAAATATCAGTTGCAGCCAGTGTAATAATTGGCGGATTATTAAATATCTGAAACGTCTGTGTAGTGTTACATCCTGTTGACGGAAAAAGATTATCGGTTACGTTTACCGTGTAAAAACCAACCGGAAGATTCTGTACTACCTCTCCATTTACACCGGCCTTTACTCCTGTTGTGGAGGTACCCAACGGTGGAGATGATGTAGTGGTACCTTCAAACCAATCGAATTTATAATCAGCAGGCGATGCAATGGTTAAGGTAATGGAACCATTGGCTGCAATGCCCATACAATTTGTATTGTTCATAGGTGGATTTGCAGTGAAGAGAGGATTTTGAGTATCAACCACAATCTCCTCCGTCACTGGCACTGAGCGACAACCAAAAGTACTTACCTGCGCAGGGTTAGTGGTTACGGCAACAAATGTATAGAAGCCCGGCTGAAGTGTTGGGCTATCTAGAGTATAGTTAATCTGCCCTGGATCACTTTTAAATACATGTCCCGAAGGTCCAAGATCATTCTTACCTTCATAAACAAATATGGTATAATCGGTCGGTAAAAACCCAGGCGTTGGAGTAAGCAGCACTTCAATGCTACCACCAGTTC
>JBBRFY010000137.1:0-12552 GCA_038241205.1 Cytophagales bacterium
ACTATAGATCGTTTTTGCTTCCGCACGAATTGGGTTTGATACATGCTGAACTTTTCGCTTTACTGTATCGCTCACTAAATCGCATATAAAAACAGGATCAATTTTGAAAGGTATGTCCCACGCGTTGGATTTTTCTGCCGGAAAAAACTCAAAATTATTCGAAGCCATACTTCGAATTACTTCTGGCTTCTCTCGTGCCTCACCAACATGGAGGTAAGTAGAAAAAAAGGAAGGTGTTACCGTTATTTTTTTTCTTTCAGTTTTAACAGAAAAGATATTTCCGTAGACCGGAAACGAAAAACGTTCAGCCGAATATGCACTGTTGTAATCATTCCAAGCCCAACCCGGACCAAACGCAGCTGTGTTAAAGTTATGCGATGAGAAATAAAGATTTTGTTTAGCGGAAGCGAGAAAAGAATAAATCCGATTGTTGGTGAAGGTATTTTTATAAAGGAAGCTTGGGTCGCCTGTTCCCCAAAAAATTAATGAATCGTTATTTTGAATATATTTTAATCCGGGAATTGAATCTCCGATAATATTAAGAGACGCATAGAACGTAAAAATTTTTGTGTTTGATGCGGGTGTAAAATACTTGTCGCTGTTATACGAATATACCGTTTGTTTTTTATGAATATCATATAATTCAAATCCGGTATGATCCTGAAATCTATTTTCAGTTTGCTTAAACGTTTTTGTCAGCGCTCTGTGCGACAGCGGAGAGCAGGAAGAGAAAAAGAGAAACGCACTGATAAAAAAGAAAAGAAAACGCATTGATTATTGTTTTAAGTAGCGATCCTGTAAAATATTTCTATGGTGTGTTTCATGCCCCGCAATAATGTAGCCTAAGGTAAGCACAGACATTTCAGCGTTGTTAGCCGTACCTGTTCGCGAAAGCATTTCATTGGAGAAACTAGTATAAAGATCAATAGAGGTAGTGCGTAAACGTTCCATTTCATAAGCAATGCTTTCTATGCTTCTGTTTTGCGCGTTTGCTTCGGGTGCGTACTCTTTTTCTTCAAAGCCAGCCAAAGGTGTTTTATCATTTCGTGAAAACCGAAGTGCACGATAAGCAAGGATGCGCTCGGTATCAATCATGTGGCACAACAATTCTTTGATGCTCCACTTTTCTGGTTCATATCTAAAATCACCTTTTGATTCTGTAATAGAACGAACCAATTGCAAGGTTAATTTGCCAGAATCGTTCATAGCTTGAAACACGTCAGTATCTTTTACAAGCTTTACATAACCCATATAAAACGGAGGCACATTTTGTAAATCCAGAGTAGTCATATTTTAAAAATAGAAAGCGTAAGTAGAATTGTAAAATTATCGATTCGGTAAATTGATTTTAATGTGAGTGCCCACGCCATCCGTACTTTCAATTTTAATTTCGCCTCCACATTTTTCGACTGCTTGTTTCACGATATACAGGCCCAAGCCAGAACCTTGGGAGCGCTCGGTGGCGCGATAGAACATATTGAATACCTTACCAAGATGCTCAGCTTTTATTCCGATACCATTGTCCGTAATATCGATTGCCGCGCGTTGCTTAGTTATGTTAATTCTGATTTTTAAAAAACTTTTTACATCAGGATTAAAATATTTAAAAGCATTCGAAATGATGTTGCTAAAAACAATATGGATGCGTTGTGCATCGCCTTGAAAGGGAACTTCTTTACCTTTAATTTTTAAGTCGAACTCAACTTGGTTGAAGTTGTTAAGGTATTCCAGTTCATGCAGGCAATTCAATGCAAGTGTTTCCAAATCAAGAGTAGAAGATTCAATTTCTGTTCGGTTTACCATGGCATAATTAAGCATGGATTTTATAAACTCATCCAATTTTTTTATGCGTTCTTCAATTTTATTAAGGTACGTATGGAAATTTTTTTCCTCTTTTTCAAGATTTGCAAGATTTACAAGACCCATAATGGACCTGAGCGGAGAACGTAAATCGTGTGAGGTTTTGTACATCAATTGATCTAACTCAAAATTGCGATCAGACAGTTCTTCTAAAGTAGATCTCAATTCATTTTCGCTTGAAGCGAGTTGGGCATTTTGTTCTACTAATGTGTTGTTAAGACTTTTCAGCCTTTCTTCAAAGTCTCTACGCTCAGTAATATCCTTCACAAAAACAGCGACACCTTTTATTTCTTTTTGCTTATCTCGAATTGGGTTAAAGGTAGTTTCGATAAAACCTTTGAACTTAGGATTGTTAACTTGGTGTTCAGATAAAAAATACTCTCCCTTTAATGCCCGTGTTAATTCTTTCTTAACCCATTTGGCGTCTTCCGATCCGTTAAAGTAATCCAGTTTATTTCTGCCTACTTCAATTTTTGCTTTGTAAAGGTCATACATAACCTTTCTATGATTTTCGTTGAAGGCAAGGTATTTCAAATTATTATCAACAGCATAAATGGATTCTTTGGTACTTTGCATAATGCCTTGAAGACTTGCATTAATTTTATTTAACTCTTCTTCAACTTTTTTAATGGCAGTAATTTCTATGATGCATGCAATAACAAAGCGATCACCGAACTCATCAACATATCGGGCCTTTGTAGTGAGCATGTGTTTGGTCTGCCCATCAACAGTAATTTGTTCTTCATTAACAGAAAGTTTTCCGGTTCTCAATACGCGATCGTCAACATTCCAGAAAACGTCTGATTGTTGGTGATCTAATAAATCGTAATCTGTTTTGCCCAACATGGTTTCTCTGGGACTGTTAATAAAAGCACTGAATGAATCATTGAATTCGACCCATCGATGATTTTTATCTTTAACAAAAATGGGCGTGGCAACGGTATTGATAATATTATTTAGAAAGGATTTTGAAGCCGCTTCTTTTCTGGCGAAATCTCTTTCTTTAGAGATATTGCGAACCGTACCGATATAATAATTTGGCTGATTTTTTAAAAAACTCATACTGACCGAAGTCCAATATTTGTTTTTCTTTTTTCCGTAGAACTCAACCTCTTCATTTTTTACATACCCTACCGTTGTAAGATTCTGTAAAATTCGAATGCGATCTTCGTCATGTACATATAGGTCTCTCGGTTTTATTTTCTCAAGTTCTTTAAAAGAACGATAACCGCTCATTTCTAAAAATGCCTGGTTTGCATATTTAAATTTATCGCCAACAACGCCCATGAAAAGTCCTTCTGTCATGTTTGCATTGATAGACTCCAACAAAATTCGTGTTTCCTTTTCTTTTTCTTCCGCTAACTTTTTATCAGTGATATCGCTAAAGTTTGAAACGATGCCGTTGATTTCAGGATTGTGAAGAAAATTAGTAAGCACCGCCTCAGACCAAAAGTAGTGTCCTTTTCTATGACGAACACGCTGAATAATTGTGATGCTTTTGCCAGGATTTTTTAACACCCGATGGAAGACTTCCCGACTTTCTTCCACATCATCGTTGTGTATAAAAGAAGATCCCAATTTATTGACAGCCTCTTTATCGGCATAACCTGAAATCTTTTTTGCACTGGCAGAGTAGAAAATAATTTTGCCGGTCGAATCGTATAGAACGATTCCATCTTGTGCATTTTCGATCAATCCCCGAAAGAGTTGTTCGCTTAGTTTTTCTTGCTTCTCCTTTCGTTGTTGGGGCATTCGTCAGTACATATATAAATGGAGTTAAAACTCCAGAAAAATTTTATCGTCAAGCGTTTCACTAACCTTTACATTTTTAGGACCTCCGTTATCCGAACGATCTGCCGATAAAAGTATCGTGTTATAGGTTTGATAATTATCCCACGGGCGAACCCAGTTGGCACTGTCTCTACTTGCTTCGTTATAATAAGCCCACTGCTTTACTAAATTGTCTTTTAAGTCTACAAACACCTGATACTTGTTTTGCGGAGTATCGCCAACATTAGCAAAGGTTAACTCCAACACATTGCAACGACCGCCTGTCTGCAAAGTATCTTCTCCCAAATACTTTAAGGTAACACCAGAGTCTTTCAGTTTAAAAGGCATCACCAACCAATACGAATCATTGATCCACATACTCTTAGCATTGCTTAACATTTTATTCAGCGAATCTGCAAGGCTAAGTTCTTGTCCTTTTATCTGCACGCGGCCTTCCATGGTTTTTAAATTAAGAAGGTAAATGGTGCTGTCGTGCAATGATTCAATGCGCACACGATCATTGTGTTTGTCCCACGTTAAATTTCTAGCTCCGAAAAAATTCCAGGAAATGAAGCGCGTCCTATCCCAATTTTTTCTACCGCCCATGGCAGACATTACACTGTCGGCAAGTTCAACCGCTGCCGGATCGGAATGCGAAAGATCAAAACCTTCTGCTGAAGGATTTTGATACGTATTTGTTTTTTCAGTTTTGCCACATGAGAACAAGAGGCAACTTATAAAAAGGATGATGATAGAGGCGTTTACTTTCATTGTGAATGGAGGGTTAAGCAGTGAAATTACAAAAAATTAATACGGTCATTGATTTTTGTTGCCAACTTCTCTTTTCGCGATATAAACTTGTGAATTCTTCCTTGTGGGTTTGCAGCTCGTAACATCAGCCCACGCAAATAACCTTCGGCAGGTAAAATCATAAGCGCTACAATTACCTGTAAAAAGAAATCCATTACCGGGCTGGCGCGTGTTTCGAAAATTTCAGTTGCGACAGTTTGGATAAATTGAATAAGCATTATGATGGTGAGCAACGATAAAACGCGGCTAATAACAAGGTATCGCTTGCTTAATCGAAGCGACAACAAAACCAAAATGGCAAACACCATAAATTCTAAAGCATAAAACCATGGACGCTTCCAATACGGTGGAAGCACTTCAAACGCGATCGGATCAATGTCGAGTACCTTTCCAAAAATATCTTTTGCTTCTACTAGCAATGTATAATCGCCAGAAGGCAGATAGGGAAAGTCAACGATATTATTCGCGCTCGACCAATCAGACCAATCTTTAGCGAGGCCTTTTAACTTGTATCGATATTCAATAGAGTGCGAGGTTACATAGTCGGGTTGTATTACTTCAAACATTATGGCGCTTTGTAGCTGATCTATTTTAAATTGATTCAGGTTTCCAAATTTTTGTGTGCCATTGTGAATTGCTTTTAACATTAGCGGATATCCTGATGTATAAGGCGTGAGTTTTTCACCAAAGAATTTATACAATTCGTTGTCGCCCGTAATGAGCCAAAGGTTATCAGAGTTTTTATCGGATGTGATGAAACGCAGATCTTGAAATAAATTTAGAAGTTGAAGGTTGCTTTGGTTTTTTTCTTGGCCAATTACATTCCATTGGTGCGCATTGCGATACCAGATATTATCCTTTGATGCAAAATATTGATTGGGAGGCGCCAAGCTATCCACTAGGTTAAAAATTTTCTTTCGCCTATCGTATCTATAAAAACCATAGGTATTGGCGATGGTAATTTCATTTTTCCAACGGATGCCTACAAGTTCATCAAAGTTGGGATTACTAAAGGGAATGGTTTCAATGGTACTTTTATTAAATGTTAAAATGTTGAGGCGATAAACATTATTGAGTCCACACAACCACAATTCATTTTCAATACCTTCAAAGATGTTATGAATTTGATCGTCAATAGTGTTGCTTATGAGTTCGAGGTTTTGCCAGCCGCGTTCAGTTTTTTCAAACGCCAATACGGCATCGTCATAAGTAGAAATAAGCAATATTTTTTTACTGTTAACACTATACGCAAATCGAATTGGTGCTTCTAAAATTGGTTCGCTGGCAAGAAGATCAACTTTAAATGCGCCACTAAGTCCTACCGCTATTAGTTCGCCATTGGCTTCTAGCAGTTGATTCACTTTTGCATCGATGCCCGCTACTTTTTTAAACACATAGTTTGATGCGCGCAACACACGTTCAGTTTTTTTGATGCGTTTGTAAGCAGGCTTCGTTACCGGATTTATATTTTCTTTTACAGGTGTTGTGTTTCCATCAGGCACAACTGCGGGAACTGTTTTTAATGGTGGCTCAGTGGTTTTGTTTCTATTCTTTTTCAGGAAACTTAAAAAACCCTTTCGCTTTGATTCTGCTTCCGGTTCAATTGGTTTTGCTTCTTCTGTTGGTTTGGAAATAACTTCGGGTTGTTTTGTTGAAGCAGTTTGCTGCATTTTAATTTCTACATCTTCGTAGTACACAATTTCATCATACACTTCTACCTTTTCTAATTTGAACAAACCCAATGATGTGCCGGCATATACTTGATTTTGATACGAAATTGCACACAATAAATTTCCCTGAATACCGGGATAATGTCTGAAAGATCGAAAGGGCATAAAGGGTGCAACGCGTGTAAATCCATATTCATGTGCCACCCAGATGCTCTGGCTTTTATCACTCATTAAAGCATACACTTCGTTGTCGGGCAGGCCTGAAGTGTAGTTAACAATTTCTTGGGTCTTGCCACTAGCAGTGTGAATGAAAAGCATACCTCCACGCAATGTGCCGAGTGCAAAAAGATCGCGGTTTACCCATGTGCCGCTCACGATTACGCTTGCATCTGCGTATGCCTGATCTTCTAAAATTATTTCGCGTGGCTTAAGGTTTTCTCCGCAGAGGTAAATTTTATTGTTTGCCAGACCAATGAGGTAATAGTTTTGTAAACCACATGAAAAAATAATTTCATCGTCTTCACCAAAACCCAGTGTTGAAGGAACAAGTTTGTTATTTTGTATTTTTTGAATTCCCGCATTCTGCGTGTTTATATAGACAACGCCAAACAACTCGAACATGCCGGCAAAAGCACCTGTTTCTTTCGAAGCCAAAATGGTAGCTTCTGGTTTTTGATTCGCATCGATGATGTCAATTCTTTCGTCTGAAAGAAAGAACACTTTTTCTTTTGCTATGAGGCTTTGAATAAAACCGGTGTTGCTTGTGGAAATTGTTTGGAGTTCGTGAAACCCTTGGTCATTAAAACCAATGGTGCCATAACCCGATGCACCCGACCAAAATATTTGGTTTTGTTTATTTACCTGAAGAGAATAGACCGCACTTGTGCCCGCTATGAGCGTCCAATTGCGCCCATCAAATTCTATAACTCCGCTGCGCGTGGCGAAATACATAAGACCTTGTTCGTCTTGAGCCATATCAAAACAAACATTGTCGAATCGTTTTTCGGTTGGCGAAAAATGAGACAAAAAGTAATTGCCGGTTTGACCAAAGAGATTAAAAAAACCGAACAGGGAAAAGATTAAAAAAATAGTGCGCATGCAAAAAGCTCCTGTCTTCAAATTTAGGGAATGATTCGCTGCTAAACTAATGAGCGTATTTGATGTATTGATGCAACGAACGCCTTAGCTAATGCGACTCCAGTTTACCGAACTCTTGCGCATCGATTCAATTTGTAATTTTATTAAAGCATGCTCTGGTTTTTCTAAGGTAGGGTCAGCTTGTAAAATAGTAATGGCATTTTCGCGTGCTCTTTTTAATACTTCGCCATCTTTGGCCAAGTCAGCAATGAGCAAATCGAGCACACCGCTTTGTTGGGTTCCCATCAAATCGCCAGGGCCACGTAATTTCAAATCGGTCTCTGCAATATCAAAACCGTTTGTTGTTCTCACCATCGTATTGATGCGCACTTTTGAATCGGCACTAAGTTTATTGTTCGAAATTAAAATACAAAAAGATTGCGCAGCACCGCGCCCCACTCTTCCGCGTAACTGATGGAGTTGTGAAAGACCAAACCGCTCTGCATTCTCTATTATCATAACCGAAGCATTGGGAACATCTACACCAACTTCAATAACGGTAGTGGCCACCATAATTTTTGTTTCGCCTTTTATAAAACGTGCCATTTCAAATTCTTTGGCTTGGGGTTTCATCTTGCCATGCAGAATGCTGATGGCGATTTCGGGAAATGCGCGACAAACACTTTCGTATCCATCCATCAAATCTTTTAAATCCAACTTTTCTGATTCTTCAATTAATGGGTACACCATATACACTTGTCGGCCTTCTTCAATTTGATCTCGAAGAAATTGATTTACTTGTAATCTGTGTGCATCGAATTTGTGAAGTGTTTTAATTGGCTTTCGCCCAGATGGAAGTTGATCTATTGTTGAAATATCAAGATCACCATATAAGGTCATTGCCAATGTTCGGGGAATTGGTGTAGCCGTCATTACCAATACATGCGGATATACGGTTGGATTTTTTTTCCAAAGCTTAGAGCGTTGCGCTACACCAAAGCGATGTTGCTCATCTACAATGGCCATACCCAAGTTTCGAAATTGTACTTCGTCTTCTAATAAAGCATGCGTACCAATTAAAATTTTTATATCACCATTTTGTAATCGCGCGTGCATTTCAGTACGCGCTTTTTTCTTTGTTGAACCCGTAAGCAACGCAATCGATATGTTCATTTTATCGGCATATCGTTTTAAGTTGGCAAAGTGTTGCTGCGCCAAAATTTCCGTGGGTGCCATTAACGCGGTTTGTGCACCACCTCCAATTACAACGAGCATACATATAAAACCTACTATCGTTTTACCGCTGCCAACATCACCCTGAAGCAATCGATTCATTTGCTTACCTGATTTAAGATCAGCATAAATTTCTTTAATCACTTTTTTCTGCGCATCGGTAAGGGCGAAAGGTAAATGCTCATTGTAGAATGTTGTAAGCAACGAAGCATCTTGAAAAACCTGGCCAGTAAATTTACCTTTGCGCACAATCTTCATTTTGATTAAGCGCAACTGAATATAAAACAGCTCTTCAAACTTTAACCGATTGATAGCGTTGTTCAATATTTCTTGCTGTTGTGGAAAATGAATATTGAGTAAAGATTCCTTCTTTGATATAAGTTGCTCTGTTGATAATAATGTTTGCGGAAGCGTTTCTCTGATTTTGTCTTTTGCCAATAACAAAAGCTCCTTCATTAATTTAGAAATGGTTTTGCTATCGAGATTGCGTGCGCGAAGTTTTTCAGTGAGCGGATAAACCGGTTGAAGAAACCCACCTTGCTCTTTTTGTTCAGAAACTAATTCAATTTCAGGATGCGCCATGCTGAGTTTGCTGCCAAACCGATTTGGTTTGCCAAACACAACATATTCAACTCCGGGTTTTAGCGTCTGATTAATCCAGTTTATGCTTTGAAACCAAACAAGTTCTAATTCTCCTGTGTTATCGGCCACATGCACCACAAGCCTTTTTTTAAAACCTTCACCAACAAGTTCTTTACGCTTGATAAATGCTTTTACCTGAACATAAGGCTGCTCTTCATTGAGCTCATTTATGAAATGAAAGGTAGTGCGATCTTCATATCGAAAAGGGTAATGCTGAATAAAATCGCCAAAGGTAAAGATGTTCAACTCTTTGTTGAGTAGCACCGCGCGCTGTGGACCAACGCCTTTCAAAAATTCTATTGGTGTGCTAAAAAACCCGACCATCTAACAATCTGCTCATGTAAAACAAAAATCAATATTATGAACATGATTCAATACCTTCATCAAGAATTTCTTTTGTACTTTTGATTTGAAATTAAACCAATGGTTACAAAATCTGTCTGATGCGTAATCAAAGGCAAAAAAAAGTTAGCAGATGAAAACCCCCGCAAAAAACTTTAAAGGTATACTATATATTCAGCTGATCGAGTTACCTGTTGATCAGCAAGAATTATTAGTGAAGACTATCCATAAAGATCTTTTCATTAAGATTTTAATTGGCGAAAAGATTTTAAGCAATTGCCTTCAGTATGTGGATTACGAATTGTGGTACAACAATGTTTACAGTATAAATAGAGATGCGCAAACTCCTGCGAACGTAGTGGAACAGCCGGGAGTTCTCGCGAATCATTAGAAGAATAGAATTACTAGAATAAAAAAAAGGCCAATCAACACATTTGTTGATTGGCCTTTTGGTTTTTCAGAATCTATTGCCCTACCACAAAAACAGCGTTCGCAAAAACTATCTTTCCACTTTCCCAGAAACATCTAAACAGAGGATTGTCAACAAAATAGATTATCGAACCTTTGCCTTTCTCTTCTACACCAAACACCAGACTGTTCGCCATTTTTTTGTTTATAAGATTTCCGGCAAAGCCTTGAACCGGTTTTGCATTTGCTTTCAGAACGCCCACGTTCCAATTATCTTCCAGAAAACCAAAACGCAATTCGTTTGTCTTTAAGGTATAGTACGATCCATTTAATCCGAAAGCCAAAGGATGTGATGCATCTAACGCGACTTTATAAATTGCACCCGAAATCGAATTTGAAAGTTGTTTTCGCTCAACATCTTCAAAGTGTACTAAAATATCTTTCTCTTTTAACGCTTTGTCTATTTTCTCAGCTTCGGTTTTTTCAGCTTCTGTATTAAAGACTTTTAAACCAAATCCTTTTTTATCTGCGAAAGCGTTTAATGCATTGGCAATTACAATGAGCTTGCCGCCATCGGAAACCCAGCTTGAAACAGATTCAAGTGTATTTTCGTCAAACAATTTGTAATACCCTTCCGGAATAACAAGCACATCGTACTTTTTTAAATCAACATTTTTAAAATAGTCTGTGCCGAGTTGGGTGACAGGGTATTGAATTTGTTGCTCAAAGAAATGCCAGATTTCTCCCGCTGATAATGATGATGTTTGTTCGCCAATTAACATCGCTACTTTTGGCGCCTTTAAAAAGCGCATTGCGCTGGAACCAAAATCTTTTCCGCTTTCTACAAACCCTGTTGTAGTAGTATACATTTTTCTATCTGCTTCTTTTGCCAATGTTTGAAGCGTGCCATCAAAATCGGCAATGCTCTCATTATTTTTTCTGGTTACGAGCAATGTGCCCGCATCAAACGATTGGCCATTAACCGTAAAAGATTTTGATGCAGCGCGCACTTTAAATTCTTTCTTCATTAATGTTGATAGAAACGCAACGTCTTTTAAATCTTGATATTTAAAAAGATAGGCATACGGTTTTGCAGAAACGGCAGCGTTATCGGCAAGCTTTGTTTGAAATACCTTTCCGAAATTGATGCGTTCGTTTAAAGCATACGCTTTTAAATTGTTAGCATACATTAAATTCCACGCGGTAATATCATAGGTAAGTGAATCTGGAATTTTAGAGAGTGGATCGAATACCGTGGTAATGAATTTTGATTTAGGTTGGTAGATGTTCACCACAACATCGTCTGTTGTAAGATTGAACGCATGCGTTGTTTGGGTTTGATACTCAAAACCCTTTGCGGCCTTACCCACTGCGGAATACCCATAGCGAATAGCATGTTTATCCATCCACGATGTAAGCTGATTAATCTTATCACGATTATTATCGCCTTTAATCACGTATGTTTTAAAGATACCGGTTGGGTTGGTGTTGCTTTCGCGAAAATATTTTTCAAACTCTTCTACCACTTTCGTGGAATTTTGTGACGTAATTTCAATGGTAGATAACCCTGTTGTGTGATGATGTGTTAACCGGTCTTTCAATGTTAATGGATCGCCTTCGCGCGTGGTAATGCTTAAGCCGCCATAGCCGCCTCCGCCTTGTTCATAGGTCATACCAATGGCACCACTATAGGTAGGATAGGTATCGCCATAGCTTGGGTAGTAGAGATCGAAAACTTCTTTTGTGAAATACAACCAACCTTGCTCATCGAAATATTTTGCATTGTTTTTTCCAATCTTCGTTTGGAACTCGCGTTGCCACGGAGAGATTACTTCGTGAAAAGGTTCTGCAGCCGGGGCAAAGTAATATGGATTATTATATCCTTGCTCATGAAAATCAACATGAACATGCGGCATCCATTGATTGTAAACTTTCAATCGTTGTTGCGATTCTTGTTGCACAAGCCACGCCCAATCTCTGTTTAAATCAAATAGGTAATGATTGGGTCTACCTCCCGGCCACGGCTCATGATGTTCTTTCGCATCGCCATTGGCATTGGCCGGAGTATTAAAATATTGATTGTAGAAATTGGCGTAGCGGTCGCGACCATCGGGGTTAATGCAAGGATCCATAATAACAACGGTGTTCTTCAACCACTCCTGTGTTTTTGTATTGTTGGTGTTTGCCAACTCATACAGTGTCCACATGGCGGCTTCCATGCTGCACGATTCATTTCCATGAACATTATAACTTAACCACACAATACTTTTTTTCTCGCTACCGGCATTACCTTCTGCCAATCCGGTTCTGCGTAAATTATCCAATCGAATTTGCTCGATGTTTTTAAAGTTTTCTGCTGAAGCAATCGCGGCATATACTAACGGTCGGTGTTCAAAGGTTTCTCCGTATTGCGTTAGTTCGATGTTGGGCATAACATCCGACACGTGTTGAAAGTATTCAACTACTTTGTGGTGGCGCGTAAAGCGATCGCCTAATTCATAACCCAAAAATTCTTTTGGACTTAATAATTTTTGTTGAGCCGAAACTGTGAGTAATTGAACGAAGCAGAGTGCTACAATAAAAAGTTTCTTCATGGTTGATGGAAATTGAACCACAAGATATTAAGGCGCATGCATGAAAAGAAAACAATCTTTTAATCCGCTTTAGCGTGATGTAAAAGGCGATTGATCTGTGGTGAGTGGTGAATGATGTGCTCACGATAAAACGTAACGGCTTGCAC
>JBBRFY010000138.1:0-12443 GCA_038241205.1 Cytophagales bacterium
TGCATATTCCAAAATAGGTTTACCCTTTTCGATAATACGATCTAAGTATATTTTATATAAGTAATAAAACTGATTGTTAAAGGAAACGATAGTAAGATTTTTATCTACCAGGATAAATGATTCCTCTGTATTATCTAATAGAAGAGTCTTTTCAATTTCCGCTTTTTTTCGTTCTGTAATATCCAGGATAGTGCCCGAAAGTTTTACCGCATTGCCGTCACTGTCTTTTTCCAAATGCCAAGTAGGAAGGAAATATCGTAATGAAGTTGTTTCAGAATTGTTTCTGTATTCAAAAATAACCGGCTCATTTCCTTGCAAAATATCCCTCAAATTGTTTCGAAGCAGGTGCCTGTCATGGGGATGAACGTGTTCTATAAATTCATCAAATGTTGGGGCCTGATCGGAGATTTCAAATCCAAATAAATGAAACATTTGTTTCGACCACTTTCCTATCTGCGTTTTAATATCAAACGTCCAACTTCCTAATCCTACCTGTGCTTCTGCATTTTCAAGAAGCGCCTTACTATGAATTAATTCTCGTTCAACTTTTTTTCGTTCATCAACATCCTGAAAGCTGCCGTAAAATCTTACGCATCTACCTTCCCTGAATTCGGCATTTCCTATAGTTCTTATCCATTTTAAATTTCCTCTCGCTGTTACAATTTGTAGTTCTTCATCCCAGCCAATACCCTGTTCAATGCAGGTTTGCACGCATTGTGAAATGCGATCTCTGTTTTTACCCACTTTGTAAAAGCTAAGTCCTTGCGAAATATCGGGCACATAGCCCGTTTCTGTTTCATGTATTTCTTTTGTAACCGCAGACCAGTAAACAGTGCCCTTTATCAGATCGGCTTCCCAGTTTCCAATTTTGGCAAGCCTGTTCGATTTATCTAATAAGTCCTCTAAGTTCTTTTTTTCTGTAATATCCCTCGAGATCAAAGATTCTCCAATAATATTTCCTTTTAAATCTTTTATAGGTGATATGGTGAGCGATACTTGTATAATTTTTCCGTCCTTACGTATCCTTTCGGTTTCATAGTAATCAACTGTGTCTCCGCTCCTGAGCTTTTCGATTATTTCTTTTTTTTCATTTCGCAGGTGCCGTGGAATAATAGTAGAGATATTTTTCCCTGTTATTTCTTTTAAAGAATAACCAAACTGTTTTTCCGCTCCGTGGTTCCAGCTGGTAATAATACCTTCAAGGTTTTCGCTAATGATTGCATCATCAGATGAATTAACAATTAGTGCAAACATGGCCTGTTGCTCTTCTAACTTTTTGCGTTTTGTAATATCATAACGGATTGCCACATACTGGTATGGCTTACCGTGTTCATCTAGAAACGGAACGATGGTCGTATCAACCCAATACATGGTTCCGTCTTTCGCTTTATTCTTTAATTCTCCCTTCCATATTTTGCCGCTGATAATGGTTGTCCAAAGGTTTTTTATAAATTCTTTGTCGTGGTATCCGGAGTTGATGATGCGATGATCTTTTCCAATCAATTCTTCTTTCGTGTATTTTGAAATTTTACAGAAGTTTCCATTCGCATGCGTGATTATACCTTGAGCATCGGTAATGGCAACCATGCCGGATTCATCTAATGCTCGCTGGTAGGCTGAAACGAGCAGCATGCTTTTTCTTAATTCTTCCGTGCGTTCTTTTACAATCGCTTCCAACGCTTCCGGACTTCTGAACTGTATGAATTGGGGGGTTATTTTAATGAGCATAAAAGCAGTTCCTAACGACACGATTGCAGTTGCAAAGCGAAGCAACGCACTCAATCGATAGGCAGGCCACCAAAACATAGTGGCATCCATTAAATGGGTTAGGCCACAGGCTAAAATAAAAAGCACGAAAAGTCCCAGCACAATTCGAAAGTCTGATCTTTCTTTTCTTTTATATAAGAAATACAATAAAATAAGTGGAATGAGAAAGTATGACAACGCAATGGTAAGGTCAGAACCAATATACAACCAACCATGAAACGATGACCATGTTCCGCATTGCCAGCGAGCCGGCCACCATTGTGTATCAAAAGGAGATGCAAAAAAAGCACTGACTTGTTCACCTAGCGTTTGTGGAATGGAAGGAGAGGGTGTTGTAGTACAAACGCGAACAGGTGCTGTTGTTGCTAAAATGAGCGATGCATTTGTTTTTCGTTCATCAATCGTGAAAGAAAAAAGACTTCCGAGCAAAATAAAAATCAATATCTTTTTCATAACGAAAATAATTTTATTTTGTGAATTCAAAACCAAATGGATTTATTCAGCGCGGTAAAATAGAACTGAGTTCATCCATATAACATACAAAGCGCACCCTTCTAAGAAATCTGTTTTTTGAAGAACTACATGAATGTACTTCTTTAAATAAACTTCTACAAGTCATTGTCAATACGTGATGAAATACTTTGAAGAACTGAATTTTTTTCCAACAGTTTGATTTTTTACATTTTTCACCTACATCATCCTTACTTTTTAAACAAGCCAATTTCTAAGGTAATGCATGGTGAGTAAGGTGCATCATTGACGCGTTTTTTTAAAATTGAAAACGAAACTCACTTCATTTTCAAGGCTTATTCCCTTTTGTTTCTGCAAATTTTGAGATCAGTAAAGCCAAGAAAGAGAATACCTGATTTATCGCAAATCAGGAATTCCCTGTCGGAAGAAGTTTTTGCGCAAACCAAATTTGAATCATCAAACAAATCAAATCATTATGAAAACGAAAACCATATCTGGAATCGCTCAAAGTGTACTAGTGCTCTGTATCATTCTGTTTTTCCATGTAGCAAATGCACAATCATCTTATATTGATCAGCGCTATCATTTCGGATTGACCGCATCCTTTGGTGGTCGCGTGAATAAAATTTCCAGCAATTATGCTGCAATTGACAAAATGAATCTCGTAGAAGAAGGCGGGTCGCTTGGACTTCTTTGGGGGAGCAGATCGATTGAAACCAAAGTAACACTGGGCTTTTACTATTCTGCTTCATGCGTTCCGCATACAACTGATCTTATTGAAATGGAAGCCAGTGCAAATTTTTCCCCTCTAAGTTTGATTACAAAGAAATTTCATTTGTTTGAGCCATACATAATCGGAGGCTTCTCTAGAAATCTTTATAAAATGTATGGCTACTACGCAGCAAAGCAGGAGTTGCCTACGAATGGCAGCGTTGATCTTGAACCGCATTTAGGGAATATAAATGTTTTCCTGGTTTCCATTGGTACAGGCGTTGCCGTAAACCTTTATGATAGTTACGATTTTGTAAAACTTTTCGCAGATGTTAAATACAGTAGTCCGGTAATGACAGGAAAATCTACGGTATTCAACGACACCCATTTTTCAGATCAATTATCGATTAATCTGGGTGTGAGTTTTGGAGTTAACCGATAGAACAAAAATTACCTTCATCCAACACCTTGTCAAAATGGAGTCAACGCAATTTACTACACACTTCAGCCTGGATGGCCCTCAGGATTTACAAGCGTCTGGTTATTTCGTTCCTGATTTTATGAAGGCGAATCAATATCACTCTTCACCATCAAAAGGTTATCGGAGCGATCACCTGACGAATGGTGGCAGCGATACGAATGTTGATCATTTGATATTGAAGATCAGAGTGAATTTGATTTTGAAATCTGCGCAGAATTTGAAATCACCGTTCACCGGATTATTTCCTACTGCTTATTGAAATGAAACCCGTTGCTCTTTTCATCTTCATGCTTTTTCTCACAGATGTGGTAGGTCAGCATCTCACTTCCAGTTGTGGATTGGAAAGAACAGTCTCTGCAACAGAAGTACAATTTACCGTGGGGTATGAAACCAGACGACAGTGGGCGATCGGAACATTTTATCAGAGCGCTATTACCATGAAACCTTTTATGATTGAAAGTAACAATAGCAATGCTTCGTGGTATGGTTTGTACTTAAATGCCCCGTTGGTGCGTTCGCAAAAGATCGGCTTCTATGCGCAACTCAGAACAGGCATTGTTGATACAAAATTTATTGTGCTCGTGCCTTCACTTGAAACGAGAGTGCAATTGGCGAAAGGACTATCGTTAATCGTGGGTGGAAGTTTCCGGCATACCTATCCTGCTCTTTTACTAAAACTTCAAATCGGTTTATTCAATAATGAAGTGCATAGAAAATCCCAAACAGCTTTTAAATAAAACATACAAATGATATGAACAGATCAAAACCCATTCTCCATTTCTCTTTTGTGGTTGTTGCAGGCATAGGATTTATGATCACATTGATCTATCTGATTTCGACATCATCGTAATGTATAGACTCGCCATTTGCGCAACACAAGGATACGTTTATGAACCCGACATTTTAATAAAATTAATGCAACTAGTATGAAGCTCATTTGCCAATTGATTTTTGTTTCACTGTCCGTTCTATTCATTGGCTGTGAAGACGAACCCGATTTTGCGCGTCAATTTGTAATTCTTAAAGGTGAACATTTTGCATCGCCACGTCTTGTTGAAACGCTTCAAAGCAATCGGCTAATATTTTCTGCAACATTTGACACGTCTTGCCAATACGTATTTTCTGAAACCAGTTTTCAAGATTCAAAAAATAAGTTGTTGGGCTTTGCCGATTGCAATTCCATGCACCATGAAAACAGTGCACGGTTTGTTTGGCAATGGCTTCATGATAGACTTGAGATTTATGCCTATTGCTATGTAGATGGTGCACGAGTGGAAGAGTTTATTGGCGTGGTTGCACTCGAAGAAGAAAACCGATATGAAATTGAATTGCTGAATAATGCGTATGTATTTACACTTAATAATCAGGAACCGGTAACGATTCGAAGAGCCTCCACTTGCAATGCTGGTGTGTACTACATGCTATGGCCCTATTTTGGAGGAACTTTGCCTGCTCCGCACGATATTCATATTTCTATGAAAATAACGTATTAAGATAGGTCGATCTAGATAGGTATTTATGAGGGTAAAAAAACAATTCTGTTGTAAGAGTAGATCCCATCCATGCCGCAAATGATTGTTTAAAAGCAGGATTTCTGGTTCAATTTAGCTTTTAATAGTAGGAGACAGGGAATTCCTGATTTCTATCAAATCAGGAATTCCCTGTCGGAAGCCCCAGCAATCACAGCCATCTTTGACTTGTCTATCAACAAAACTTTAGGTGTTGAAAGATTTACAGACAACAGGCAATTGAAACGATTATGGAAAACCAGCACAGTACTATGGAATTAAACCAGACACAGTCTAACTCTTCCCGTCAATCATTCTCTATTGATTTCGATCTCTATACCGATGGTGATGATGAATTTAAGCAAGAATTAATTTCACTTATCATCAGCAATATTGAAGAGTTGCTGTGGTCGTTGGAACAAGGTTTGGCCGTTTTCAAAAAAGTCTGTCATAAAATAAAATCGACAACCGCCATCATTGGAGATTCTGATTTCGATGAGTTGATCCATTGTTTGAGTAATGAGCACATTGATCAAGATGAGAAATGCAGTAAAACAAATATGCTGATAATGCAATGCAATACCATCATTAAATACCTAGATGGGGAGAGTCACTAAGAAATCAAACGCATAACAACAGCATATATGAGTGAGTCCGTTTCAGAAAGGATTAACATTTTCTTGACTGTCGATATGCAAACGATTAACGGGTATTTTAACGTGCACGACCCGGCTCCAATATATAAACGCCAATTAAGTCATCAATTGGAAGACTACATCATGGCGTGTTCACGACCGGCAAAAAGATATTCTGTAGTCTTCTATAAGTTGACATGCAAAAGTGAAATCGATAAAGAGTATGCCAAGCCACTTATGTATTCGATTCGAAGACATTTTTCGCTTAAAAAAATAGTGCGCGAGAAGGAGTTTGAAAAATTTAAGACCCGAGGCTGGATTCTTCTCGGCATCAGTTTAGTGGTTGCCATGTTTTGTCAAGGCGTGGTTCCGTTGTTAATCGACACAGAAAACCCCCTGCTAATGCCTCTTAACAATAGTCTTGATATTTTTAGTTGGGTGTTGTTATGGCGCCCTATCGATTCCCTTCTGTTTTCATGGACACCCCATCTAAAAGATATTTCGCTTCTTGACAAACTGGCTACAGCCGAATTAATAATCATTGAAAATGAAAGGTAGTGTTGTGTTCCATATTGTCTTTTGTTTATGCCATTGGGCAGCGGCACAAACTGAAGCCGGACTGGAACAATATGCTTATTTAAAAAAGGGAGAACCATTAATACTTGTTCCTATCGTGCACATTCAAAATGAAAAGTGGTATGGAGAAGTTCGGTACAACTATGAAGAGCTAAAAACTTTTTCTGCTTATGCAGGAAAAATTTTTTCAGACGAAGAAGAGACTCATTCCTATGCTATCATCCCGATGATCGGTATTGTAGCCGGAAAGTTTAAAGGCTATTCTGTGGGGCTGGATGTAACCTTTAATGAACACAATTTCTTTTTCTGCACACAATCACAATATACCTTCTCTAGTAGTAGCCGCTATGAAAACTTCATGTATAGCTGGTCTGAACTTGGCTATGATGTATCGCAGTGGATCTATACAGGAATGTCTTTGCAGCATATTCAACTTTTCCAGCAAGAGGGCGAAGCACTCACGTATGAGTTTGGTTTTATGGCGGGAATTAAATTGGGTCAGTGGACGATTCCGATTTACAGCTTTAGTCCCTTTGCCAATGATCGGTATTTTATTGTGGGATTGAACCTGAATTTTGAAAAAAAAAACAAACGACACACTCGATAAGAATGAACAAGCATTTTGACTTTAACAATACATTTTATGTTTAATCATCTTCACTTCATCTGGCCAAATGGTTTGTCGCTTTTCATCGCATGGCAGAATATGTGGTATAATGTTGGAGCAATATTCATTGTGTTGATGATAGCCCTTGTGCTATACCGCATTCGCACTCGTAAATTCGAAAATCAGAAATCTGTGTTGGCGCAACAGGTGGTGACACAAAGCGAGCTATTGAGTTATGCAATCGAAAATGAACAAAGGGCTCGTGAAGAATCAAAGCTTGCTAATCAAATTAAACGAGATCTGCTGGCACGATTAAGTCGTGAAATCAGATCTCCGATGAATGGTGTTATTGGTATGACAGCATTGTTAAAAGAAACTCAACTCACTCCTGAACAGCGAGAATATTGCGAAACCATTCGAAACTCGGGAGAAGGCTTATTGGCTCTTATAAATGAGATTTTATTCGATGATGTTTTGGCATCTTCTAAAATCGAATCTGGAAAGATTGGATTGGAAAAAGATTTTGATTTACGAAATAGTATTGAAGAGGTGCTGGATGTATTCTCCAGTAAATCAACACAAGCAGGATTGGAACTTGTATACCAGGTTGATCAATCGGTCCCTTCTGTAATCATTGCCTATAGTTTTTGGATACGACAGATACTCATGAATCTGGTAGAGAATGCCATGCAGTTTACCAAGCAAGGAGAGATTGTTGTAAAAGTAAGCACCATCAAAACTCAAGATGATGGAATTGTACTTGGGTTTGACGTGAGTGATACGGGAACGGGCATTGAACCCGATAAATTAAAGATACTATCAAAAGCGCTTTCTCAATCTGAAGGCTCGCCCCGAAATAATGCTAATTCAGGTCTTGGCTTTAATATTTGCAAAAAACTAGTAAATCGTATGGGAGGCCAAATTACGATTGAAAGTAAAGTTGGTGTAGGCACCACGGTGCATTTCACACTTCCTACAAAAGCCGGGTTTCAGTCAGTACAAGATCATATACTGCACGGCATGAGAGGGAAAAAAGTTCTGATCATTGATGATAATCTGGCCAGTCTGAATTCTCTTCAAAGCCAAATTCAACAGTGGAAACTTTTACCAATCACTGCTTCTTCCGGAAAACAGGCGTTGGAAATTCTGATGAAAACAGATGACATCGATCTGGTATTGACTGACATGATGATGCCTGAAATGGATGGAGTGTCTACGGCTAAAGCAGTGCGAGAACAATTTCCGCAGCTGCCCATTATTTTATTAAGGGCAGAGGGCGAAGAAAATGGAAGTAAGTATCCCGGCCTTTTTAATTCGACAATAGGTAAACCCATTAAGCAACAGTTGTTAAGTGAGCACATGTTCAGCAATCTGAAACACCTGGGCGAGACATCTGCCGGTAAAGATCAATTCGCAAAACAAAAACTTTCGGTCGACTTCGCGCAGCAGTACCCACTGCGTATACTCATTGCTGAAGATGATCGTGTAAATCAAAAATTGGCCATGCGGGTTTTATGCAAATTGGGCTATAGTCCGGATATAGCAGAAGATGGTAAGGAAGTATTGGAAACAGTAAGTCAGGCGAAATATGATGTGGTACTCATGGATGTTCAGATGCCTGAAATGGATGGACTGGAAGCAACGCGCATGATTCGCCTCTGCCTCACTACTCAACCTATTATTATTGCCATGACGGCCAATGCCATGCAAGGCGATAGAGAAGAATGTATCAATGCCGGAATGGATGATTATATCAGCAAGCCGGTAAACATTGAAGAGCTGGTTATTCTGCTTGAAAAATCTGCACTGCAATTGAAAACAAAGTAATGGTTTTATCAAAATGCTTAGACTTAATCGACTTTAATGAAACGCCTGGGAAATGTAGTTTTCATGTTATGTTCGCTGTGGTGTATTACGCCCTTGCTGGCTCAACGGCCAGACCTGAAGTTTGAACATTTCAACACGCGAAATGGTCTGATCAAAAATTTTGTATGGAAGATTTATCGCGACCATACAGGGCTGATGTGGTTTGCAACCGCGAATGGTCTTAATAAATTTGATGGCTATAGTTTTAGTGTTTATCAAAATATTTTCAACGACTCCACCAGCTTATATGCAAATTCCATTCGTTCTATCTACGAAGACAACCAAAAGAATTTGTGGATCGGCACTTCGAATGGATTGCATCTGTATGATCGGAAGAAAGACAACTTTATTCGTTTTGATGGACTCGCGAGATCGGTAGAAGTAATTTTTGAAGATCGCTTTCATAACTTTTTTATCACCACAAGTTATGGGGAGGTGTACCTGTTCGATCGGGAAACAAAAAAATTCGCGCCTTACCTAAAGAAAGATGCGGCCTATATTAACATCGGTTCGTTGTCTAGTTTGTTTGAAGATAGTGAAGGTACGCTCTGGTATGTAAATGAAAAAGAAATTCTGATTATTGATCGTGTGAAGAAGACCGCTGTTCTGGCAGAGGTAAAGCTTAATTCGGCTACGTGTATTTTTGAAGATAGTAAAAAAAATCTGTGGTTCTCCAGCCGAAAAGAAGGCGTGCTTCTTTATGACCGGTATTCTAAAAAATACAAACGGTTTTATAACAATCCATTTAATGCCAATTCACTTTCTGATAATGCTGTTTTTTGCATCACAGAAGATGACAAAGGAAGAATGTGGATTGGAACCGATCACGGAGGACTTAATATTCTGGATGTAGACCAAAAAACTTTTTACAACTATGTTCCAAGCGCTGCCGATGCAGAAAGTATCAGCAGTCTTTCTATCTACGGATTTTATAAGGATATGAATAATAATATTTGGGTGGGTACCTTTAATGGAGGAGTAAATCTTTCTATTGTTCCAAAATTTACTCATGTCAAAAATACAGGTAGCGATGGCCGAGGGCTGAACCACAACAATGTACTATCCTTTTATGAAGATCGTAATGAAAATATTTGGGTGAGCACCGATGGTGGTGGTTTAAACTGTTACGATTCGAAAAAAGAAAAGTTTGTGTATTATGTTCATGACCCAACAAACCCTAATAGCATCAGCAATAATTTTGTTACAAATATTGTGGAAGATCGATCGGGTATTTTATGGGCAGGATTTTGGGCTGGCGGATTGGATAGAATCGATCTGTCAAAGAATGAGTTTAAGCATTATCGGCATAATCCCAAAAATAAAAACTCGTTGGTGAGCAATGATGTATGGAAAATTTTTGAAGACAGTGAAAAGAACCTGTGGGTAGCAACTGAACATGGATTGGATCTATTGGATAGGAACAGCAATACCTTTATTCATTACAACAAAGAAAACAGTGGGCTAAGCAATAACTCCATATTCAATATTTTCGAAGACAGTGATAGCAATCTCTGGATGGCCACGCACGATGGCTTAAATTTATGGAATAAGAAAGATCATAGGTTCACCACTTTTTTAAATCAAGAAGGTGACCCGAGTACCCTCAGTAGTAATGAAGTTCAATCCCTTTTCGAAGATTCGAAGGGCAGGCTTTGGATCTGTACATTGAATGGTTTGAATCTATACAATAAAAATTCTCATTCGTTTACCCAATATTCGGAAGAAGACGGACTGCCGAGTAATTCGCTGTGTAATATTCTGGAAGACCGAAAAGGAAATTTGTGGATCAGCACTCAAAACGGAATAAGCGTTTTTAATCCGGATACCCGAACGGCTCATAACTATAATGTTAAAGACGGTTTGCAGGACAATGAATTTAAATCGCGTGCTGCATTAAAAACGAAACGAGGACAAATTCTTTTCGGTGGTAACAACGGGTATAATATTTTTAGTCCCGATCGTATTGCCATCAATTCTTATATTCCC
Organism: Cytophagales bacterium; assembly: GCA_038241205.1. Lineage (GTDB taxonomy): Bacteria > Bacteroidota > Bacteroidia > Cytophagales > Cyclobacteriaceae > Chryseolinea. The sequence continues at coordinate 10,609 of JBBRFY010000138.1, forward strand.
CCAATAATCCTTACCGATTTTAAAATCTTTAATAAATCAATTAAAAATTCAGCAGAGAATTCGATTTTAAGAAATCAGATTTCTGAAACCGACACCATTACTCTGCGGTATGATCAATCTGTTTTTTCTTTTGAGTTTGCAGCTTTGAATTATATAGCAAGCGATAAAAATAAGTATAGCTACAAAATGGATGGTTTTGATAAGGATTGGAATTTTATAGGCAACACCCGCACCGCTACCTATACGAACCTTGATCCTGGAACCTATACCTTCCGCGTAAAGGGTTCCAACAACGATGGTGCCTGGAACGAAGAAGGCACTTCCATTAAGATTATAATTACGCCTCCTTATTGGAAAACCTGGTGGTTTATCACTTTAGCAGTGCTGTTTGTTTTAGGTGTCATCGTTTCATTTTTTGTAATCAAAATGAGTCTTCAGCGGAAATTAAAAGTTAAGCTGGTGCAAAAGATTCAAGAGAGCACAGCAGAGGTAAATGGACAAAAAGAGGCATTGGAAGCACAGGCAGAAAACATGCACACGTTGAACGATCAGTTGCAAGATCAAACCCATTTTCTGGAAAAGATTAATGTTGAACTGCAAGTGCAACGTGAAGACGCTGAAACAGCCCGCCTTGAAGCCGAAAAAGCCAACCAGGCAAAAAGTACTTTTCTGGCTACCATGAGCCATGAAATCCGAACACCGATGAACGGTGTACTGGGCATGGCATCGCTTCTGGCTGAGACTTCACTCACCTCCGAACAAAAAGAATATACCGATACCATACGTGGCAGCGGTGAAGCCTTGTTAACCGTTATCAACGACATTCTCGATTTTTCAAAAATAGAGTCCGGCCATCTGGAACTCGATCATCATGCCTTTGACCTTCGCCAATGCATAGAAGATGTGATGGATATTTTTTCAACCAAAGCAGCTCAAAAAGGATTAGACCTCGTCTATCAGATAGACCATCAGATACCTGCCCAAATCATCAGCGATAGCCACCGACTTCGACAAGTACTTCTTAACCTTATTGGCAATGCCATGAAGTTCACCAGCCAAGGCGAAATTTTTGTCGGCATCGATCTATTGAAAATGAACAATGATCAAATTGAGTTGGCCTTTCAGATTAGAGATACGGGTATAGGAATACCGGCCGATAAATTATCGCGATTGTTTAAAGCTTTCTCTCAGGTAGATTCTTCAACAACCCGTAAATACGGAGGTACCGGTTTGGGCTTAGTGATTGCCCAGCGATTAGTTGAATTGATGGATGGTTCCATTGCGGTAGAAAGTGAGCCAGGGATGGGTACTTCATTTGGATTTACCATGAAAGCATTAGTAAGTCAGGAATCAATCTGCCAGTATGTTCATACTAATCTGATTGGCAACGAAGGTAAAAAAGTACTTGTCGTAGATGACAATGCAACTAATCTAGCCATATTAAAAACACAGCTCGAACAATGGAAGTTACTGCCTACGGTAACATCATCCGGATCGCATGCCTTAGCGATTCTTTCACAGCAGAAATTTGATTTGGTCATTACCGATATGCAAATGCCAGACATGGATGGAGTTCAATTAACCCAACAGATCAAAATCAATTACCTTACTCTTCCCGTTATTTTACTGAGTTCGATTGGTGATGAAAGTAAAAAGAAACATCCTGATTTATTTTCTGCTGTATTAAATAAGCCCGTGAAGCAACAGCAATTCAACCAGGTTCTGCAACTCGTGCTCCGTGGTGGAGAAGGAGGAGGTATTCTTTTAAAGGAGAAAAAACAAGAACAACTATTATCTACTGATTTTGCTGCCAAGCATCCACTCCGGATTTTAGT
>JBBRFY010000139.1:0-12384 GCA_038241205.1 Cytophagales bacterium
GTTTCAACTCCTATTGAAGAAGTAAGCCGAGGCGATCTTTACTTGAGAGGTGGCGGCTATGGCGCGGAGGCTTTTAAAGTAGATGGGCAAGATGTAATCGAAATGTATAACGCTACCAAGCGAGCAGTGGAACTGTGTCAACAAGGTAAAGGACCTGTAGTAATAGAAGCGATAACATATAGGCACGCGGGGCACCACGTTAACGATCCTGGCAAATATATGCCGCAAGAAAAACTCGATTACTATAAAATACATGATCCGGTTTTGGTTTGTCAAAAGCACTTACTGAAAGCAGGTGTAGAAGAAACGGATATAAAGGATATAGAGGCATCGGTGGAGAAGGAAATTGAAGAAGCTGTTGACTTTGCTATGGCAAGTGCAGAGCCAGACTTAGCACAATTTTTATCTGAAATAGAAGCTTGATAAAACGTGTAGACTTTATGAATGCAACAGAAGAAATAAAAACGCAAACAAGAATTTTAGAATACCGCGAAGCACTTAATGAGGCGTTGAAAGAAGAAATGCGTGCTGACGATACAGTGTTCATTATGGGAGAAGGTATTGCAGAGCGTGGTGGGTCGTTTAAAGTTACGGTGGGATTGTTAGATGAATTCGGCTCTAGTAGAGTGATGGATACACCTTTATCGGAGGCAAGTTTTGTGGGTGCAGGCGTGGGTGCAGCCATAACCGGTATGCGACCCGTTGTGGAAATTTTATTCATCGACTTTGCTATGCTCACGCTTGATCAAGTTATAAACCAAGCTGCGAAGTATCGTTTTATGACAGGTAAAATCGGGCATGTGCCAATGGTGCTCCGTACACAAGGTGGTGTAGGCAACGGTGTAGCGGCTCAACATTCTCAAAGTCTTGAAGCTATTTTTTATCACATCCCCGGCCTAAAGGTAGTAATGCCTTCAACGCCTTACGATGCTAAAGGACTATTGAAAGCAGCAATACAAGATAACGATCCGGTAATTTTCTTAGAACATAAACTTTTGTATTTGAATAAAGGCCCGGTTCCAGAACAGTCGTATATCATACCATTAGGAAAGGGCGATATAAAAAGAGAAGGAAATGATATCACCGTTATCGCTTGGTCTGGTATGATTCCATTGGTGATGAAGGTAGCGGAAAAGTTATCTGCTGATGGTATTGAAGTCGAGGTGGTGGATCCGCGTACGCTCGTACCGTTGGACAAAGCGCTTATTTTAAATTCCGTGAAAAAAACGGAACACGTAGTCATCGTTCAGGAAGCGGTGCGCAGGGGCGGGGTGGCTTCTGATATTGCATCCATTATTCAGGAGGAAGCCTTCGATTATCTTGATGCACCTATCGGAATTGTTGCAGGGAAAAACACACCCATCCCCTTCAATAAAACGCTGGAAAAAGCATGCATTCCGAATGAACAAGACATCGAAAATGCCATTCGTCAGTGCTTATATTCTTCTGATCAACATTAACAAAAATATTCATGGCTTGTGTAACAATGAAAACAATGTTGGCCGAAGCAAAAAAGCATCACTATGCCGTGGCCGCATATAACATTATCGATTACCTCACGCTTAAAGCATTGGTAGAAACGGCAGAGAAATTACAGGCTCCGGTTGTAGCGCAGGTATCTGTGAAAACGATCAAGTTTTGGGGATATGATGCCATTGCTACTTGGTATCGCCAACTGGCGGAGAACGCTTCCATACCTGTGGTATTGCATCTTGATCATTGTAAAGACTTGGAGGTTATTCAAAAGTGTATCGATGCGGGTTGGACATCTGTGATGATTGACGCATCGAGCTACCCATTCGAGAAAAACGTAGAAATGAGCTTCAAAGCTAGGGAATTGGCAGATAGGGCAGGGGTTACGTTAGAGGCAGAGCTTGGCCAGATAGGTGGAGTAGAAGATGATATGTCGGTGGCGGATGAAGATGCACACCTGGCAGATGTTGAGAAATCGATAGCATTTTGTAAACAGGTTCGCCCTGATCTTTTTGCTCCCGCTATTGGCACTGCTCACGGTGTATACAGGGGTGAACCTAAGATTGCGTACGATAGAATTGAACAGATTGCCAATGAAACACAAATAGCAATAGCGTTGCATGGCGGCACGGGATTGGCCGATGACGTATTTAAAAAATGCATTTCCTTGGGGTGTGCAAAAATTAACATTAGCACCATGTTAAAGCACGACTATATCGATGGATTTATCGACTATCGGAAACAACAACCTACAGACTATGAGCCGATAAAATTTATTCAACATCAAATGGATCATATGATCTTGAATATCGAAAAGATCATTAAGCTTTTTGGTAGTGCAGGAAAGGCGTAACTTTTGTATAAAAAAAATTCATCTTTTAGAAACGATAATGTATGTGTTATGACCCCAATTAATATGCCCGTCATCGGTCAGGATCTTCCAACCGGAATTGTGTTGGAGTGGCTGAAAAAAGAAGGCGATAGGATAGAAAAGAATGAGGTGATAGCTGCCGTGGAATCAGAAAAAGCTGATTTTGATGTAGAGGCGCCCGCCTCTGGAATACTTTTGAAAATACTAAAACAAGTAGGTGAAGAAGCGGAAGTATTAACGCCCATTGGATACATCGGAAATGAAAATGAAATTCTTCAGTCTATTGAATCACCGCATGAAAATGGTGCTCCAACAAAAACGAATGGGGTACAGCACGAAATATTAATCGCTTCGAAAGAGGTCAATGATTCAAAAAAAATGGTTGCTTCTCCGTTGGCAAGAAAGGTAGCGAAGGAACAAGGAGTTTCGTTAGACAACGTTATCGGCACCGGACCCAATGGCCGCATTATAAAGAAGAATGTTTTAGCCGTGGCTGAAAAATCTGCCGTTGCGCAAAATGAATTTGAGCATCAACCACGTGCTGGAAATAAATCTGATGATGCAACCGAGATGCCGAAGAAAGATGTCGAAGATAAAGTAGAACGCTTTACCCGAATCAGGCAGGTTATTGCCAACCGATTAACGAATAGTTTCAGGGACATTCCGCACTTTTATTTAAGCATCGATGTAAACATGGGTGAGGCGGTGAGATGGCGCAAAGACATTAATAAAAATCAAGAACTGTCCATTACCTATACTGATATTATTTTAAAAGCTGTAGCCACAGCACTCCGTGAGTTTCCACGACTTAATTCCCACGTGGCATCCGATCAGTTAATCTTTAAGCACCGAATAAACTTGGGTGTGGCAACAGCGTTCGAACAAGGACTGATGGTGCCCACAATTGGCGATGCAGATCAAATGGATGTCGCAGAAATATCGAAGGCGCTTAAAAAAAATACAGCCATGGCTAGAAACGGCAAGCAAGATTTAAATGTGAAAAGTTCGTTCACAGTTAGTTCGTTGGGTATGTATGGAATCAAACAATTTCAGCCCATTATCAATCCACCGGAAGCAGGAATTTTAGCAGTTGGAGCGATTGAATCACGAGTGGTTGCAAACAAAACTAACTTCGGCATACATGAAATGATGAACCTGACATTGGCATGTGATCATCGTGCGGTAGATGGGGATTATGCGGCTCAGTTTTTAGCGCGTGTAAAAAATATTTTAGAGGCATGTGATTTCAAATTATCAAAGTGGTAAAATGATAGACGCTATTATTTTTGATTGTGATGGCGTGTTGGTAGACACCGAACGGGATGGACACCGCGTTGCTTTTAACCAAGCTTTCGCAGCAATAGGTATTGATGTGGAATGGAACGTGAAGGAGTACAAAGCGCTGGTGAAAATTGCTGGCGGAAAGGAGCGAATGAAATACTACTTTGACAACAACGGCTGGCCTAACAAAATCATAGATCAGGAAAAGACAATTAAGGATCTTCATGTGTTAAAGACAAATCTTTTCATGAAGCTGATTGAAGAGGGTACACTTCTGCTCAGGCCTGGCGTTGCTAGATTGGTAGATGAGGCTATTGCGGCAAATGTGATGTTGGCAGTTTGTTCTACGTCAAACGAAAAGGCGGTTACGAAGATTGTGGAAAGATTATTCGGGGATTTCCGAAGGAAAAAGTTCAGCGGAATTTTCGCGGGCGATGTGGTGCTCAATAAAAAACCGGATCCTGCAATTTATATTCTATGTGCTGAAAAACTATCGCTCAACCCGAAGCGATGTGTGGTAGTGGAAGATAGTAGAAATGGACTTGTGGCTGCTAGAGCCGCAGGCTTCAACTGTATTATTACCACCAACGACTACACAAAAGACGAGGATTTTAAAGAGGCAGATGCGATATACACGGAACTTGGAGATCATGCCGAACAGGTAACTGTAAAATCGCTCTCTCAATTGATTGACTTTTAAATTTAAAAAATGATGCGGCCGTAGTGCTGAGGAATTGTAAATAAAAATCAGATGAAAATATTTTTAGATACTGCTGATGTGGAGGTTATCAAGAGAGCGTTCGATACGGGTCTGCTTGATGGCATCACCACGAATCCAAGTAAAATTCTTCAGTCGGGCAAGAGGTTTACTGCTGTGCTTGAAGAGATTTGTAAAATTGTAAGTGGGCCGGTAAGTGCTGAGGCGGTTGCTGCAACGGCAGAAGATATTGTTGCGGAAGCAAAAAAGATAAGCTCGATTGCACCCAACATCAACGTAAAAGTTCCGATGAATATCGAGGGATTGAAGGCTGCTAAAATTCTTGAGGAACGTGGAATAAAAACCAATGTTACCATGGTGTTTTCTCCCGATCAAGCCTTACTCGCGATGAAGACAAATGCTTTTTTAGTGAGTCTGGTATTGAGTCGACTCGATAAAATTGGAGGTGATGTAAAGGCATTGATTGACGACACCATGCTTATAAAAAAAGCATATGGCTTTCAGTCAAACATTCTGGCGGCAAGTATTAAAACCAGAAAAGATGCGATGGACTGCATGCGGGCAGGCGTAGATATTATTTCTATTCCTGACGATATTTTCTTCAGTCTTTTTAAACATCCGCAAACAGATCAAGGCTTGGCAGAGTTCGATGTTGCCTGGGCTAAAGTGATAAAATAATGAAAGCACCTAAAACCATAATGGTGATTGGTGAATTGCTGTGGGATATATTGCCCGATGGAAAAAAATTGGGCGGTGCGCCTGCAAATTTTGCCTATAGACTTAACGAACTAGGTCACAACGCTATTTTGGTTTCAAGACTAGGCGATGATGCTCTTGGCATTTCCGCCAGAGCGCAGTTGGATAAACATGGAGTCAATACGCATTTTATTCAGACCGATAACCAACACCCTACTGGTACGGTGAATGTTTTTTTTGATGAAAACAAAAACCCAGATTACAGTATTAACACATCGGTTGCTTTCGATTACATAAACTACAACGATGATCTTTCAACAATCGCGCAGCAATCAGACTGCATTGCCTTTGGTACACTGGCACAACGCTCTTTTATTTCTGGCAATACAATAACGTCACTGGTTGATACGGCACCAAACGCTACAAAATTTTTTGATGTAAATCTGCGTAAAGAGTGTTACACGAAAAATATTATTAGCGCTTCGCTCACAGAATCAGACATTGTGAAACTCAATCACAATGAATTGATCGAGTTGGGAAAAATGTTTTCCTTTCCAGCATCAGACGATGTATCGTTAGCGCAACGGCTTGTTGAAAAGTTCAACCTAAAAATTTGCCTAATTACCTTGGAGGCGCAGGGAGCATTGGCCGTGGATATTGAAAATGCAATACATTATGCACCTGGTTATCAGGTTGCGATGGAAGATCCATTGGGCGCGGGAGACGCTTTTTCTGCAGCCTTTGTACACCATTATCTGAATGGAGAATCTGTTCAAAATGCATTAGACGCGGGCAATAGACATGGTGCAATGGTGGTTGGGCAGAAGGGCGCCATGCAGCCGATAAGTACAATTGAGCGTATTGATTTTGAAAAGAGCCGTAGCCCGATGGTGGTAAAAAATGAATTGCTAAAATATAGTGAAGTATAAAGCCAAGCCCTTGATGGTAGAGATACGATAGGATGAGCAGCGAAAACTGAGCAGAATGAAAAAGGAAATTAACATAGGTATTGTAGGTGGTAATTTTATGGGGCGGGCACATACCAATGCGTGGTATGATGTGGCGCAGTTTTACAACTTGCCCTTCAAACCAATACTACATACAGCCTGTGATGTGAATCCGGAATCTGAGATAGAGTTTGCCCAAAAGTTGGGCTGGAAAAATTTTGAAACGTCATGGCAACGGCTTTTGCAAAATGATGCCATTGATGTAATTGATATATGTACTCCCAATAAATTTCATGCAACCATTGCCATAGCAGCAGTGCATGCGGGCAAGCATGTTATTTGCGAAAAGCCTATGGCGATGAATGCCGATGAAGCAAAGCAAATGCGCGATGCGGCTAGCGGAACTGGCGTGGTTAACATGGTATCGTTTAATTACCGTTGTGTACCAGCGATAGCGTTGGCAATAAAATTAATAGAAGAGGGTAACCTTGGACAGATACATCATTTCAATGCCGTGTATTATCAGGATTGGTTAGTCGATCCGAAATTTCCGTACGTGTGGCGGCATGATAAGGTAGAAGCAGGGTCAGGGGCACATGGTGATATGAATGCGCACACCGTTGATCTGGCACGGTTTCTTGTGGGTGAAATTACTTCAGTGTGTGGTCAGGAAAAAGTATTCATTAAGGAAAGACAGAAAACCGACAACACAATAGCAATCGTTACGGCCGATGATTCCATGAACTTCATGGCAAATTTTGAAAATGGTGCGCTTGGCAACTTTATGGCTACTCGATTTGCAACCGGGCGAAAGAATTTTCTCCGGCTTGAAGTATTTGGGAGTGAAGGAAGTATTGTATTCAATCTTGAAAGGCTTAACGAATTGGAGTATTTCGCGAGATCAGATAGTGCGTCTCTTCAAGGTTTCCGAAATATTCTAGTTACTGAAAATTCACATCCCTACCTTACTAAATGGTGGCCGCCAGGGCACGTTATTGGTTGGGAACATACCTTCATCCATGAGATTGGTAACTTTCTCACAGCAATCGGGGAGGGAAAAATGATTACTCCAAATTTCAATGATGGCTATCGCTGTCAGTTAGTGTTAGATGCCGTTTCACAATCTGCTGAAGAGAAAAAATGGATCACAATTCCAAAGGAACAGTAGCATAAATAAACTGCCCCACAATGAAGACAATAAAAGGACCCGGTATTTTTTTGGCGCAATTTCTTCGCGATCAAGAACCCTTCAATTCGTTGGAAGGTATTACCAAGTGGGCTTCTTCATTGGGATACAAAGGTATTCAAGTGCCCACTTGGGATTCCCGAATCATCGATCTGGAAAAAGCCGCTGCCTCTAAGAATTACTGCGATGAATTTAAAGGTATTGTGCAAGCCAACGGTATGGAGGTGATCGAGTTGGCGTCTTACCTACAAGGGCAGGTAATGGCCATGAGTAATTCATACGAGGAAATGTTTCAACCATTTTATCCCATCGGCTTACATGATTCCGAACGCACAGCCTGGGCGCAGAGTCAACTTATCAACACTATCAATGCTTCCGTTAACATGGGTACAAAAAATATATCGGTTTTGTCCGGAGGTCTGGCGTGGCATATGATGTATCCCTGGCCGCAGCGACCGGATGGAATTATCGATGAGGCATTTAAGGAATTGGCAAAACGGTGGAAGCCCGTTTTAGAATATGCCGTTGAAAAAGGCGTAACCTTTGGCTACGAACTTCATCCTGGTTCTGATGTTTTCGATGGCGCTACCTACGAAACTTTTTTGGAAGCGACCGGCAATAGCCCGGCCGTTTGTATCACGTACGACCCAAGTCATTTCTTGCTGCAACAGCTCGATTACCTTGCCTTTATTGACCTGTACGGAGAGAAGATCACGGCCTTTCACGTTAAGGACGCGGAGTTTAGACCCAATGGCCGGATGGGCGTGTATGGAGGATATCAGGATTGGAAAAAACGTCCTGGACGATTTAGATCGATTGGCGATGGACAGGTTGATTTCAAAAGCATTTTTACCAAGCTAACCGAAATCGACTATGGAGGTTGGGCCATATTGGAATGGGAAGGATGTGTGAAAAGTCCAACGCAAGGAGCGAGAGAGGCTGCTCCATACATCGCTAACCACATTATAGAAGCAGCCGAATATCGGTTTGATGATTTTGCGGGGAGTAGCACGAATCGTGAACGAAATAGAAAAATTCTGGGGCTTTCTGAAGATTAGAAAATATCTTTTTTGCAAAGACTCTTGAAATAAAAATTTGAACAGTAGAAAAAATACGCTGATGAAAACAAAACTAATTCCTGTGTACTTCGATCCGGGAAGGGACGAAAATTTTGACAAGCATCTCCTTATTTGCAAAACATTATTAAGTGATGATGCTGATTTTTTACCCGCAGTAGCGTTAGGGGCAACGTTGCCCGAAGCAGATGCTGTTATTTTTCCGCAAATGTTAGGAGAGGCCTATGGTTTGATCCCAACATTGAAAGCTATTTCTATTCCCATGATGGTCATCACTTCGGAGTTTGGAACGGTGAACATGTGGGATTGGGAATTGGTAAACTTTTTAAAACTAAACGGTGTGCCCACAATCTGCCCGCCAAGTCTGGAAGACACAAAGATGGTATGCCGTGCGTTGTTGGTAAAAAGAAAATTGAAAGAAAGTAAATTCGTAGTGTATCAAGATGATCCCGCAGGGCCTACTGGTCAGCAATCGGATATCTTTAAACGTTTTTATTGGCTTGAGAAAGAATCGTCACAAAAAATATTTGAAAAATTTGGGTTGAAAATTGAACAGCGGAGTTTTAAAGACCTTGCAAAAAGGGCAAGCCAAATTTCAGATGAAGAGGCTCAGGTAGTAATAGACAATTGGAAATCTAAAATGAAGAGCATTCAAGGCAAACCTTTGCAAAGTGCCATCAAGTTGTACATGGAATTGAAAAAGGAATATGCAGGAGATGATACCATTTTGGCGATGGGACTAAACTGTCTCAACGAATCACGGAGTTGCGATACCACACCGTGCCTGGCTTGGAATTTATTGTATCAAGAAAAAAATCTGGTGTGGGGATGTGAAGCAGACACCATGGTGATGCTCACGGAGATTTTAGCCGATAAGGTTTTACAAGTTCCGTTTTTTATGACGAATCTATATCCGTTCATTATGGGCAAGGCCGCATTGGCACACGAGCGTATTCCACATTTTCCGATTGTAGACGAGCCCAATAATCATGTGTTGGCAGCACATTGTGGATATTTTGGATTGTTGCCTGAAAAATTCTCCGATAATTGGAGCCTTAAAAAACGCGTGCTGGCAATGGTGGATGAGAATGCAACGGTGATTGATGCCACCATGCCCACCGGACCAATTACCTTAGTAAAATTTCAGCCCTACTTACAAAAGATATCAATTTCAGAAGCGCAACTGACAGGTTATGTGCAATACGAAAATTCTGATTGCTTAAACGGAGGCATTATAAAATTGAAAGACGGTCAAAATTTTGTCGATAAGGTAGCATCACATCATTATGTTGTGATGGCGGGGCATCAACGAGCAGGAATGAATCTTATCTCGAAAATTTTTGATTATGAACTCGAAGTAATCTAATGAGAATAGTTTTTAACTTAACGTAGTAAATACAAATAGCATGAGAAATATTAAATTTTTATTGGGAGTACTGACGATCCAACTTATTTTTTGCGGAAGTAGCTTAAGAGCACAATCACCGGTATCAAACTTCTCATACATACAGGTTGATAATGCGAAAAAAAATTGGGGCGATTATGAAAAAGAATATTATTGGCTAAACTATTTTGGTCTTGATATGGGCGATTTGAATCATGATGGATTAAAAGACATCATGACAGGAAGATGGGTTTACTTAAACCCCGGAGGAGACATGACAAGTAAATGGAAAAAAGTTGATTTAGGGATGAATGTGGATGGCATTCTAATTATGGATGTAGATGGCGATGAATTTGGGGATATCATTGCGCAAGCACTTCCAAATGTATATTGGTTTGAGGCAACAAATAAAGAAGGCACGCAGTGGAAGTCTACCAAAATTGGAGAGATACCCAAAACTTCACATGTTAATAGTCAGGGCTTTAAAAAGGCGCAGATCATTGCTGGGGGAAAAGAAGAATTTGTTATTGCTGGCAATGGTGACCTCTACTGTTTTGAAACACCCAAAAATCCTGAGGAAGACAAATGGAAAATCACAAAAATTGCGGTCAACACTTCCGATGAAGGTATTGGCGTTGGCGATATAGATGGTGATGGTGATCTGGATATTGCTGCAGGAAGAAAACCAGATGGTGGAGATGAACCATTGATTATTGTTTGGTATGTTAATCCGGGCAACGGTGCTGGCGACTGGAAAAATTATGAAGTGGGCACTACCAACCACCCGGCCGATAGAATAGAAATTGCCGATTTAAATGGTGATGGAAAAGCAGATATTGTATTGACGGAGGAACGATATCCAGGCTTGGAACCTGATTGTAATATTTTTTGGTTTGCGCAGGGTTCTGATCGTAATGCTAAATGGCAAAAAAATCGTATCGCTACACAATACTCAACAAACAATTTGAGCGTGTTTGACATGGATCACGATGGTGATATAGATTTGATAACGAGCGAACACAAAGGTCCTCGTTTGGAATTGCAACTGTGGCAAAACGGTGGCAAAGGACAATTCACCAAACAAATTCTTGACAAAGGAAAAGAAAGTCACTTGGGTGCACATCTGGCAGACCTAGACCATGATGGCGATATGGACATTGTGAGCATCGGATGGGACAGTGCTAAATTCGTTCATGTTTGGAGAAACGATCAGATCGATAAAAATTCTATTAAGTGGCGTTTAGTCTCTTCGGCAAAAGGTGAAATCGATGTGCCAAATAAAGGTAATCAACAAACATCCGCATTGGTAGTAGATGTAGATAACGATGGGGCTATGGATTTTTTCGTTTCAGAAAGAACGGCAGCACCTTCGCTTACATTATTTAAATTCACAAAGGGGAAATGGGTGCGCCATATTGTTGATGCTGACTCATTGTTTATCGAAGCGGGCTCTGCAAGTTTTGATATTGATGGCGATGGTGATATGGATGTAGTATTTGGAGGTGAAAGTCGCAGTAATGAAGTTTGGTGGTGGGAAAATCCATATCCAAAATTTGATCCTAAGAAGCCCTGGAAAAGACATACCGTAAAAAAATCTGGCGCCACAAAACATCACGATCAGATGTTTGCTGATGTGAATGGCGATGGAAAAACAGATCTCGTTTTTTGGAATCAAGGAGGCCACAGATTGATTATGGCGGAAATTCCGAAAGATCCAAAAAATGTAGCGGAGTGGCCTATGAAAACGATCTATGAATATAATGTTGATAGTGAAATGGAGCCACTGGTTGGATTGAACGGTTACCCCGGATGGCAATCTGTGAACGAGCATGAAGGGCTGACCTTTATTGATATAGATGGTGATGGTTTAAAAGATGTTGTGGGTGGCGGTAGATGGTTTAAATATCAGAATGGAAAATTTATAGACAATATAATCGATGCCAGTTACACATTTAGTAGGAGTGCTGCAGGTCAATTTATTGAAGGAGGCAGACCCGAAGTACTGCTGTCAGTAGGAGATGGAATTGGTCCGATGTGCATGTATCAGTGGCACGAGTGGGAAGGTTGGGATGGCAGTAAGAAAGGAACTGGAACATGGGAGAGAATCAAAATATTGGAAGGACTTGATAATGCACACACCCTTGATGTGCTTGATTTTAATAAAGATGGACACTTGGATATTTTCAGCGCGGAGATGCGATTTGGGGAAGGTAATCCTGATGCCAAGGTTAGAATTTTGTTGGGTGATGGCAAAGGTAATTTTAAGGAGATGGTGATCGCGGAGGGGTATGGCGTGCACGAAGGTAAAATTGCCGACCTCGATGGTGATGGCGATCTCGATATTTTAGGCAAGCCCTATACGTGGAAGGCACCGCTGCTAAATATTTGGATCAATGAAGGACCGCTGTATGATAAGTAGAATTTTCATTTTTATGGTTTTGGGTTCATCGTTGATGGCGTGTTCACGCAGAACAAATGAACCGGCTATCTCCATAGATATTTGGTATGGCGATGGTCAGCAGTTTGGCCAATTAGGTTTACCTCAAAAGTGGGTCAACTTACTTGGCAATGTGCACTCAGAAAAAGGAATTAAAAGTTTCGCATACAAATTAAATAATTCAAAGTTCAAGGATGCGTCTTTAGGTTCTGATTTACATCGGCTTGCCGCTGCAGGTGATTTCAATATAGAATTGGATATAGCGGATTGCCTCGCAGGCGAAAACATCCTCACTTTATCTGCACTCGATTCTAC
>JBBRFY010000140.1:0-12327 GCA_038241205.1 Cytophagales bacterium
GAACATGATGTATTATATTTTAACACCGTAGCCATTTCCAGTTTCGTATACCTGCATTTTTTCAATTGGACTATGACTCTTAAAAAAAATACCGTTAGAAAAAATATATAAAATTCCATCGCTTTGAATAATTGAAATCCACGCTATACTCATCACCCCTACGTTGTAATTTGTCATCTAAAGTTCAGCAATCAGTTCACCGATAAGAAAAATAACCAATAAAATATTTTGATACATTCCATGACGGTGCATGACGGCTAGACAGGAATCATTTCCTAAAATTGACTTTTATAAAAAAACCAAAAATTAAATGCAAGCATTTTTAGGAGTAATTTTTCATTTTATAGGAGGGTTTGCTTCTGGAAGTTTCTACATACCTTTTAAAAGTGTAAAAAAATGGTCGTGGGAATCGTATTGGCTGGTAGGTGGAATTGTTTCTTGGTTAATCGTTCCCCCCTTAGCAGCGCTCCTCACCATTCCAGATTTTGCAGGCATTATTAAACATGTTGATTCGAATATAATAGCATTAACCTATTCAATGGGCATTCTCTGGGGAATTGGAGGATTGACCTATGGACTAGGAATTCGTTTTCTCGGAATGTCGTTAGGTAATTCAATTACCCTCGGATTCTGCGCAGCATTTGGTGCCCTTCTTCCACCACTATACTACAATTACTTTCCGCAAAACGGAAAGGTATCACTCGCGGAAATGTATGCCACGCCAAGTGGAAAACTAGTTTTAGTAGGTGTATTAATTTGCCTGGTTGGCATAGCATTGTGTGGTTTGGCAGGCGTGTTTAAAGAAAGAGATTTAACGAATAAGCAAACCACCAATTCAATCACAGAATTCAATCTCGTTAAAGGGCTAATGGTGGCAACGATATCAGGAATTCTAAGTGCGTGTTTCAATTTTGGAATAGAAGCTGGAAAACCGCTCGCTCAAATGGCGGTAGAAAAAGGATTCAATCCGCTATTTCAAAACAACGTTACCTATGTTGTTTTACTGTGGGGAGGTTTAACAACAAACGCAATTTGGTGCATCATTCTAAACTATCGCAATAAAAGTTTTGGCGATTATACCAATAAGAAAACTCCATTAACCGCAAACTATTTATTCTCTGCACTTGCTGGAACCACATGGTTTTTACAATTCTTTTTTTACGGAATGGGAGAAAGCAAATTGGGCAATGGAGCGAGTTCATGGATTCTGCATATGGCGTTCATCATTCTAATATCAAACCTATGGGGAATAATTTTAAAGGAATGGAAGGGAGTAAATAGGAAAACAAGAATCACCATTACGCTTGGCATTATAACCATACTATCTTCAGTAGTGTTGGTTGGCTATGGCAATTCACTATCTTAAATAAATACAATAATATATTTCAAAAATCTCTATGACACCAACTACACAAACAAAATTTAAGCATGTAAGCTACCTTTGGGACGAAAAGAAGGCAGCTGAACTGGGCAACGATGAAGTAGCATTACTAATCTATCGTTCGAATTTGCTAGGCGCTGATCTGCGCTTAACAAACTATGGTGGCGGCAATACTTCTTGTAAAGCAATTGCCAATGATCCATTAACACAGAAGCCAGTGGAAGTGATGTGGGTAAAGGGATCTGGAGGTGATATTGGAACGTTAACAAAAAATGGCCTCGCAGCGCTCTATGTGGATAGATTGAGAAGTTTACAAAATGTATATCGCGGGTTACAACATGAAGATGAGATGGTGGAATTATTCAACCATTGCATTTATGATTTGGCTTCGAAAGCGCCATCAATAGACACACCGTTGCACGGGTTTCTTCCCTTCAAACATATCGATCATCTTCACCCCGATGCCGCAATTGCAATTGCCGCATCGAAGGATGGAAAAAAAATAACACAACAACTTTTTGATGGCACCATTGGTTGGGTTGACTGGCAAAAACCTGGCTTCGATCTGGGATTGCAACTCAAACAATGCTTAGACGAAAATCCTAGTATACGCGGAATTATGCTGGGCTCGCACGGACTTTTTACGTGGGGCGATACTGCGTATGAAAGTTACATTAACACGCTTGAAGTGGTTGAGCGATGTGCAGAATACCTTGAGGAAAATTATGGAAAAAAGAAAACCATTTTTGGTGGAGCAAAAATAGAAAGCCTTCAAAAAGAAGAAAGGCTAACACAGGCATCTAACTTGGCGCCTATACTTCGTGGTTTTTGCTCAAGCGAAAATAGAATGATTGGCCATTTTACGGATGACGATAGAGTACTTGAATTTATTAATTCAAAAGACCTAGAAAAGTTGGCGCCTCTGGGCACAAGCTGTCCTGATCATTTTCTTAGAACCAAAATTAGCCCGCTGGTATTGGCGCTAAAACCGTCTGAAGATCTTTCGAATGTAAAAGCAATTAAAGAAACGCTAGCACCGGCATTTGAAGAATATAGAGCGATGTATAAATCGTACTACAATACCTGTAAGCATACAAACAGTCCTTCTATCCGTGATTCAAATCCTGTTGTGATTCTATATCCTGGAGTCGGCATGTTTACCTTTGCCAAGGATAAGCAAACGGCAAGAGTGGCTGCCGAATTTTATATTAATGCAATTAATGTAATGAAGGGAGCTGAAGCAATTTCAGATTATACTTCTTTGCCCAGACAAGAAGCATTCAATATCGAATACTGGTTACTAGAAGAAGCAAAACTTCAGCGCATGCCAAAACCAAAACCGTTATCTGGAAAGATCGCGATGATAACAGGAAGCGCTGGCGGAATTGGAAAAGCCATTGCAAAGAAGTTTGCAGAACATGGTGCGTGTATTGTTTTAAGCGATAACGATAGCGGCAGATTAAAAGAAGCGGAAGAAGATTTTAAAAAATGTTTTGGAAAAGACAGTTTCACATCAGCCGTAATGGATGTAACCAATGTAGAACAAATTAAAGACGCAGTAAAAACTGCAAGCCTTGCCTTTGGTGGATTGGATATTATTGTAAACAACGCGGGTTTATCGATTTCGAAACCGTTGGAAGAACACACTGAAAAAGATTGGGATCTACTGTATGATGTATTGGTAAAAGGGCAATTCTTAACAACACAAAAAAGTGTTGAGACAATGAGAAAGCAAAACATTGGTGGAGACGTTATAAATATTGTTAGTAAAAATGCATTGGTATCAGGTCCGAACAATGCAGGGTATGGTTCAGCAAAAGCTGCGCAATTACATTTAAGCAGATTGAACGCTGCTGAATTAGGGGGCGACAAAATTAGAGTTAATGTTGTGAATCCGGATGCTGTAATTGCCGATAGTAAAATATGGGCTGGAGCTTGGGCGGAAGGAAGAGCAAAAGCATATAATATTAAAGTGGAAGAGCTGCCTGCATTTTATGCCAAACGCACATTGCTAAATGAAATCATACTTCCTGACGATATAGCCAATGCATGCCTGGCTTTAGTTGGCGGCCTATTGAATAAATCGACCGGCAATACCATCAATGTAGATGGCGGATTAGCAGTAGCGTTTACCCGTTAGAAAAAACACTACATTTTTTATTGCATTGCTTAACGCGATTCAGCACATTAGACATCGCTAAAAAGAGAAGAAAATGAAAATTGAAAAACATATAATAGAAGAAGGCAACGTTACTCACGAAAAGGATCACAACCGAAGACTCAATTTTATAAAGGATGAGATTTCCAACTATGAGACTATTGTTCAAAAGCTTATTGATTTTCAAATTGCCATACCGAGTTGGGCGCTTGGCACAGGAGGAACACGCTTCGGAAGATTTAATGGTGCTGGCGAGCCACGTTCGCTTGAAGAAAAAATTGAGGATATAGGCATACTTCACGCTTTGAATAACTCCAGTGGTGCTGTGTCGTTGCACATACCCTGGGATATACCAACGAATGCAAAAGATATTCGAGCCTGCGCTGCTGCTCATGGACTTCGTTTCGATGCCATGAATTCAAACACGTTTCAAGATCAACCAGACCAAAAATTGAGTTATAAGTTTGGCTCAATGCAAAATGTTAACAAAGAAATAAGAAAGCAGGCAATTGATCACAACCTTGAAGTGATTGATTATGGACTAGCGTTAGGTTCAACATCACTCACCGTATGGTTATCTGATGGATCGTGCTTTCCCGGACAATTGAATTTTCGAAATGCATTTGAAAATACCTTAGAAAGTCTTCAGCAAGTGTATACTAAACTTCCCGATGACTGGAAAATGTTTGTGGAGTACAAAGCCTATGAACCCAATTTTTATTCAACAACTGTTGGGGACTGGGGTCAATCATTGTTATATGCATCAAAGCTTGGATCAAAAGCGTTTACCTTAGTGGATCTCGGCCATCATTTGCCAAATGCAAACATCGAGCAGATTGTTTCGCTTCTATTAATGGAAGGAAAATTAGGTGGGTTTCATTTCAATGATTCAAAATATGGCGATGACGATTTAACGGTTGGCAGTATTAAGCCGTATCAACTGTTTTTAATATTCAATGAACTCATTGAAGGAATGGATGCCCGCAAAATGAATCATGCTTCCGATCTTGGATGGATGATTGATGCTTCGCACAATGTGAAAGATCCTCTTGAAGATCTTCTTCAATCTGTTGAAGCAATAATGATTACCTATGCACAAGCGTTAATAATTGATAGACCTTCATTAAAGGATGCACAAAACAGTAACGATGTCGTTCTTTGTCAGGAAATATTGCAGAAAGCATTTAGAACAGATGTGCGACCACTGGTTGCTGAAGCAAGGCTGCGCGCAGGTGGTTCTTTAAATCCTCTAGCAGCATTTCGATCGCTAAAAGTTCGCGAACAGCTTATTAAAGAAAGAGGATTTAAAACCATTAGCACAGGATTGTAAGATGGAGGCAATACCAGTAATATTGATTTTTGATGTTGGTAAAACCAATAAGAAGATTTTATTATTTGATGAACACTATCGCCTTGTATTTGAGGAGTCTGTTCAATTTGTAGAAACAACAGATGAAGATGGATTTGCCTGTGAAGAAATAAACGAACTAACCAGTTGGGTAAAATCTTCTTTTTTAAAAATGCTCGCCCTAAAAGAATTTAAAATTAAGGCAGTTAATTTCTCAGCGTACGGTGCAAGTTTTGTCTATGTCGATCAAGATCTTAAACCTGTTCTTCCACTTTATAATTATTTAAAGCCGTATCCTTCAGAACTACTCGAATCGTTTTACAAAAAATATGGAAGTAAATCAGAATTCTCTAAACGTACCGCCTCTCCCGTTTTAGGCAGCTTAAATTCTGGTATGCAATTGTACCGATTGAAGATTGAGAAGCCAGAAATATATGAGTCAATTAAATATGCATTGCACCTGCCGCAATATTTAAGTTCAATATTAACGAACAAACCGTACTCTGAAATAACAAGTATTGGATGCCATACTAATCTATGGGATTTTACAAAAAATAATTATCATGAATGGGTATTTGAACAAGATATCAACACGAAGCTGCCTCCCGTTTTGAATAGTGACGAATGCATTGAACTACATTATTACAACGAAAGTGTTTGCGTTGGAGTAGGAATTCATGATAGCTCATCAGCGCTTATTCCTTATTTAGCAAATTTTCATGAACCCTTCATTTTACTTTCCACCGGAACATGGTGTATCAGTTTAAATCCATTTGATGGTTCATCTCTTAGCAAACAAGAACTTGAAAAAGATTGTTTGTGTTACCTTACCTATCAAGGAAACCCCGTGAAAGCATCGAGATTATTTGCGGGCTTCGAACATGAGCAACAGGTTAAGCACCTTGCCGAACAGTATCAATTACCTATTGATTATTTTACGCGATTAAACTATAACCCAACGTTGACAAAAAAGTTGAAAGAGAGTAGGCTTCAAGAAATGAGTGGCGTTAACACGGGCATTAAAACAACGCCTGCTGATGGTGACCTGAATGATTTTAATGAATCGGATGAAGCATATCACGAATTGATTATTGACATTGTAAAACGACAATTGGTGTCAACAAGACTTGTTCAGCGAGGACATACTGTAAAACGAATTTTCGTAGACGGTGGATTTAGCAAAAATAGTATCTATATGAATTTAATGGCGGTAGCATTTCCTCACGTTGAAATTTACGCAGCATCCATTGCACAAGCTTCAGCACTTGGTGCGGCTTTAGCCATCCACAAACATTGGAACAAAAAATCATTACCTTCCGATTTAATTGAATTGAAATTCTATTCAGATCTAACGAAAGACCCACTGGTCTAAATACGCAATATGAAGATCGGTCTTTTTATTCCCTGTTACGTAAATCAATTTTATCCGGAAGTAGCCATTGCTACACTTCAAATACTTAAAAAATTAGAACTAGATGTAGACTACCCGGTTAATCAAACGTGTTGCGGACAGCCAATGGCAAATTCTGGATTTGAACATTTAACAACTGGCTGCAACGAATTATTTATCGAGAATTTTCATAAGTACGATTATATTGTTTCCCCTTCAGGAAGTTGTGTGCTGCACGTGAAGGAACATATAAAAGCGAATGGGTTAGAAATGGAATCAGAATCAATCCAAAAAAAGATTTATGAGTTAACCGAGTTCTTAACAGACATTATCAAAATAGAAAAGATAAATAGCACATTTCCTTTTAAAGTTGGTCTGCATCAAAGTTGTCATGGCCAGCGCGGTTTAAAAATTTCTCAGATGACAGAGCTAGTGGCTCCTGATTTTTCCAAAACTGAAAAGCTTTTAAAAATGGTGGAAGGCATTGACTTAATTTCATTGTCTAGAAAAGATGAATGCTGTGGTTTTGGCGGAACGTTTTGCGTTACTGAAGAGGCCGTATCCGCTAAGATGGGAAAGGATAGAGTTGCAGACCACGTGTCGCACGGTGCAGATTACATTACCGGAAATGACATGTCTTGCCTCATGCATCTGGAAGGAATTCTAAAACGTGATAAAAGTAACGTGAAAATAATTCACATAGCGCAGATTTTAAACGCGGGAATGAATGGAGAAAGAATCTAAGCTACGCGATCATGCAACATTGGCTCATGCTTTTAACAAAGATGAGCAGCGGGTTGACTGGCATGATAAAACTTTGTGGATGGTGCGACAGAAAAGAGATAAAGCAGCATGGCAAATTCCGGAATGGGAAGACCTTCGCAAAGCAGCATCTTCCATCAAGAATAATGTACTATCAAATCTTTACAATTATCTAATTGAATTTGAAAATCGGGCGCAAGCAAATGGCGTTATACTGCATTGGGCTGAAACGCCAGAGGAACATAATCAAATCGTTCTTTCCATTATAAAAAAACATAACACTTCTAACATTGTAAAGAGTAAATCAATGCTCACCGAGGAGTGTCATTTAAATGATTACTTAGAAAAAAATGGCATTAGTGTAATTGATACAGACCTTGGAGAACGCATTGTGCAACTTGCCAATGAACCACCAAGTCATATCGTTCTTCCTTGCATCCATTGGAAAAAAGAAGAGATAGGAGAATTATTTCACACGCACCTAGGCACGCCAAAAGGAAATTCAGATCATCAATTTTTAACGAATGCAGCCAGAGTGCATTTACGAGAAAAATTTCTTACGAGCAAAATTGCTATAACAGGAGTAAATTTTGCAGTAGCAGAAACGGGAGAAATAGTGGTGTGCACCAACGAAGGCAACGCAGACCTTGGTGTACAACTGGCCGATGTGCATATAGCGTGCATGGGCATTGAAAAAATTATTCCGAAACGAAAAGATCTTGCAATCTTTCTCAGGCTCTTAGCTAGAAGTGCAACAGGCCAACCCATCACTACCTATTCAAGTCATTTCAATGTTCCAAGAAAAGATCAGGAAATGCACATCATCTTGGTTGACAATGGAAGAAGCAAACGCCTTGCGAGTGATGATTTTCGAAGCGCGTTAAAATGCATTCGATGTGGCGCATGTTTTAATACTTGCCCCGTGTATCGCAGAAGTGGTGGCCATAGTTATCATACTGCTGTTGCAGGACCAATCGGCTCCATCCTATCGCCCGCGTGGAATATTAAAGACAATGCAGACCTTCCGTTTGCATCAACATTGTGCGGGTCATGTTCAAATGTATGCCCGGTAAAAATTGATATACACGATCAGTTATACAAATGGCGGCAGGTCATAACAAAATCAGGACATGTGTCTAAACCAAAAACTGCAGCGATTAAGATAATGAGTTTCGTTTTGTCGAATCCAACGTTATTTAAAGTTGCCGGTTGGGTTGGACGAAAGACGATGAAAATTTTTCCTAGCCTAATAAGTAACCGTTTAAATCCTTGGTTTACGCAACGAGAGATGCCTTCTCCTCCTGAATTTTCTTTTACTGAATGGTATCAAAAAAATAAAAACCATGGACAGTCGTGATCGCATATTAATGCGCGTTAAAACAAATCAGCCCGGCCAAAGTGTGCACCAGGAAAATAAGATAGCACCCATTGGCTACGAAAACGTTGTTGAGAAATTCAAGGCCACTTTGATTTCAATTGGTGGAACAGTAGTAGAAATTAACGATGTAGACGAAATTAATAATTACATACTAGAAAAATTTACAGATGTAAAAGAGATTATCTCTTCCTTTCCGGAAATAAAAACCAACTTACTCAATGCGGACTATCAAGATAAGCCGCATGTTCTGCAAAATATTGAACTCGCGATTTTAAAAGGAGAATTTGGCGTAGCCGAAAATGCCGCGATATGGATTACTCAAAAAAATATGCTGGACCGAGCCTTACCGTTTATATGCGAAAACCTAATTCTTGTAATTGAAAAACAAAGTATTGTGCCAACGTTACACGAGGCGTATGAAATGATTTCTAAATTAGAATACCAATATGGAATCTTTATAGCAGGGCCATCTAAAACTGCTGATATAGAACAATCACTGGTGTTGGGAGCGCATGGAGCTAAAACCTTGTCTGTTTTTATTTTGCATAAATAACGTAAAAAAGGGAGGTGATAAAATAAAGCGCGATCACTACGTAGCCCGTCCTATGCGTTGTTCAAAGTGCCATCAATCAATTTCCATACGTAACAATATTCTCCGCACTACATATTGAAGAAAAATATTATAGATTAACGTTCGGTGCTTCTGGTTTATAACTTCGCACTTGTCTATTGGAAGAATAGATTTTTATTTCCGTAGCATTACCCGGCATTATCATAGAGCGGGAATTTTGTGTAAGGTAGCCGTTGCCGAAATAAAACTCTTGCCGATACGATCTGCCATCTTTTAGTGTAATCAAAGCGTAGCGATCATCCGGTAGTAAGGAAATTACCTTTTGCGATAGTGGTAACACAAAGCATTGAAGTGGAGCGTTATTATTGACGACCAAAAAATTAATTCCAGATGCAGTTACCAATTGCGCCACGCCTCGAGCATCGCCAGCAGCATGAAAGCCAGTTGCTTTGGTATTCATCATCTTGGAAAAATTACCCTTGCCATCACCCAGCATTACCGTGCCCACCGAGCCATCCAAGAAGCCACTCAATGTTTCAGAATCTCTTCGATTTCCGGCAATTAATACATCTAAAAATGAATCATTGTTTATATCGGCAACGGAAATGCCGTAAGCAGGTGCAGCCTGTGCCACGATTGGGAGTGCCGTAGAAATAAATTTTCCATTCCCTTTATTCTCGATGTAAACAGATTGAAGATAATTTACTTCAGCATGATACGCGCCCTTTAATTCTTCGGGTGAAAAAAGTGTCTTATATGTTGTCTTTCCATAATCCTTATAGTACCGATACCTTTTCTTCATTCCGCTAATTTGAGCGACTAAACCATCACGAGATGGCAGCGGACTTTGAACGCCTTGCACATAATATCCGATGATGGGATCCAGGCTTCCATTTCCGTCAAAATCTTTTGCAAAAACAGATACAGGTTCAGTTGTGGATGCGCGCAGTTCGGTATTCAATCCTAAGTTGCCGATAATATAATCGATGTCGCCATCCTGATCGAAGTCACCGCCATTAATGCTGTTCCAAAAGCCACGCATATTTCCAATACCAGAGTTGCTTGTGGTATTCTCCAATTTTGATCCAGTGTTAGTAAACACGGTAATGTTCATCCACTCCCCTACCACAATCAAATCTATTTTATTATCGTTATTAAAATCCGTCCACAACGCTGAGGTTACAAGTCCAAGTGTATCAAGACCCGATATTTTTTGCGATGTTACATCTTTAAAATATCCGTTTACATTTTCGAGTAAATAGCTTTTATCTGGAAGCGGATAATGATGTGGTGTCAACCTCGAGCCAACAAATAAATCCAAGTCGCCATCACCATCCATATCAGCCGCATTAACGGTGGCCGTGCTGGAAACCATTGGCGGCAGTCGGTCAGATATTTCAAAACTGCCGTTGGGCTGTTGTATATACAAGCGGTCTTGATAATATTTTTCGTTTTTCTCAAATTCGTTTCCACCACTGGCAACATACAAATCCAAACGTCCATCACCATTTACATCGAACAGCAAAGATCCAAGATCTTCAAAATTCCAAGAGCCTGATAACATGGTTCCTCTTTTAAAAGTGCCATCACTTTTTTGCATCCAAAAATAAGCCGTGTCTTTTGCTGCAGAACCTAAAAAGAAATCTTCGAGGCCATCGTTGTTTATATCGCCCACCGCTACTCCTGGTCCTTCACGCGAAAGCATTTTTAACAACAATGGTTGATCTTGAAAATCGACATAGGTATTTTCTTTATGCGCAATGGTGTGAACCATGGCAGATTGATCGT
This sequence comes from Cytophagales bacterium, assembly GCA_038241205.1. Lineage (GTDB taxonomy): Bacteria > Bacteroidota > Bacteroidia > Cytophagales > Cyclobacteriaceae > Chryseolinea. The sequence continues at coordinate 10,777 of JBBRFY010000140.1, forward strand.
GTAAGAAAGTAAGCGTATGTGGTAATGATACATCGTTTGATTTTTTCGAATCTGTATAGCGAAACGAAACAACCACGTTCGCTTTTTGATTTTTAATTACCTGAACGTTTCCATCGGGCCAGGTTATGCTCACGCTATCAGCAACACGCGTTGCGCCTAAACCAAAATGCAGAACATTTTCCATAGAAGAAAGGTAACCGCGCACAGAATACTGTGAAATAGTTTGCGTTTCGCCTTTCGCATATAATTTTATTTCAGCGCCTATGCCAAGCGGATTTTTTGCTGGGCCTGTTAATTTTATAGTTAGATAATGGGTGTTGAGCGTGTCACTCTCGCGCGTTGTGTTTTGATAAATAAAAGCTTCCTGGTTTACGTTATTTGAAACCAAATCTAAATCACCATCCAAATCTAAATCAACATACACAGCTCCGTTTGACATGCTGGGTACATTCGAGCTCCACGTGCGCGTCACGTTTTCAAACGTGAGGTCTCCTCTATTCTTAAAAAAATAATTCGGTAAATTGATGGAAGGTAATTTTTGTAAATTTTCATACGCTTTAACATCGCGTGATGCTTTTGTACCAAAGGGATTTTGAGCACCGTCCGAATACACGATGTAATCCAGATCGGTAATGTCGCGCCCATAGCCATTGGAAATAAAAAGATCTTTATGACCATCATTGTCAAGATCTGCTAAGAGCGGTGCCCAACTCCAATCTGTTTTTTGTATGCCGGCCAGCCTTCCTATTTCACTAAATGAATTTCCATCGTTACGTTTCTGCAACGTATTGCGTACATACTGCGGCATATAATCAAATCCAAATCGAACGCGCTGATTTTCATAATTCATTGCGGGTGTCATTGTCTTGTTGTGCATGTTTGATTCGGGCAACATGTCTACCTCCACAATATCAACCATGCCATCGTTGTTAAAATCTGAAATATCCATGCCCATACCGTTGTGTGAGGTTTGAGTAATGTAGTCACGAATACTTTCGGTGAACGTGCCATCACCGTTGTTAAGCCATAATAAATCGTTGGTTATAAAATCGTTCGCACAATACACATCGGGCCAACCGTCATTGTTTACATCCAGTATACCAACACCAAGGCCATAGCCTTCAATAGTAATTCCTGCTTCAGTAGAAACATTTGTGAAGGTGTTGTCTCCATTGTTGCGATACAACCGATCGGTGCTAACGCCTTCGCCTTCTAGTTTTCGTGGCCGCGTGTTGTTATGACTAAATCGTTCAACGCCATTCGTGAGCAAATACATATCAAGGTCTCCATCGCGGTCATAATCAAAAAATGCTGCTTGTGTGCTGTAGCCTGTGTCATTAAGACCATATTCTTTTGCCTGTTCTTTAAAAGTATTGTTACCTTGATTAATGTACAAACGGTTAGCGGGCAAACTATCAAGACCGGCCATGCAAACATAAATATCCAACAACCCATCGGTGTTTATATCTATCATGCTCACACCTGTTGCCCATCCATCCGATTTAATTCCTGCTGCATCGCTTATGTCTTCAAACTTCATGGCGCCCTTGT
>JBBRFY010000141.1:0-12118 GCA_038241205.1 Cytophagales bacterium
ATATAGTATTCCGGCTGATAGCGTTTATAAAATGATGATGCAGGAAAGCGACAACATGTTAGCCGAGCAACTTCTGCTAATTTGCGCTGGCATAATAAGCTATACGCTGCAACCCGAAATTGCAATTGATTACATGCAGAAGAAATTCTTAACTGATTTGCCAGACAAACCTGTTTGGGTAGATGGATCTGGCTTATCGCGCTACAATCTTTTTACACCGCGCAGCATTGTGCAACTATGGAATAAAATTTACGAGCTTGTTCCAAGAAAACGCCTTTTTCCCTTGCTCGCAACTGGTGGCGTAAACGGAACCGTTAAAAATTGGTACAAGGCCGATACGCCATACTTTTTTGGAAAAACCGGCACACTAAGCAACAATCATTGTATGAGTGGCTATCTTGTAACCAAAAGTGGAAAGACGTTGATCTTCTCTTTTATGAACAGCAATTACACCACAGCAACATCTTCCATTAGAAAAAACATGCAGGAAATTTTGACCATGATCTATGAAAAATATTAACACACTTAAAACAGCCGTTTTACTTTTTGCCATTCTTTTCTCTTCAATTGCAAAAGCTCAATCCATCGACAGCCTGGATATTAAGATTGGCCAAATGATTTTGATTGGCTTTGCCGGCACTTCGGTTGATTCTGCCGTATTGAAAGATATTGAAAAAGGGAAGGTAGGTTCAATCATTATATTCGAAAAGAACATTCCAAAAACAAACTCCTTCGTAGCGCTCAAAAAAATTAACTGGACGTATCAACATGCAGCAGCAATACCGTTGTTCATTTCCATCGATCAAGAAGGTGGAAAGGTAAATCGGTTAAAAGACAAATATGGTTTTCCGAAATCAATCACTGCTTTTGAAATGGGTAAAAATGCTTCGCTTGATTCGGTTCGATTTTATAGTGAGGCAACGGCATCAACATTGGCAGGTCTCGGCATTAATGTAAACTTTGCACCTGTTGTGGATCTAATCGCAAACCTTGATAATCCTATTATTGCAAAATTTGGTCGCGGGTTTTCAGCGAATGAAGATTCGGTAACTATAATGGCCAAAGAGGTAATTAAAAAACACAGGGAGATGAATGTTATTACTGCGCTCAAGCATTTTCCCGGCCACGGAAGTTCCCTTGCCGACACGCATCTCGGTGTTGCCGATGTTACCAACACGTGGAACGAACGCGAGTTAAAGCCCTATCAATCTCTAATTGATTCAGGATATGCCGATGCTATTATGACGTCACATATTGTGAACATGAATTTAGATAAGACCGGCAAACCTGGAACATTGTCGTATGATATGCTTACCGAAATGCTGCGTAATCAACTACATTTTAATGGTGTGATTTTTACAGACGATATGCAAATGCATGCCATCACTGAAAACTATGGTTTAGAAGAGGCCATTCGATTGGCAATTAATGGCGGTGTTGATATCATGACTTTTTCGAATAACATTCAAGGAAGTGATGTGCGAACAGTCGATCGCGTACACGAAATCATAAAGAAAATGGTAGCCGATGGCGTAATAAAAAAAGAGCGCATCGATGAATCTTTCAAACGCATTATGAAATTGAAAGAGCGTTTGAATAATCCGATTGATTATCAAAAGAAATTTGAGCAAGCAGAACGTCAGCTTCAAGATTGGAAAAGACAGCAAGAAGAACAAGTGGCGAATGTGAAACGTGCAGAAGAACTTTTAGAAAAAGCAAAGCAAAATGTAGATGATTCAAAGAAATCGAAAAAGAAGAAAAAGAATTAACACGGTTATAAATAGCCACGAATGCACGAATAATTAGCACGAAACATTTGTGGAAAGATTATTACTAATCAATGGATGTGTTCAATCTAATAAGCGTCAAAAAAAATCAAGTACCTATTCTTATTAGCGTGCCACACTGCGGCATTGATTTTCCTGATGAATTAAAAGATCAGTACAAAGCGAATCTTGCATCTGCGCCAGACGATACCGATTGGTTTGTAGATAAACTTTATGATTTCGCTCCATCCATGGGCATCACAATGATTTCCGCAGTTTACAGTAGATGGGTAATTGATTTGAATCGCGATCCGAAAAGCAAACCGCTTTACAGCGATGGAAGAATTATAACACGTCTTTGTCCTACAACAAATTTTTTGGGCGAGCCAATTTATAATGACGAGCGCGAAGTTGTTGCTGCAGAAGAGGTGAACAGAAGATTGAATGAATACTATTTACCATACCATGAAAAAATTCAGGAACTGTTAAATGATTTGAAATCGAAATTTGGAAAGGTATTACTTTGGGATTGCCATTCTATACGACAACATGTACCGACCATTCACCATTCAAAATTTACAGATTTAATTTTAGGCGATGCGGATGGAACATCTGCCGATACGGTACTAACCCAAAGTGTTTTGAAGAATTTAAAATCTTCAGGCTATTCTCTTCAACACAACAATCCCTTTAAAGGCGGAATTATTACGCGTAATTTCGGAAGGCCATCTGAACATCAACATGCCCTGCAACTTGAGATGACTAAGGTAAATTACATGGATGATGCAGAAAAAAAATATGATAGCAATCGCGCGGATAAGATGAAGGAGGTTTTGAAAAGAGTGTTTCACGATCTCATTTATCAATTGAAAACAACATGAGCAACGTAAAATATTTTTCTTTTAAAGCACTGCTTCAAGATGACCGATGGATTTCGCCTGCTTATGTTGGCGTTGATGGCAACGGTATTGTTCAATACCTTTCTGAATCATGTCCACAGTCTGTTGCACTTGAATCTGTTCTGGGATTTGCGTTGCCCGGTTTTCAAAATTCACACTCGCATGCTTTTCAATTTGCCATGGCCGGTCATGCAGAAAAACATGCCCATGGTACTGACGATGATTTTTGGAGTTGGCGAGAAGCAATGTACAATTGTGCATTAAGCATCGATCCAGATCAAATGGAATCTGTTGCCACCATGTTATATTCTGAGATGCTTCGCAAGGGATACACGCACGTTGCAGAGTTTCATTATCTCCATCACGACAAAAATGGAAAACCATATTCCAATTTGGCAGAGATGGGCGAGCGATTAGTTGCTGCTGCAAAAACTGCTGGAATTAAAATTACCTTAGTGCCTGTCTTTTATCAGAAAGGTAATTTTGGTGTTGATGCGTATGCAAAGCAACGAAGATTTATTTCAAAAACCGTTGATGATTATCTGCAACTGTTAGAGGTTTCTGCCAATGTAGTTTTAAATCAACATCATGCACAACTAGGATTTGGTGTTCACTCATTACGAGCGGTTAATGCAGATGACATTGTAAACACCTTCGAGAACGGGCCGAAAAATATTCCGTTTCATTTACATGCTGCGGAACAATTAAAAGAAATTAAAGATTGTCTCGATTTTTTAAAGCAACGTCCTATTGAATGGTTATTAGATCATCTTCCATTAGACCAACGCTTCCACATCATTCACTGCACGCATATGGAAAGTGATGAAGTGAAACGATTAGCAAAGAGCGGAGCAAATGCCGTTTTGTGTCCGGGCACGGAAGGTAATTTAGGTGATGGAATTTTTAAACTTAGTGAGTTCGCAAAAGAAGGCGGTCATTGGTCAATCGGTACGGACAGTCATATCAGTCTAAATCCATTAGAAGATTTGCGATGGTTGGATTATGCGCAGCGTTTCACAACACACAAGCGAAATACGTTTGATGATGGCGCTTCGATTTTAATACGAAAGACTTTTCGCTCCGGAAGAAAAGCAATGGGTATTGATCAACATAATTTTTTTGACATCGGCAAACCTTTCGATGCTGTAGTGTATAACGCTAAATCGCCTTTGCTCATGCAAGCTGATTTAAAAAATACTTTGTCTGCAATTCTTTACACAGCCGATAGCGCTGATATTCTTGGAACCATTGTTAACGGAAAGTGGATTGTGAAAGATCAACATCATATCCACGAAAGTGAAATCGTAAAAAAATATTCTAAGGCTAGCGAAACAACTAAATAAATCGTTCTGCGTTCTGTAATTTTATTTTATTCTATTCAATCAACAGATAATTCTCAAATACCTTACCTTGATCAAAAAATCTTAACCTAAAATTTATGCTTTTAAAATACGCATTGCTCGCGCTGGTTCTGGTTAGCGCAACCCAGTTTGCTTTTAGTCAAAAAAAGACAAGTGCTTCCTATCAATATACAGTCGATCTTACCAAAGTGGTAGATGATAAGGTATATGTTGAATTGCTACCTCCTCCCATTTCAAAAAATGAGGTTACGTTCTATTTACCCAAAATGATTCCGGGTACCTATGCTATCGAAGATTATGGTCGCTTCGTTTCTGAGTTTACAGCGCTCGATAAAAAAGGAAATAAACTAACAACCGAAAAACTTAACGACAACGCCTGGAAAATTAAGGATGCCAGCAAACTTTCGAAAATTAGTTATTGGATAGAAGATAGTTATGACACAAAACTTTCGGAGCCAGAAATATTTCAACCTGCCGGAACAAACATTGAAGAAGGCAAAAATTTTGTGCTGAATGGTGCTGGTTTTTTTGGATACCTTGAGGGTGCGAGAGATATACCTTTCCAACTTTCATTCATTCGTCCTGAAAATTTTTATGGTTCTTCTGGGTTGATTGCTGCAGAAGTAGGAAAACCGTTACGTTCAATTAATCGCGAAAAGGGAAATGAAAACAGCAACAAGCGAGTGGATATTTTTAAAACCATCGACTATGATGAGCTTGTCGATTCGCCTTTAATGTATGCCAAAACAGATACCGCAGTTATTAAAGTTGCCAATGCCGAAGTGTTGATTGGTTGCTACTCGCCCAACGGAAAAATTACTGCAAAGCAAATTGCTGAGAGCATTAAAGAAGTGTTAATGGCGCAGAAAGATTTTCTTGGTGGCACGCTTCCGGTTGATAAGTATGCGTTCATATTTTATTTTACCGATCAGCCCGTGTTAAGTTATGGTGCGCTTGAGCATTCGCATTCTTCCTTCTATTATATGCCAGAGCAAAACATTTATCAAATGAATGCGCAGCTGCGTGATTTTGCTGCACACGAATTTTTTCACATTGTGACGCCTCTCAATATTCATTCTGAACAAATTGAGCATTTCGATTTTAATGACCCTAAAATGTCGCAACACTTGTGGTTGTATGAAGGTGTTACAGAATACAATGCCGGAAGCGTGCAGGTAAAATATGGTTTGATTACACCGGAAGAATATTTAAAAGTAATTCGTACTAAAATGCTTTCTGCTGAAAGTTTCTCCGACTCAATTTCCTTCACCGATCTAAGTAAGTTCACGCTCGATAAGTACAAAGATGAATATCCGAATGTGTATATGAAAGGTGCACTGATCGGTATGTGTCTTGATATAAAACTTTTAAAATTATCAAATGGAAAATATGGTGTGCGCAATCTTTTGCTCGATTTGTCGAAGAAGTATGGCAAGAGCAAAGCGTTTAAAGACGATGCGTTGTTTGGTGAAATAACGAAAATGACGTATCCTGAAATTGGCGATTTTTTTAGCCGATATGTAAGTGGTGCAGAACCGCTTCCGTGCGCTGAAGTTTTTAAAGCCGTTGGAATTACCTATGCAGCAGAACAATCTGTCGAAGATTATTCTTTAGGAATTTCGCAATCTATTATTGGTGTTGCGCAAGTTGAAGGTAAACCAAAACTAAAAATTGCATCTACCGAAAACATGAACGCGATGGGCGTGGCCGTTGGTTTTAAAACAGACGATGTTTTGGTAAAAATAAATGGAGAGCAAATTCCTGATCTAGGGCCTGAGCTTGGTTCGTTCATTCAAAAACACATGACGGCTCTTCCAACATTAAAGACAGTTTCGTTTACTGTATTGAGAAAAGATGGTGAAACGATGAAAGAAACAGAGCTGTCGGCACCGGTGCAAAAAATAGCGATCGTACAAAAACATATTCTCGCCTTCGATGCCACTGCTACACCAGAACAATTGGCGCTGCGTTCTGCTTGGTTGAAGCCTTAATATTTTCTGAATGTAGATTAAGAAAAACAAGGTATGCTTAACGGATGCATACCTTGTTTTTTTTGTGATAATACTGTTGTACGTTATTGAGTGATCTTAACTCACAATACCTTTCGCTGCAATATATGCGGTGGTCCAAGCAGCCTGAAAATTAAACCCACCCGTTTCGCCATCAATGTTCAAAACCTCTCCGGCAAAAAAAATATTTTTTACTTTTTTACTTTCCATTGTTGTCAGATTTATTTCGGTCACGTCAATACCGCCACACGTAACAAACTCTTCTTTAAAAGTAGTCTTGCCTTTAATCTGAAAAGGACAACGGATTAAAAATTCAACAAGCTTATTGATATTTTTCTGTGGCAGCTCTGCCCAAATTTTTGCTTCTTCTATTTCAGACAACGCACATAGCTTTAACCACAATCGTTGCGGTAGCGAAAACATAGCATTCGAAATTACCTTTTGCTTTCCTCGTTTTGTTTTTTGTTCTGCAAGTTGGGCACGAAGCACTTCTTCTTTTGCTTCACCAATCCAACTTACCAAAGCAGTGAACTCATATTTCTTTTCGTGCAGATAGGTAGCAGCCCAAGCCGAAAGTTTAATTACCGCAGGCCCACTCAATCCCCAATGTGTAATGAGCACGGGCCCGATTTGCGAAAATTTTGATCCTGCAATGCGAACTTCCGCCACGGGCACAGCAACACCCATCAAATCTTTAAATTTTTTTTCCGAATCGTTAAAGGTAAAAAGTGAAGGTAAAGGATCGATAATGTTATGATCCAAATTTGACATCCATTCATAACCTTGTTTATTGGGATGCCCGCCCGCTGCAATCAAAATTTTTCTTGCTTCAATAATTTCGCCCTGTTGACAGGTAATTATGAAACTATCATTTTCCTGCTGAATGGAAATAACACCTTTACCCGTTTCAATTTTTATTTTCAATTGCCTCGCTTGCTGCAAAAAGCAATCAATTATTGTTTCAGAATTATCGGTAATCGGAAACATGCGGCCATCTTCTTCAGTTTTGAGTTGTACTCCTTTCGATGCAAACCAGGCAACCGTTTCTTTCGCCTGAAAAATTTGAAAAAGATTTTTTAGCGGTTTCTCACCTCTCGGATAATGGTGCGCCAACGCAATGGGTTCGAAACAATAGTGCGTAACATTGCACCTGCCGCCACCAGAGATTCTTACTTTCGATAAAAGTTTCGTTGACTTTTCCAGAATAAGAATCTTCAAACCCGGTTTCATTTCCGCTGCCTGAATAGCCCCGAAAAATCCGGCTGCACCTCCACCAATAACCACTAAATCAAATTGCATACTTCAAATCTAAATGAAGATTTTAATTATCGTTCAATGTCGTGGGTGCAAATCAAATTGCTGTCTTGGATTATAGTTTATCGGGAGACGGTTTGAATAACCACGCACTTAAGTGCATGGTTAACAGCAACAATAGAGGAGGGGCGTTAGCCCAACAGCACGGTTTCATCGTGTTATTTTTAACTGCACCCAAGGCCGTTTGCTTAAACCATTCTTGATGGCCTAAACTCGTTCATCTAAGCAGAGGATGTCATCGGAGCGTAAGCAAACAACATTGATTATTGTTTGGCAATTTCTTCCTCCTCTATTTTTAACAGCGGCATAAACACCAAATCCATAAATCCTTTCATCTTTGCGCCCGAATGGAATTTGTAGAAAAGTATTGGATTTATGGACTCGGATTTTTTGCTCAATCCCTTTTTGGCGGAAGGTTGCTTGTTCAATTATACTATTCTGAAAAAGAGGGTAAGGTAGTTTCGCCAACTATTTTCTGGCAGCTTAGTCTGGTGGCGTCTTTTCTGTTTCTGATTTATGGAATTATTCGCGATGACGTTGTTATTATTTTTGGTCAAACACTTTCATACTTTATCTACATTCGAAACCTTCAATTAAAAAACGACTGGATAAAAATACCTTTCTTCGTTCGTTCTGTGTTGCTAATGCTTCCCTTCTTCGCTTTTGTTTGGATTTTTTTTGCGAGCAATCATAATATCAAATCGATATTCTCGCAAACGGAATTAACCAGCGCTGTTGTTATTATAGGCGCCATCGGTCAGTTAATGTTAAACCTTCGTTTTGTCTATCAATGGTATTATTCTGAAAAACATAAAAGTTCCATTCTTCCTTTCGGCTTTTGGATCATCAGTTTGGTGGCGTGTGTGTTGATTTTGATTTACGCTTCCTCCCGACTTGATCCGGTGTTGTTGGTATCGCAAGGCTTGGCAATATTTGTTTATGTGCGCAATATTTTTATTTATCGAAAAACACACAAAGCCTAGTTATTTTTAAAGATGCTACTAAGCCAACTACTTTCGGCCGAGGTTCAATCGTTTATTCATCAACATGAAAATGATGATGTGAAGCAACTCGTGCTGAAGTATAAATTTATTCATGGCATTCCAACAAATATTATTGCTAATCAGTTAAGCGGACGAAAAAAAGCAAAAGAAAAACTGCCGACATATTATCACGCACAAAACATTATCTATCCGCCTGGAATAAACGTTGAACAAAGTTCTTCAGAACAAACTGCCGAATACAAAGCAAATATCTTCGCGCTTTATGGCGACTCTTTAAAAGATAAATCCATTGTTGATCTTACCGGTGGTTTGGGTATTGATAGTTTTTATTTTAGTAAAATTTTCAACACCGTTAAATACCTTGATCCAAACGCGAAACTTCTTGAAATAACACAACACAATCATCAACAGCTTGGCGCGGATAACATTGAATATAGCAACACAACTGCGGAAGAATTTCTGGCGAAACCAGAACACAAATTTGATTTTGCTTACATCGACCCAAGTAGAAGAGCATCGGGAAACCAAAAAGTACATTCTCTGAATGACTGTGAACCCAACATCGTTCAACTGCAAGATGTAATTTTTAAAAAAGCCGATTGTTTGATGATTAAAGCATCGCCTCTGTTTGACATTCAACAGGGACTAAAAGAATTAAAGTTTGTTCAGAAAGTCTTTGTTGTTTCTGTTGCGAATGAATGCAAAGAACTTCTTTTTTTAGCAAGGAAAAATTTCGTTGCTGAACCAGAAATTCTAGCTGTTAATATTTTCTCGAACAATCGCATTGATACCTTTTCTTTTCAGTTTTCAATGGAACGCGAAACTGAAATACTTTTTGCTGAACCCCTTAACTATTTATACGAACCCAACGCATCCATTCTAAAAGCAGGCGCTTTCAAAACATTGAGCGAGAGATTCAATTTAAAGAAACTTCACCCCAGCACTCATCTTTATACTTCAAACAATCTAGTAGAGAATTTTCCCGGAAGGATATTTAAAATAGAAGCTATTGTTAAAGCCCATCCAAAAATTTTAAAAGAATATTTTCCGGAAGGTAAAGCCAACATCATTACGCGTAATTATCCATTAAGCGTAGAGGAACTAAAAAAGAAGAGTGGATTAAAAAATGGTGGTGATAAATTTTTGATTGCGTTTTCTGGGATGAAAGCAAAATATTTAGTTGTTGCGAGTCGTTTGCATTCGGTTACTTAAAATATCTTTTGTTCATTGATAAAAGTTGTGGACGATGTAGTCAAATCTTCCATAGTTTACCGCAATTTTTCCACAAAGCGGATCATCGTAGTTAAAACCAAAAGTGCCTGATAATGTCAGAGAATTATTTTCAGGATCAAACTTTACTGAACGAAAAAATATTTGCCCCTTGGCTGTTGTTGGACAAGGTTCCACGACTATCCTATATATTGTTGCCACATTGTTTACACCATCGAAGTTGATTATCCGGGTATTCAACTTTGTCATTTGTTGAAGGCTTTTAATTCCATAACCTTTAAGACCGAACGAGATTGTTCGGTAAGATTCGCCAATCGTACCATGGAATTCTATTGATAAACTATCGGTCGTGGTTTTGTATCGAAGAAATGGTTCTCTCCTTTTATAAAAAAGAAGTTTGAAATATTCTGATCGCCAGAGGGAATCGTTAACAAGTGCGCCTCCCACAGCATTTCCGTCTTCCGTATATTTTGGCAAACGCGGATCGATTGGGTCGGGAATATAAACCGTCTCACAAGAAGAAACGGCAAAGAGTATTCCTATAATCAGAAAACTATTTAAAAATTGAAGCTTTTTCATTGATATTAAAGCGTAAGCCAACCATAAAACAAGTATTCTTTAAGTCTTTAATCTTTCCATTAAAATTTCCCATGGCATCAATATTATAATATTTCAGCATAGGCGAAACACCATACACAACCTGAGTATAAAAACTGATTCGTTTGTTTTCGAAAAAGCCAAGAGAACCCACAAGACCAAAGTCGATAATCTCATACGTTTGTTTTCCCTCCGTCTTATTTGTCTCTAAAAGAAATGCAAGATTCACTCCTCCCTTTACACATAGAAATGGAAACGCCTTGTATTCTATGGTGGGCTGCAATGTTAAGTATGTAAATCGAAATTCAAATTTCTCATTGCCCAGATGTTGATTGTAGCCTTTTTGAATAAGCGTAAACTCCGTATTAATGGCCATTTTTTTAAAATTGGGATTACGGTATGCATTTACACCTACTCCCACATGCCACGAATAAATTGGAGATGCATTGGTTAAAACTTCATTTCGAACATAGCTTTTATGAACGCCCGAAAAAACATAGAGCTGTGCAAATGCACTGGAGGATATTCCAGCAAACAGCAACAAAAATAGTAGTGTGTGTTTTCTCACAACATCGTGCTTTAGGTTTCAATACTATAGAGACACAGTAAAATTAAAATAAGTTGGTAATGTATTATGCGATACCATGACATTAACACTAGCTTCTTTCTTTATTAATGTGCACGTATCACAATGGCTTTTATTAACTACCTTTTTCTTTCTAAACGCTGTTGTTAAAAGTTGTTGATTTCGTAATCAAATCTTCCATATGTAACAGCAATTTTTCCGCAAATCGGGTCGTCATACGTAAATCCAAAAGTGCCTGATATTATAATGTTATCGCTTTCCAAATTGTAGATAACATTTCGAAAATAAATTTGTCCAACCGGTTGGGTTATGCAATCTTCAAATCCATAACGATATAGTGTCGCTGAACTTTTCACTCCATCAAATTCAATTATTGAACCCTTCAATTTTGTCATTCCAGATAGACTCGTAATGGCAAAACCTTTCAGACCAAACATTATTGATACTGACGACTCTTCTAAATTACCACTAAACGAAAGTGAAATGCTATCACGAAATGAGTAGTAGTCAATTCTAGGTAGATCACTGTCATATCCCCAAACCCCACCAGATTCATGTTTTGATTTCCACAACTTACCATTAATAAAAGCTCCAGCAACTCGGTTTCCTTGTTCGGTATATTTTGGCAATCGCGGGTCGATTGGATCGGGAATATAAATCGGATCACAGGAAGAAACGATGAAGAATGTTCCGGCAATTAAAAAGCTATTTAGAATTTGAAGCCTTCTCATAAATATTAAAACCTAAGCCAACCCTAAAACATGTATTCTTAATCGTGTATTCTTCCCTTATTTCGTCAGTTGAAAGATACAACTGTTTCAAATACGCGGTTGTTTTACTTTTAACACAAATCCATCAGTTTCTACTTCACATATTTCAGAATCTTTTCAATTTCTGTTTCGCCTTCAAAAGATTGAATGCGTTTGTGATCGTTCGAATATAAATAGAGCGATGGTGTGGGGATCGAACCAAAATTTTTCATCACATCATTCACTGTAATAAAACCAAACTTCACGTTGTTGTAAGTGTTGAGTTTATAATCAACAGCAAACTTTTCTGTTAACGGTTTGGCCTCTGTGGTGAGAAAGTAAATAGTGTAATCTTTAAAAGCTGCAATCTGTTGTTGAATTTGAACCGCCTCACGTTGGCAATGATCGCATTCTGGAAAAAACACAATGATGGCAACATTACCTTTAAGCATATTGGCTGACAATTGCGATCCATCTAAAAGTGTGATGACCATGTTCGGTAACTCATTTACCTGCGTGGCGGGTGTGCTAACGTTTTGAGTTTCCGCTATCGCTACTTTTTTTTCTGTTGAACTTCCACAACAAAATAGTATGCTTGCTTCA
>JBBRFY010000142.1:0-12028 GCA_038241205.1 Cytophagales bacterium
TTGAGCTTTAGGAATATTTATAAAAACACCTCCAAAACCATTGCACTAACGCAATTCAATGAATGGAAAAAAACGGTAGAAGCGATGAAAATAAATGAATTTAATACTGTGGTGAACTCAATAGAATATCACTTAGATAACGTCCTGAACTTCTTTGATAATAGAAGTACCAACGCAAATGCTGAATCTTTTAACTCGAAAATAAAAGGTTTCAGGGCTAATTTAAGAGGTGTCACAGATGTAAAGTTCTTCCTCTTCAGATTAGAAAAACTATTCGCACTATAAGACTAATCCCCAGAAAATGAATGTGATCCGCTAAATTCTATCTAAACTTGCAACATGATAAAGCAAGAAGTCTATTGTTCCCTTCACGCCAATGCGATTTTCTGCGCTGGCCTTGAGCACTCTAAGTTTGGATTTAAGCGTTGATGATTTAATAGTTTACGATGCAATGTCGTTTCCTTAAGCTTCCATACCCTCTTCCTTTTGGAGAGGGCAGGGTGAGGTTTAAAAAAAAGAAAGCTTAAGGAAACGACATTGGTTTACCATGCGAAAAAATCCCCATCTAACGCACATTTATCGTTTTTTGTAAATCAATAGCAGAACTCACCAGCTTAACAGTCATTTCAGTTGTATTAATCGCTCACCCAGATCAGCTAAATACTATCCATTGACTTTCTTTTCTCTTGTTTTCCAAAATAAAAGTATCGCGGAATGCTCTCCATTTACTTTTAAACCCATTGAACTAAACCGGAACAAATGAAACTAAACAACCACAATGGGCTTCTTAAACTATTTTTTGCCTTGGTTTTCTTTCCAATACTAACAGGCTGCAACAAAGAGAAAGAAAGTCTGCCCGTTGCTGAAGCATTACTTGTCGATTTCGTGAATCCTTTCATTGGTACAGGTGGCGAAGGAAACACGCACCCCGGAGCAGTTCTACCGTGGGGTATGGTTGCCGTTAGTCCACAAACATTTGACTTTACAAAAATGCATCTGTCCACTGGCTATCGGCACGGAAAAGATTCCATTTACGGTTTTAGTTGCATAAATTTTTCGGGTGTGGGCTGTCCCGCCACAGGAAGTGTCCCGCTAAAGTTTTCATCACGTCAATCAATATTGGAAAACCAAGGTTCTACCTATTCAAAAGAAGTAGCAAAGCCGGGCTATTACAGCGTTCATTTAAACGATGACAATATTACGGTGCAGGCAACGGCTACCACACGTTCTGCGCTTTTTTCTATAAGCTTAGCTGCAGGGAAAAATTCTGTGTACTTAGATCTTACCGCACAGCAAGGTCATGTAAAAGGAGGAAAGATTGAAAATTATACGCCATCGTCAGTTAACGGATATCAACTTGAAGGTTTTTTCTGCGGCTCAAACAATCGCAGCAATGCTTATTTTTCGTTGCATCTTGATCATCCTTCTGACTCTCTTTATCTCGTTTACAACAACAAAACAGATTCTAATTTTCAACAAAATTTAGAAAAGGAACCGGCAGGTATTGTGTATATTTTCAACAGCACGGAACCAAAAACCGTGCACATTAAAGTAGGTGTATCCTTTGTATCCGTTGCAAATGCAATAGCCAATGTGGACAGCGAACAAAATGGTTTTGAATTTGAGTCGGTAAAAAAGAAAGCTTCTGACGCGTGGGAAAACGAGCTTTCAAAAATTACAATAGACGAAAAATCGACAGAAGAGAATACCATATTCTACACGGCATTATACCACTGCTTGTTAATGCCCATGACCTTTAGCGATGTGAATGGTGAATACATTAAACAAGGAAGTAAAGACAAAATAGGAAAAGCCGAAGGGTACACACGTTACACTGCATTTTCTATGTGGGATACGTATAGAACAACGCACCCACTATTTGTTTTGGTATATCCAGAGCGACAACTAGATATGGTGAAGACCATGACCGCTATGTATGAAGAATGGGGCTGGATGCCCAAGTGGGAAATTTTTGGATGGGAACCGAATCTCATGGTAGGCGACCCCGCGGCCATTGTCATTGGCGATTCGTACGTTAAAGGTATTCGCTCGTTTGATGCTGCAAAGGCGTATGAAGGATTGACCAAGCAAGCAGATCAGTGGCAGGGCAACCGTATGCGTACCGGCCTAAAAGAATATATAGAGCTCGGCTACATATCAATGGATGGTGAATTTGGCGATGCAAAAAATTTCGATTGGAACAATGGTCAGGTTTGGGGTACTGTTAGCAACACAATGGAATTTAATCTCTCTGATTACAACCTTGCGCAAATGGCCAAATTGATGAACAAGGAAGATGACTATAAACGATATTTAAAAAGATCGATGTCGTTTTTAAAATTATACGATAACGAAATGGGATTAATACGTCCTAAAAATAAAGATGGAAGTTGGTACACTCCTTTCAATCCAACACAAAGACTTTGGGATGTTATGAGATTTGGATTGCGTGGCGGGCCTGGATATACAGAAGGTAGCGCTTGGCAATACTTATTCTCAGTACCGCATGGTCTTGATAGTTTGAAAAGCATCATGGGCGAAGCACGGTTTACAAGTCAGCTTGACAGCATCTTCGATAAAAATTATTTTGACATGACGAACGAAGTCGATCTGGGCTTTCCATTTTTTTATAACTATACGGCTGAACGGAGCTATGAAACTGCTCATAAAGTACACGGCCTTCTTTCAAAATATTTTACCAATGGTCCTCATGGAATTCCAGGCAATGATGACGCTGGCGCCATGTCAGCATGGTTAGTGTTTGCGAAAATGGGTATCTATCCCGATACACCGGGCAAACCAAGCTACATGGTAACGGTGCCGTCATACGGCCATATACGGGTAAAACTAAATACGGATTTTTATAAAGGAAAAGAATTTGTAATTGAGCGCCATGGCCCTATGGATGGTGCGATAGAAAGTATTGAATTGAATGGTAAAGAAATCGGTTACTCCGTAAATCATTTTGATCTGGTTAACAGCGAAAGCAAATTGATTATTACAACGAGCAAACCGCTAGCCGAAAAATAATAGTTGGAAAGCCAACAGAAGAACTCTTTTTGGGAAAGAGAGGTTGATTAATGAAACAGCCCCGGCATTTGTCGGGGCTGTTTGTTTTTTACAAGATGTTTAAAGGTATCATCTCGTCACTTCAATATTATTTCCTTCGAACTATTTTTCGGGAAGCGTGGGCTATAGAATCCATAAAACATAAGGTATCCATAGCAGACCAAAGGCACTACAAAAGATTTTTGCAAACCTATTGCATCCGCGAGTATGCCTTGCGAAAAAGGAATAAGTGCCGCGCCTAAAATCGCCATGATTAAAAGAGATGAGCCCTGGCTAGTATATTTTCCTAAGCCCTCAATGGCGATCGTAAAAATATTCGACCACATAATGGAATTAAAAATACCTACCCCAATCAATGCCCACATCGAGAAACTGCCTGTCGTCATAATGGCAACCAGAATAAGTATCGCGCTCATGGTTGCAAACAAACCCAATGTTCTTCCCGCCAAACTCCTTCCAATTAAAAAGGCAATAAAATTAACGACCATAATACCCACATACGGAAGAACAGTATGGAACGACATGCCCGCAATAACGAATATCAAAACAAATGAAGCGCTCGATAAAATCAACATCAAAATATATTTACGATTGGTAGCGAGGTTGCTTAAAGAAATTGCTCCTGAAAATCTACCGATCATCGCCCCGCCCCAATAAAATGCCAGAAAGTTTTTTGCCTGTAGTTCATCCAAACCCATAATCTCGGGCAGCCCGATAAAATTTATTAAGAAACTTCCAATGCATACTTCTCCACCGACATACATAAAAATGGCCAAGGTGCCGAACGTGAGGTTAGGAAAACGCAAGGCACCGGCATCTTTTACCTGTTCTTCATCATTCACAAACTCAGGCAGTTTAATAAATCTAAAAATTATTGACGCCACAATAAATATCAAACCAAACACCAAGTACGGAACTTGAACCGCGTGATGCCCCGAGCCTTCAACAAAGAAAAATTCAAATATAAAATAGCCCCCAACAATAGGCGCGATGGTAGTACCTAACGAATTAAATGCCTGAGATAAATTCAACCTTGACGAAGCTGTATCGGGCGATCCTAAAATAGCAACGTATGGATTAGCCGCAATTTGCAACAAGGTAAATCCAAGCCCCAACACAAAAAGTGCTGCTAAGAACAATCCATAAATTGCATACTCTGCCGCAGGGTAGAACAACAAACATCCCACACCGGAAAGAACGAGGCCTATAACAATACCATTTTTATATCCAATGCGATTAATGGGATCACCCATAGAAAGCGACATTAAAAAGTACACCAATGAACCAATAAAATAGGCACCAAAAAAGCAGAATTGTATCAGCATGGCTTGCCAATACTTTAATTCAAAAATACCTTTTAGATACGGTATTAAGATATCATTCATACAGGTAAGAAAGCCCCACATAAAAAATAAGCTGGTAAGCACAACCAAACTGGAAGTGTATTTTTGTTTTGTCATAGAAATTTGATTTTACAATATGTGGATCAGAATCAAGAAATATCCTGCTTGTAATTAATTTCTTCTTTTTTCAAAATCCAAAAAGGTGCAGAGAGAAACCAAATACAAGAACCTATCAACATCCAATTTTTATAGGTGTCAATCGAAATGGAATTAAATAAGACTAATACGGAAGGGAGAATGGTTAGGACTAATCCGAGATATGAAAGAAGTTTTAAAAATTTCACGGTGTCTGTGGTTTAAGTTGTTTTGCCATCATACGTTGTTGAACATATCCAATCACAATATATACTAGTCCGGCAATTATCCAACCTGGTATGGCCACAAAGAAAGGAAAATCAGATTCAAAGAAAACATACAAACCATAGGCACATGCCATGGAAATACCCCAAGTAAGGGCTACTGAAATATTGAATTTAAGTTTGGCAACTTCAGCCAAGTTTGATATCAACCCCATTTTTGGAAATAAAAATATATCTACCAATACTACCGCTCCTACCGGTGCAGCCACCAATGCATAGAAGCCCAGAAATTGATCGAGCTTACTTACAATGGCAGGAAAGCACGCCAGTAAGGTAGCCGTTGCCCCTACCATCACCGTTATCTTCCAACGTTTCATGGAAGGCATCATTGCTTGAACAGCTAAGCCTCCTCTGTAAATAGTGGGGTTGGCGGTAGTCCAGCCGGCTGCAACAACGCAAATAAGTCCGGCTATGCCAGCACCCAAAAAAGCAATCTCACCCGATGATGGATTTTTATTGCCATTTTGTAAAGCAACAGCGCATAGTATACCCGATGCTATCCATGCCATGTAGTGACCGATGAACATACCGAACGCAGAGGCCAATCCATAGGAAGGCTTTTTTGCATAGCGATAGATAGACATATCAGCCAACCCAATGTGCATGGCGCTATTACACAACCACGAAAAAATAAGCACATGCAAAAACGTATACTTGGTGTGGCCTGCTATCGGAATACCTGTCCAAATTTTGGCGTTGGCAACATCCCAAAAATTATGAATGCTTGTAACGCCCAGTTGCGGAAGCATGGCCAAGCCGGCAGCTAAAAAAATGAGTGGCATCCACGGAGCAAATAGCAATGAAAAGCGGGCTACTAAATCGAAACCAAATGTAGCTACGATAGCGATTACTGATCCTACCAAAATAATAATCATGACCCACGAAAAACTTTCAGGATACAAACTTGTCAACCCCGGGCCTTTTACATCGACCAGAATTCCAATCGCGGATGCGGAAACTCCGATCATCGCGGCAGCGGCTACACAAAACAGAAGTCCATTGATAAAATTGTAAATGGAGACCAGACTGAAGCCGCAAATTTTTTCTAACTGATAAAAAATTGTAAGACGAGTTTTAACAGCTGTGGGGGCACAGATTAATGTCCAACTTAAGGTAGCGAGTATGTTTCCTAAAAGTAATCCTAAGAAAAGATCTGCTGCACCCACGCCATGCAGCACGAACAATGGGCCGATTACAAATTCAGTTCCAGCAATATGTTCGCCAGCCACAAGGCCAACAAAATTTTTAAAACTCTTTACACTTGAAAGCGGAACGGGCTCGCGCTCAAACTCATCCACATTTTCTGCCTCACCAAGGTTGAACCATTTACTTTTTACCATATATGAACTGCTTTACGAAATCGTTTTCAATACGGTAAAGATGTGCATGCGAAGCACTTCAATACTCATGATTTAGAAATGCAAAGAAGAATTTAGCATAGAAATTTTAAAAAGAGCAATCAAAACGCTGCTTCCATCGCTTTCCAAAAATCATTTTTCATAGCATCAAGTTTAATGGCCGTATAAACGTGTACTTTTTGATTTGCATTTTCTGGCGGGCCGGGCCGATCTTCTAAGGTTGCCAACTCCGGTTTAATGATGGCGATGATTAAGGCGAGGTCCCACATTACCCGTTCCTCACCCGCATTGATGGCGGGCCAAATGTTGGCGAGCTGATCGGGCACCGGATGTTTCATGGCATATAGACGCTTCAACGTTTCGGTCTTTGAAAAAACAAAAGGTCGCGCGGTGTTGATGGGCATTATAGTGAGATCCAATTGCTTACTATTCAAAATTACATCAAACGCATTGAGATCGTTGCGAATGTTGAATTCACTTTTGTTCCAGACACGTGTAGCAGCATCGTATTGACAACCGAGCAAGTATGCATGAATGTTGGCCGCAATATCAGGAGCCGTTTCAATTGCTGCAGCAAGATTCGTAGAAGCACCAATACAAATGACCCCCAATTTATTTTTTGGCGAAGCTTTCCTTGCTTCATTAATAATAAACTCGACCGCGGGCGATGTTGGTATGGGTGCCGTTGGATAGTACCCATATGCATAGCCTAACATTTTTGTACATCCAATAGGGTGCGGAATATTTAACTTATTTAAGTCTCGCAGCAACGCTTCATTATACTCTTGCGAAACAGCTACGGTATTGAAGTTCTTTACGGGATTTCCATTCCAAATGCTATCGACAAAAATCTGCACATTGTTATAGTGTGCAGAAGTTAACCCGATTATGGGCAAGCAGGGATTAATGAACGCGCGGGCAATGGCATAGAAATCATCTAATTCATTGCCTGTATCTGCATCGAGAATAAACTTTTTTTCCTGCGCAAAAGAGGTGAATTGGAGGCTAATGCAAAAGCAAATTACCAGTAGCCGTTTAATTTGTGTAAACATTTTTTTATTTTCAAGTTGAACATTATTCCAAATATTTTGTAACTAAAGCTGCAACAAAAAATCGCAACCTCATTTACATTTCTAAATACCTTACCGTTTTGAAAATAGCGTATTCAATCACACATTCGCAACTTCTCATCGTACCTTTCTTCACCAAGGGCTGCTCTCAAAAAAATATAAATAAACAACTCCATAACTGAATAGCGTCCGCAAAAACATCAAAACACCTTCGGATTCTCCAATCCATAGTCAAAACATCGCGAAGAACAGCAAAACAACTTTTTGAGATGATACCTTTATCATTATAAAACTGGATGATGAAAGCATCGCTAGCGTATCAAGAATTAATTTCAAAAGAATTTGCGCAGGCAAGCCAGGTGCTTAATCAGTTTTCAGGCAACCCTGAGAATTTTGATCGTATCGTTGAGGTCGCTACCGTGATTGTCGATGCATTCAAACAAAATAAAAAAGTAATTACTTGCGGAAACGGTGGCTCGCACTGCGATGCTATGCACTTTGC
This sequence comes from Cytophagales bacterium, assembly GCA_038241205.1. Lineage (GTDB taxonomy): Bacteria > Bacteroidota > Bacteroidia > Cytophagales > Cyclobacteriaceae > Chryseolinea. The sequence continues at coordinate 7,762 of JBBRFY010000142.1, forward strand.
CGAAGAACTTTCTGGGCGCTACCGATTAAACCGCAAAGCATTGCCTGCAATTGCCATATCCGATTCAAGTCACATTACGTGTGTGGGTAACGATTACGGATTTGAATTTATTTTTTCTCGTTTTATTGAAGGTATGGGTCAGTCTGGTGATGTATTGGTTGGGTTAAGTACAAGCGGCACTTCTTTAAACATTACACGCGCTTTTGAGGCTGCAAAAAACAAAGGGATGAAAACAGTATTGTTTTCAGGAAAAACAGGAGGAGTGTTGGCCGCGCTAGCCGATTTCAAATTGCTGGTACCGCACGAGGGATTTGCTGACAGAATTCAAGAAGTACATATTAAAATTATTCACACGCTTATTTATACTATTGAAGCGATGATGGATAATAAAGAAGTTTATTAGTTAATTAAATTTTTTTGCGACTATGCAACGATTCATTCTGTTTATATCCATTTTGTTAACAGCAGCAACTTCCTTAAAAGCGCAGGAAAAATCGCGGCCGAATATTATTTTTATTCTTACCGATGATCAACGATGGGATGCGTTGGGTTACGCAGGCAACAAAATCATTCAAACGCCTAACATGGATAAGCTGGCAAGCGAAGGAATGTATTTTAAAAATGCATTTGTAACCACCCCCATATGCGCTGCAAGCAGAGCTAGTATTATGACAGGCCTTTATGAACGCACACATGATTTTACTTTTGCCACACCGCCACTGAAGCAAGCCTACGTTGCTAATTCGTATCCACAAAAATTAAAAGATGCCGGCTATTACCTTGGGTTTTTTGGCAAGTTTGGAATGGAATGGGAAAATAATTCAGACACTACATTATTTGACGAATCGTTTTACGCTATGCCGGAAGGTTATTTTCGTCTGACAGGCGCAGGTGGTTTTAGCAAGCACATTCACCTTACCGATCTTACAACGGATAAGGCAATGGAGTTTATAAAGAAAGCACCAGCCGACAAGCCATTTTGCATTTCCTTAAGTTACAACGCTCCCCATGCTGACGACCACACGCCTATTCAATATTTCTGGCCTGAACGAAATGACAAACTGTATACTGATGTCGTTATTCCCGATCCATTATTAAGTGACAAGCGTTCGTTCGATGCGTTGCCACCGTTTATTCAAGATAGTCTTTACATGGGGAGAATTCGTTGGCACTGGAGGTATGACGATCCGGAAAAATATCAGCGCATGGTAAAAGGATATTATCGGATGATCACTACGATTGACGATAACCTTGGACGCTTACGCACGCTATTAGCAGACATGAAGATTGCCGATAATACCATTATTATTTTAATGGGCGACAACGGATATTTTTTAGGAGAACGCAACCTCGCTGGCAAATGGCTTATGTACGAAAACTCGTTGCGTGTTCCACTCATTCTCTATGATCCGCAGGCAAAACGAAAAGCAACGAGTGAGGTAATGGCGTTGAATATTGACATTGCCCCAACCATATTAGACTATGCCGGCCTTCCGATTCCGTCCAGTATGCAAGGACAAAGCCTTCGACCTTTCACCACGCAAGACATCCCTTGGCGAGATGAATTTTTGTGTGAGCATCTTTATAATTTATCTTACATTCCTAAGAGTGAAGGTATTCGCACAACGCGTTGGAAATATTTTAGATATGTCGATCATCCAGACGTGGAAGAGTTATACGATCTGCAAACAGACCCACTGGAGAAAAATAATTTGGTATTAAATTCAAAATACAAAAAACAACTTCAACAATTTCGTAATACACTAAACAAAAAAATTTCAACGTTGGATGCCGCTTCCGTAAAATAGTGTAGCGCATACCTTTACCTAATTTAAAATTTACTTTCACGAGTAGTCAACACTATAATTTCATTCTACAATCATGAACAACGAAGCGCAGTTTATTAAACAAAGAAAGGTAACGCCAGAAAACATTGCCTTTTATCATACCTATGGATATTTGATTGGCTCCGAATTAATTTCAAGCGGAGAGATTGCCACGTTAAAAGCCGATGCAACAAAAATATTCCGAGGAGACTATGGCACACTTGAAGGGCTGCAACCTGTGCAACCATCAGAGACTGATGCCGATGTGTTAAAAAAATATGTGGCCATTCATTTTCCCCACAAAATATCGCCCGTTATAAAAGATTTCGTTTCGCAGCAAAATGTTGTGAACGTATTAAAAGAAATTGTGAGCCCCAATGTAAAGTGCATGCAAAGTATGTTGTTTATAAAAGGGCCGGGCAAGGCCGGGCAGGCCTGGCATCAGGATGAATACTTTATACCAACACGCGATACATCATTGGTAGGCGCATGGATTGCGATTGATGATGCTACTATTGAAAACGGTTGTTTGTGGATTATACCGGGAAGTCAAAAGCCTTCGTATATAATGCCGCGCGTTGAAAATTCGAGTGACGAATATGCAGATGTTGATACGATTGATACAGCAGGATACAAAAAAGAAGAAATTATTCCGGTTGAAGTGAAGAGCGGTTCTGTTGTTTTCTTCAACGGGTATTTGTTGCACAGCTCTTTGCGCAATAAAACAAAAGACCATTTTAGAATGGCCTTGGTAAATCATTATATGAGTGCAGAAAGTATGTTGCCTTGGGATCAAGACGGCACGCTTCCGAAAACAGAAGACTTGCGCGATATTATTATAGTGGCGGGCAACGACCCGTATACTGAAAAATCTGTCGTTGACGTGAGTAAACCTTATTTAAGACCAGAAAAAATTGGAAAGCGTCCGTAATTTTTTTCTATGAAAATTTTGAATGGGCTTTAATCTGGAATAAAAAGGGGGCGCGCGCAATTAAAAAATATTGACACAATAAAAAAATTTTCACGTTAAACGTAACGACTATGGAAATACAACAGAAACAAGTACAAATGCTAAAGGCTAGCGGCAAGCCGGGTCGTTACATACCGAGTGAAAAATATTTTGCCCTCCATGATTTTATCATTTTACTCATTAAGAATAAAAAGGTAATTACACTTTTTGAACTTTTAGAACTCGCTAAAGTGCAATGGTCAACTGCACGCGATGCCGATATTCCGTGTATGTTACTATATGTAAAGCAAGATATGGAAGCCCGAGAAATTTTACGAACAGAATATTGCATCAATCGCATTCCATATATTACCTTTAATAATTCTCGACATTCAAAATTTCTCAAGCAAATTATAAACAGTGTTAATTTACAGTTTATTCATTAACCTATACGAAAAAGATAAGTTCATAAACTTCGTATCGCACGTAAGGATAAGGGGAGAAATGTCGAAGACAGTGCAAGAAATTCAATTTGGGAATAGATAATTTAAATTTTTAAACCTCGCATACTATGCAAACATCCAGCTCTAATTTTGAGGAACTATTGGCAACTGAATATTCCCTTTCCACTGAACAAGTTTCCCTTTTTCAAGAAAACGGATTTATTAAATTAAAAAATGTTTTTACAAAAGAGGTGTTGGATTACTACGGTGAGTTGATTTCTAAAATGGTAGACAAGCTGAATCAGAATAAAGGTGCAATGGACAAACGCACAACGTATGATAAAGCATTCTTACAAATTTTTAATCTGTGGTATAAAGATGATGAAATTAAGAAACTCGTTTTTTCTAAACGTTTAGCAAAGATTGCGACTCAACTTTTACGCGTATCAGGAGTTCGGTTGTATCATGACCAAGCATTGTTTAAAGAAAGTGGTGGAGGCATTACACCTTGGCACACCGATCAATATTACTGGCCTTTAAGCAATGACAAAACGGTTACGGTTTGGATACCGATGCAGCAAACACCGATGGAGATGGGACCGTTGGCTTTTGCAAACAAAAGTCATGTAATTGATTTGGGCCGTACGCTTGATATTAGCGATGAGAGCGAAGCACAATTAGCGCAGGCAATAAAAGACAACAACTTTTCATACACAAATGCGCCATTCGATCTTGGCGAAGTTAGCTTTCATGCCGGATGGACGCTTCATAATGCCGGGCCAAACACATCAGGTAGTATGCGCAAAGTAATGACGATGATCTATATGGACAAAGACATGAAACTCACGTTGCCTAGCAATAGACATCAGTCTGACGATTGGGAAAAATGGTGTTCGTTGGTTAAGATTAATGAAACAATTTCTGGTCCGTTAAATCCAATTTTGAATGAGGATAATTGATGTTCGGTTTCTTCGCGGGTTATAAAATTTACACTAAATCGTCTCATCTAATTTTATTACTGAAACGTATTCTTTAGTGATATTGATAAT
>JBBRFY010000143.1:0-11921 GCA_038241205.1 Cytophagales bacterium
GAGAAGCAAAGAAATAGTGATTAATAAAGCGTTCTATTCAGAACAAATTCCTAGTCCGGATAGAGTCGAGAGAAAAGAAGCGTATGAAATTAAAAATTGGGCTCGGCTACAGTTTGGATCGTTTACTATTTCAGAAGGCAAGCAACTGATAAAGCTCAAGGCATTGAAAGTTTCAAATAAGAATGTTGCCGAAGTTAAGTCGATACGCCTAATACATACCGAATAATTGGAACTTGATTTTAGCTTTTCTTAATGAGAGAGGATTATGGAAGTAACTTCCATTTATAGAACTTTTTAACAAAATTGATTTTAAAAGGGCAACGGAAGAAACTTCCGCGCCAGCGAGGGATTTTAAAAGGTCATATGATAGACAATCAAATTAATTACATCGAGTTAAGAGCAAACGATCTCGATAAAATAAAGGAATTTTACACGGCATCTTTCGGTTGGGCTTTTACAGATTATGGTTCTGAGAATATCGCCTTTTCAAAGCGTGGTGTATCGGGTGGATTTGAACATACTGACGATGAGATAATCAATGGTGCATTAATAGTATTGTATCATAAAAATCTGAAAAGTATAAAAGATCAAATCATTAAATCAAAAGGAAAAATTTCAAAAAAATATTTTTTCTTTTCCGGGAGGGCGGAGATTTCATTGACCCATCCGGCAACGAGCTGGCTGTTTGGTCTGAGTAGTGAGCAATCAAAATAAAATGGTTGGTGTTACATGTACAATAGATTTTTATAGAAGCACGGGTTATCGTTTACGTTTTAAATTTCCCATGTCTTAATGCAAACTAGTATGTAACACGAAAAATTAAAAGGTGATCCGTTTCCAGATCACCTTTATTATTTTTCAAAATATTAAATTCACAGCTACATTACACCAAATCAAATCGGTCGAGATTCATTACCTTAGTCCACGCGGCAACAAAATCATTCACGAATTTATCTTTAGAATCTGAGCTTCCATAAAATTCAGCAATCGCTCTAAGCTCTGAGTTAGAACCAAAGATAAGATCGACACGTGTGCCGGTCCATTTTACTTCGCCTGTTTTACGATCGCAGCCTTCAAATACGTCTTGCGTATCAGCAGTTGCTTTCCATGTTATATTCAAGTCAAGCAAGTTCACAAAAAAGTCGTTGGAAAGTGCTTCTGTATTATTCGTAAATACGCCATGTTTTGATTGATCGAAATTTGCATTGAGCACCCGCATGCCTCCAAGTAGAACCGTTAACTCGGGAGCAGTAAGTGTCATCAACTGTGCTTTGTCAACCAGCATTTCTTCTGCTGCTGCAGTATGATAAGACTTGATATAGTTACGGAATCCATCGGCTCCCGGCTCTAATGCTGTAAACGATTCAACATCGGTTTGTTCCTGTGATGCATCGCCACGGCCAGGGGTAAACGGCACGCTTACATCATGGCCACCATTCTTCGCAGCCTTCTCAATACCGGCACAGCCTGCAAGCACTATCAAATCAGCAAGTGAAACCATTTTATCACCAACGTTAAATTCTTTTTGAATTCGTTCAAGAGTTTGCAACACGGTTTGTAGTTGCGCAGAATTATTTACTTTCCAATCTTTTTGTGGCGCCAAACGAATGCGTGCGCCATTTGCTCCACCACGTTTATCAGAACCACGAAACGTAGAGGCTGAAGCCCAAGCGGTTGATACCAATTGAGAAATCGTTAATTCTGAAGCAAGAATTTTATTCTTCAATGTTGCCACATCAGTAGCGTCAATTACCGTATGCAAAACGGCTGGAATAGGATCTTGCCAAATCAATTCTTCTTTCGGAACTTCTGGTCCTAAGTAACGGGTAATAGGCCCCATGTCACGGTGCGTAAGTTTAAACCACGCGCGCGCAAATGCATCTGCGAACTTATCCGGATTCTTGAAGAAGTCTCTGGAAATAGGTTCGTAAATTGGATCCATTCGCAACGCAAGGTCTGTGGTTAACATGGTTGGGGCATGTCGTTTTGATGGATCGTGCGCATCAGGTACGGTATCTGCACCAGCGCCTGCTTTTGGTTTCCACTGTTGTGCGCCAGCTGGACTTTTCGTTAACTCCCACTCAAAACCAAATAGATTTTCGAAAAAGTTGTTGCTCCATTTTGTTGGTGTTGTTGTCCACGCTCCCTCAAGACCACTGGTAATTGTATCGGCACCGCTACCTGTTCCAAACGTATTTTTCCAGCCAAGACCTTGCTCTTCAATTCCAGCACCAGCGGGCTCTTTTCCAACATATTTGCTAGGATCTGCCGCGCCATGTGTTTTACCAAATGTGTGTCCTCCAGCAATAAGAGCAACTGTCTCTTCATCATTCATCGCCATGCGACCAAACGTTTCGCGAATATCAATAGCAGAGGCAAGTGGATCAGGCGTTCCGTTAGGTCCTTCTGGGTTAACATAGATGAGTCCCATTTGAACAGCACTTAAAGGATTTTCAAGTTCACGCGTTCCGGTGTGGCGCTCGTCTCCTAACCATTCTCCCTCAGATCCCCAATACACATCCTCTTGTGGTTCCCATACATCTTCGCGGCCGCCCGCAAAGCCAAACGTTTTAAAGCCCATTGATTCAAGGGCGCAGTTGCCGGTGAGAATCATGAGATCAGCCCACGAAATTTTATTGCCATACTTTTGTTTCACCGGCCAGATTAATAGGCGAGCCTTATCAAGACTTGCATTGTCAGGCCAACTGTTAAGAGGAGCGAAGCGCTGCGTGCCAGAACCTGCACCACCGCGACCGTCAGAAATTCTATAGGTACCCGCGCTATGCCACGCCATCCGACTAAAGAATGGTCCGTAATGACCATAATCTGCCGGCCACCAACTTTGCGAGACCGTCATTAACGCAAAGATGTCTTTCTTCACTTCATTCAAATCAAGCTTTTTAAACTCTTCAGCGTAATTAAAAGATTTGTCCATGGGATTAGACAATGAAGAATGTTGGCGGAGAATGTTCAGCTTTAATTGGTTAGGCCACCAGTCCCGATTTCGAGTTCCGCCACCAGCAGTTCGCTTTAATGATCCCCCATGAAACGGACACTTTGCATCGTCCATGTTCATGTCACCTACTTTCGCATTTGCGTGTTTGTTGTTTTCCATTCTTTATATATTAATAAATTGTTTGCTAATTGGATTATTAAAACCAGATTTTCCTACAATGATCCTCAAGATTACGGCATACAAATTCATAAATCAAATTGATGATTTCTATATTCGTATAGCTGGCATTTATATTTGCATTTGAGGATGATTAAGTTCATTGATTTATAGTGATTGCTAAATCTTTCGATATTTATCAGCATTATAAAGAACCTGTTGATATGCAAGAAATTTCGATATCAAATTATTATCTTAATACGCTTACCGCAAACATTAACCTCCAAAATGAAATATGGTATTCGATTTTTTCTCGCTAGCATTATTGGCGTGATGCTTTTAATGATCCAATCGGTGGTAGCACAAACTATTAATCCCGAACGTTTACAAAAACCGTGGAACGCCAAATGGAAAAATGGATCGGGCACGGCTAACGGTTTGGAAGAGGCAACGGATGTATTGAGTAAAGAATACGGTGTATTCAAATTCAGAAAAATTATAACGCTAAGCGAGAAGCCTTCAACATTTGTCATTCATGTTTCGGCCGATAATCGCTACAAACTTTTCGTTAACGGAACACACGTATCTCAAGGGCCGGCTCGTGGAGATCTCTACTTCTGGAATTTTGAATCTGTAGATATTGCTTCGCATCTCAATGAGGGCAGATATATGGCACGTTTACCGGCTATCCCTTTGTGCTGCATGCTACGTTGCAAAACAAAAATCCGGAATTAAATAACATATTTGACATTGGATGGCGAACGGCACGGCTGTGCGCATTTGAAACATATATGGATTGTCCGTATTACGAGCAGCTTCAGTATATTGGCGATGCCAGAATACAAATGTTGGTTTCTTATTACAACGCTGGAGATGATCGCTTGGCGCGAAATGCGTTAACCCTTATTGATCACTCTCGCCTTGCGGAAGGTATTACACAAAGTCGTTACCCAACAGATCTCCATCAGGAAATTCCCACGTTTTCACTTTGGTGGATCGCCATGCTGCATGATTATTATAAGTATAGATCGGATAGCCTATTCGTTAAAGAAAAACTGCCAGGCGCCAGACAAGTATTGTCTTTTTTTGAACGCTATCAACAGCGCGATGGATCATTGAAAAATGTTCCGTATTGGGTTTTTACCGATTGGGTTGAACATAAAGGGTGGAACTTTGGTATGGCGCCAAAAGGAAGTAAGGGTGAATCTGCAATTTTAGATATGCAACTTCTGTGGGTTTATCAATTGGCAAGTGAAATGGAAAGCGACTTGGGTATGAAAGATTTTGCAAGAAGCTATGCAGCCAAGGCAGAACAACTTAAGACAACAATCCAACAAAAGTATTGCGATTCAAATAAAAATCTCTATGCCGACACGGAAGCCAAAGATGTTTTCTCGCAACACACCAATTCATTGGCCATACTTTCAGGTGTAATCATTGGTGAAAAAGCGCCAGCTCTTGCTACCAAAATGTTGACCGATACAACACTTGCACAAGCTTCTATATACTATAAATATTACCTGCACCAGGCGCTTATCAAATCTGGTCTTGGTGATCATTATTTAGAGTGGTTGGACAAGTGGCGCGAAAATATCGCAATGGGTCTTACTACTTGGGCAGAAGATTCTGATGTAAATACTTCGCGGTCTGATTGCCATGCTTGGGGATCAAGTCCGAACATTGAATTCTTTCGTACAATACTCGGAATCGATAGTGACGCACCGGGATTTTCAAAAATAAAAATCACGCCCCATCTTGGTTCGATCGAGAATATTAGCGGAGAAATGCCTCACCCAAAAGGAAAAATATCGGTAGCCTATAAATTGGTTCAGGGACATTTAAAAGCCGATATAAATCTTCCTGAAAATACAGTTGGCACATTTGTGTGGAAAGAAAAAATTTATACCCTAAAAGGAGGAAAGAATACCTTTACCTTTTAACACAGTTCTTCACAAAATGAAATCAATTGCTATGAAAGCGAATACATCCATTTTTAAGGGATTAACCATAGATATACCGCTTCAAAATATTTTCAATCTCTTTATAAAAGAGTTTTTCATTTCCTTCTGACAACGCAGCACTTCCAGACTTTTTAAAATCTTCAAGAATAGGATTATACCACTGCAAGTCAACCGGGGCGATTAAGAGTTTTTTCAAATCACCCTTAATAAATTCCATTTTGATTCCTGAAATTTCCATGATTTTATATTGGTCAGATAGGTACGAAATCATTGTTCGTTCATCTAAAAAATCTTTAATCAAATCATTTCGAAGTTTCCGAATCACATCAACAATATCAATTGCTTCACTTTGTGCAGCTAAAAATGTAGGGTTTTGATTAATCATATGTATTAAGTTTAAAAAATATGTTCTAAAAGAATGAGCCCGTAGCAACGTAAAAAATAGAGCCTTGTTGAGTATAATTTACCTTACTGACTTGTGTTGTACTACCCGTATTCTCGCCACTATAATTAACTAATTTTATTAGTAAAAATCAAACATACTAAACTAATTCAATTAGTCTATACAAAAATTTATAAAATTTAACAATTAGTCTTCAAGACCGAAACGATCCCCAATTTTATTCTTCATTTCGAAAAATAGAAACGGCAGTTGGTACGTTCAAGATCATCCCAAAGAAAAGTACAAGCGGTTATTTTGTGTTGATATGATTCCCCACGTCTTTAATATTTTGGATATATTTCTGTTTAGCCCGAGATTAGAAGGTTTATAGAAATGGCATTATTTGTGAATTCAAAAACTCTAAGTAGTTTAAAGACTTTGGGAAATTGTATTTTCGCGCTCAAATATTTATCCTAACCGCAAGAATATTTTTCAACGTAATATTCATCACCATATTTCAAGTAATTTTAAAATGATACGATTAGTCATTTTCTTTTTAATGCTGAGTTCATCAACGTTTGGCCAACAGATTTTGGAGGCAACTATTTTGGATAAAGAAACCGGAGAGCCTGTGCCTTTTGCGTCCATCGGCATCGTGGGAACTTCTAAAGGTACCAGTTCAAATTTTGACGGCCAGTTTTCAATTTCAATTTCCGAACCGGTTTTGCTTCAAGTTACCTCGATTGGTTATGAATCGAAAAAAATCTATTCCATTGATGTAACGAAGGTAATTGAATTAAAGCCGGTCATTACAGAGTTAGATGCGGTTGTTGTTTTGAGCAATCCGCCTAATGCGAAAAAGATTTTACAAAAAGCATTTAAAAAAATATCAGAAAATTATAATGATAAACCTTTTATGCAAAAGTTCTTTTACAGGCATTATTGTAAAGATGATGATACCTTTGGAAGATTGATTGAAGCATCTGTTGATGTTTGGAAAGATAGAGGATACAAATCATTTCAAAATTCGGCAGGCGAGAAGGAATCGGTTCGGATTACACAACTTCGAAGAAGTTTGGATAAAACCGAAATGGCGCAGGGGCATGAACCTATTTCAGTAAGCAATATTCTAGAGACCGATGTTGTGGGCTATCAGGCGCGGAAGAAAAGTGAACACATGTCTTTTTATACCAATGTGAGTAACTTAAAAACAGACATGGATAGCTATTCGTTTTCCTTTAAAGGTATTACATCATACGATGGCCAAGAGGTGTATACGATTGGATACGTCTATAAAAAAGATTCTGTACTAACTACTTCAGGTGATTATAGAATACGAGCGCAGGCCACTGGTTCAATATTCATAACCACTGATACCTACGCGATTATTAAAACAGAAGAGCTAAAGACCTATGGGAAAAACTCCGTTCGCACCAAAACGTACTACGCAATGTACACGGGCGAATATTATCCATATCATTTTATTCTTGAAGGAGAAAGTCACGCGTCCGATAGCAGTTCGCACGTGTTTCATATTGAATTAATGTCGGTTGAAATTAAAAAGGGTAAAGAAAATAAATTTGAAGGACGTTTGCCCGGGAAAGAAGAACTTTTGAATATTCCCTATGATTCAGTGTTCTGGAGTACCAACACCACATTGAAAACAACGCCTTTGGAAGATGACATCATTGGTGATTTGGGCGGTGGAATTTCATTGAACAGACAGTTCCTTCGCTACAAGCAGTATGAAATGAACATACGCGATGGAGGCGTTAATGGAGAAGAAAAATTTAATTGGTTTAAGCACGACAGCAAAGACACTCGAATTCTTTATCTTGTTTTTTGGTCGGGTGATTTTCAGAAATACCTTATCGAATTAGAATTAATAAAACAGCTAAACCAAAAGTATCGAAACAAAATTACCTTTGTATTTCTTTCGCTTGATGATGATGAACAAAGGTGGAAAGAAACCGTGAAGCTTTTCAGTTTTTATGTTGACGGAATTATTCATTACCGTATAGGTAGTCATTCTGCTACTGCAAAATCATTCTCCGTAAAAGATGATCCTGCTTTTGTTTTGATAGACAAAGAAGGTGAAGTGTATGATCTCCATGCAAAGCGACCAAGTGATCCACTCTTAAAAGAAGACTTCCAATTTCTGCTCGAAAATGCTGTAGAGTTTTAAAAAAATTGTTTAAAACACAATCGCCAACAAGATGTATTGCGACACTTTATGCTGATGGAAAAGACGCCCACTACAAAACCATTCCTCAAGCCTATACTATTCGCAAGGTAATCGTAACGAACATGTCGAAGTTGTCACAATGGTCTGCTTCAGGTGGGGGATATGCTATTAGCATTGTTGAAGAAGATAAAGCACAATTGAAGGGACTGAAGAAATTATAAATAAATACGTGACCTGAAAATTCTTTTTTGCGGAATTTACACGTGCTACTTTGCTTTAATCAGCATTGTTATTTTATCGAGTGCGTCCACAGATTCAAAAGAGTTTTTCGATTCAAGTTCAAATGTGCCTTGAAAGTGATGTAAGAAAAGTATGGAAGATTTCCGCATCGACTTTACGTGACTTTTATATTGCTTCACGCTATACGATTTATTAGGAGTACCAGCATGTCGGGCTTTATGTTGACTGAGTGATCTCCGCCATTCCTCATTTGGCACTTGGATGGTTTTCGGAAGATCAATTTTGTCTGCATTTTTTAGCACGTTCGTCACTGAGAAAACACATCCCTCTTTTTTGAAATAAGGTAATTGCACATTTGGATCAACGTTCTTAATACTCACTTCTTCAGCAAAGGGTTCAACATACGTTACTTCTAAAATCAGATTGCAATCTTTTACAAGATCGGCAAGTTCTATTTCAATGTATTTTATAATGCTCATGGTTGAATTCTAATGTTGGTGATACTAATAGTAATATGATTTCGTTCACCGAAAAAATGCCCGGCAGAGTAAAAAATATATTGCATAACATTTCTAAATATTCTTCGAACGCCTTAACTAAATGTTGCCAAGGTTGACTATAAGTTAATGGGCTGTTCGGTAAATATCGCAATTCATTAACATCTGAGAAAAGATCATGAATTATTTTTTTCTTACCTTTGAATTATAAAATTTAATGAAAATGCTGATAGAACGTACAACAAAAGAGGTGATAATCAGACTTCCGTCATACGTTGATACTAAGGGTTTACAAAGACTTGTGGACTATTTAAGCTATAAGGAAGCGACCGCAAAATCAAAAGCGAAGCAATCTGAAGTAGACAAACTTGCCAAAGAAGTTAAGAAAGGTTGGTGGACGAAAAGCCGTAGCCGTTTTATAAAGTGAAAATAATTATTGATACAAACATTATTTTTAGTGCACTGCTTAATACCAACGGAACTATTGGGGATCTCATTTTTAACTCTGATAAATAGTTTAAATTCTATAGTTGTAGTTACATGCGACATGAAATTAAAAAGCCTTGGAACAAAATAAAACGGTTTCAAAACTGAGAGACAACCAACTTGAAGAATCTCAGTTCAAAATTTTTTCTCAAATCAACTTCATTAACGAAGAGCTTATTCCTACAAAAACTTGGATTGCAGCGGAACAAATTGTTGAGGATATTGACATAGACGATTCCGATTTTATCGCATTAACAAACCATTTAAAAGGTTTTTTGTAGACTGGTGATAAAGAACTTTACATTGGACTGAAGAAAAGAAATTTTAAACGAGTTTTTAATACGAGTGAACTCATTGCGCTGCGAACAGGTAAAAGCTAACCACATTTATGGAAGGTAATTTGTATAACGTTATTTGATCTAAAATATCGCAATACGGTTGATCATTCTATTTCTGCTCCAACTTTTTCACGTATTGTTCTTCTAGTTCACTAATCGATTTCTCATATCCTTCTTTATCTGAAAAAGCGTGTGGATTATAAGCATCACCGGGTTTGCGTTTAGTGTGAAGCCCGAACTGACTTGCATGTGACGAGAGCCAGAGATCGAATGATAATTTCTTAAGGGATGCTAATGTATAGGCATAATCTTTTTCGATATCAGGATAGGATGAAATATTAGAAAATTTTTCATCGGTGATGATCGATGGCATATTGGCAATTAAAACGGTATAGATTCTATGGTCTTCTTTTACATCGAATAAAAAACTACTGGAGCCTTTTGTGTGACCGGGATGATGCAACATTACAATTCGCGCATCACCTAATTTAATGGTGTCACCATTTTGAAGTTTGCCATCAACACGCATAGGTTTAAACGTAACGCCATATTTCCCTAATTCATAATCAGAGATGCCTCCATCAGTTAATGCCTTGGCGTCTTTTTCATTTACCAACATTTTTGCGCCTGTTAATTTTTGAAGATCAGCCATTGCACCTAAGTGATCGTAATGTGCCTGCGTGGTCATTAATATTTTTATATCCGAAACTTTAAATCCCAACACCTCTATGTTTTTTATGATCATAGATGCAGAAGCCGCAAGACCAGTATTTATCAGAATGTTTCCATCAGCAGTTACAATTAGATAGCACGCCAAGTCATAGGTACCTACATAATACACATTGCCAACGATGCGAAAGGGTTGATACGGTTGAGACCATTCAGGATTTATTTTTTGAGGTTCATTAATTTTTTGCGCGTATGTGCTAAAGCCAAAGGCCGAAACTATTATTATTGCTAAAAGGATCTGAATATTTTTTACCATTCTGTGAAATATTTATCGACAAATTTAGCCTATAAAAAAGACAACCGTTTGTATTTGTTTAAAATCAGTTTGCGCGTACTTGTTTTATGGGAAACATACAATAAAGAGAAGCCGATATGTTTTGATGTAGGCAGTGAACGTTAATAAAGGCTCTTCATAGAACATCATATGATATATGCGCATAAAAAAATATAGATGTGTGAATTTCATTTTATATTGCTGTCATGAAAAACACTTCTCTCTTTTTTATTTTATTTTTTGTGGCAGTTTTAGGTAAGGCGCAAGATGCTGAGATTACGGTTAAAGGTTCTATTGTCGATGCGCGGACAGGTAAAGGCGTAAAAGCCAGTGTTCGATATAGCAGTATTCCTACAGAAAGTATCACCGGCAGATTTAACGATAGTACATTTTCGTTTCCAATTTTCGGTACAGCAAAGTATCAGATTACCGCTACCGCGGAAGGATATAATTTGAAAACGATTATTGTAGCTCCAAAAGATATTGATGCCAACAACACGGTAATTCGCACCATCTCACTTACGCCAAAAGGACAAACTATTGTATTGGAAGATTTGATTTTTGCACAAGGTAAATCAGTGATCGATCGTAAATCGTATCCCGGACTAGACGAAGTGGTACAGATGATGAAAGAGAATTCGAAAATTGAAATTCAGCTTGAAGGTCATACTGATAATGTAGGCAGTTCAAAAGCAAACCTTGCGCTTTCGCAAGATCGTGTTGATGCTGTAAAGAAATACATGGTTTCAAAAAGCATCAGTAAAAATCGAATACAAACAAAAGCCTTTGGAGGTTCTCAACCTCTTGGCAATGAAATGACACCGGAAGCGCGCGCAAAAAATAGGAGAGTGGAGATGCGGATTTTGAAAGATTGAGTTAAGGTTGATTGTTAAAAGTTAATCGAGAATCAGAGCATTTTAAATTGATGTAGCATCAGTCATTTACCATCTTCAGAAATTCTTCTTCAGAAATTATTTTCACTTTGTCTTTATCTGCTTTTTGAATTTTGCTGCCGCCTGGATTTTCTCCTGTAATAATAAAGCTGAGCTCTTTTGAAACAGACTTTTTATATTGACCACCATTAGCTTCGACAAATTTTTCAATTTCATCGCGTTTGAAGTTTGCTAAAGTTCCGGTGGCTAGAATTTTAAATCCACTGAGTTTACCTTCAATAGGAGCAGTGTTCTTTTCTTCCGACTCAAGTTTTAAATTTGCTAACTTAAGCTTGGTAATGACATCTCGATTTTGCTGAATGCTGAAAAACTCAATTACACTTTTTGCAATGCGATCGCCAACATCTTCTACTGCAATCAGTTCATCAAACGATGCAGCAATAATATTATCGATAGTGTTAAAATGCGTTGCTAATTTCTTTGCTACCGTTTCGCCTACATATCGAATGCCCAAAGCAAACAGAACTTTTTCAAAAGTAATTTGCTTGCTGGCTTCAATGCCAGCCAGAATATTTTCTACTGTTTTTAATTGAAAACTTATTCTACTTCTGTAGCTAAAGGCGTCCAACTTTGCACGTGATTTCTGATCGCCTATCAATTCAAGAAAAGATGTATTCTTTTGAATGTCTAATTTTTTGTCCAGATCATAAAGATCATCAATGTTTTCTATTTGCTGTGATGCTGCTTCAAGTATCCCGAACGGAATAATTCCTTTGAACAATTGAAACAGAACATTCTCTAATGGAACATACCCATCTTTAATA
>JBBRFY010000144.1:0-11856 GCA_038241205.1 Cytophagales bacterium
GATTATATTTTTCAAATGCATCCTGAATACAAGGCATTTGGTGCAAACTATGCCGACTATGTTTACGAAGATATGAAACCGGGAATTATAGATGTAACCATTGGCGATAATTTACTTTTCTATTTTTTTAAAAATTATGTCGCTGATCCTGCTCTTGTTCCGAATCCACATGAGCTAATGCACTATCCATTTTTATTAGCCGGTTTTATATCGCTTGTGTTTACCTGTCTCAATCTTTTACCCATCGGTCAGTTGGATGGCGGACACGTTGTGTATGGTTTGTTTGGCTATCGTATTCATCGCATTATTGCAACCGTATTTTTTACCATAGTTATTTTCTATGCCGGTTTGGGTTTTGTAAAACCGACAGATCCACCCGACACATTAGTGATGTGGGCGCCAGGATATTTATTGTTTTTGTACATGGCCTTTTCAGGATTTAAACTTTCAAAGCGCGATACCTTAATGTATGCTGTGCTGATGTTTGCTGTTCAATTTAGTTTGTCGTGGATGTTCCCTGCTGTTGAAGGCTATTCGGGTTGGCTGCTTTTTGTTTTTGTGATCGGCAGATTTATAGGTATTGATCATCCGCCTTGCGAAATTGAAGAACCATTAGATGGTAAGCGTATTGTGCTTGGCTGGCTTGCCGTTATTATTTTTATAGTGTGCTTTAGTCCCGCGCCATTGGTGATGAAAGTATTTGGCGAGTAGCGTACGGCTCTTGTTTTCAATTAGTCAATATTGTTTACGTGCTACCTTGTTCATGTATACGGCTGCACGCTTCTGGCTACAAGCTTCACGCAGACTGCAAACACAAAATAGTTTGCGGCTTAAAGCATGAACGCATTCAAATTAAAAAGGCGAAGAGATTCGTGAAGTTTAACGAAACAACATTTGATTTAAGTATATAGATTGAGGTGTTGTAACGACTGCATTTAGTTGCACCTTTTCATTATCTTGCGGGCAACGAAAATTTCTGTGAATGTCAAAAAAGAAAAAAGTAGCCATCTTATTTGGAGGTCGTTCGGTAGAACATGGTGTATCGATTAACTCAGCCCGAAACATTGTAGAATTTATTGATAAGAAAAAATATACGCCCGTTCCGATAGGTATTACCAAAGCAGGTAAATGGTTTCTTGTTTCTGGTGTAGATAAAAATATTCAGAAAGGAGAACCCCTTAGTTTGGTGCTCGATGCTCAAAAGCCAGGCTTTATTAATTTAAAAACTGGTAAACGATTTTCAGTTGATATTATTTTTCCGGTATTGCACGGCACCGATGGTGAAGACGGAAGTATTCAGGGTTTAATAAAAGCAATGGATATGCCGATGGTAGGCACAGGTGTTTTAGGCTCATCGATGTCGATGAATAAAATTGTAGCCAAGCACATGTTGAAAGATGCTGGATTGCCGGTAACCGATTTTCTTTCTTTTCATTTTTCTCAAAAAGATAAAATCAGTTTCAATGCTATTGTAAAAAAAATTGGGTTGCCCTTCATGGTGAAATCGGGAAGTCTGGGTTCTTCTGTTGGTGTTTCGAAAGTGAATAACAAGAAAGAATTTATTATCGCGCTTGACGATTCATTTCGGTATGATGATGAAATTTTGGTAGAACAATATGTAAGCGGTCGCGAAATTGAATGTGCTATTCTTGGAAACTATCCTGCGGAGGCGTCTAATCCCGGTGAGATTGTTATCAATAAAAAATATGATTTCTACACGTTCGATGCAAAGTATGTAGATCCAGAAGCTGTGCGCATTGATGTGCCCGCGCAATTATCAAAATCAATAGTAGAAAAAATAAGAAAGGCTTCAGTGAAAGCGTATGAGGTATTGCACTGCGAGGATTTTTCGCGCGTTGATTTATTTCTCGATAAGAAAGGAAACATCTACGTGAATGAAATCAATACCATTCCGGGTTTCACCAACTCCAGTATGTTCCCCATGATGTGGAAAGAACGCGGTGTTAGTTTTACCAAACTGATCACGCGTCTATTCGACCTTGCACAAGAGCGCTACGACCGAAGCAAACGCATTGAGCGTGAGTTCGAATCGTCATTAAAATTTTGATGATCGTATATTTACGCGTAAACCAGTAAAAGATGAGTTTTAATTTTAAACGATTTAACACGAATACATTAGGCGGATTGCTGCTCCATTTCCTTTTGGCAGTCGGCACCATTATACTTCTAGGCGTTTTATATTTTTTTGTTTACCTCCCCAACACGACCAATCATGGACAAACCATTACAGTTCCCAATGTAGAAGGCTCAAGTATTTCTGAACTCGAACGCTTTTTGGTTAATCGAAATTTGCGTTATGAAATAAACGATTCATCCTATTCAGCAGATTATCCTCCATTAACGGTGCTAAAACAATTTCCACATGCGGGCTCAAAAGTGAAAGAAGGTAGAAAGATTTTTATTTCAATAAATCGTGCTGATCCACCTACTGTTCCGCTTCCTAACCTTATTGATGGTTCCGTTGTCAATGCTGATGCTGTTTTGCGAAGTAATGAATTAAAACGGGGGAAAATAGAATTGGTAGCAGGTCCTTTCAATATTGTAAAGGAGATGAAATATAAGGGTGAAAATAAAAAACCTGGAGATCGCGTTCCGAAAGGTTCCATTATCGATTTGGTAGTAATGGATGGCGGCACGGGAGGCAAGCTTGAACTTCCAAGCTTTCTTGATTCACCGTATGACGAGGCTGTGGTTTATATCTCAGGCTGGAATTTGAATGTTGGAAAAGTTATTTTGCTGGGCGATACAACCGGAGGAGTGGTTTTAAAACAAATGCCAGAGCCAGGGGAAAATATAAAGGTAGGCGATGCCGTTGATCTTTGGATCGGTAAACCGGGCACGCTAATACCGGGTGAAGACGAAGAAATTGAAAATCCATAATTCTATATACCTACTGCATTATTTTAAATCCTTGACTCCACGCAAGGGCATAGGTACTCTTGTTTTGCTAATTATATTTTCGTTAGGCCTCGTATCTACAACCGTTGCTCAGTTGGTACGCTTGCCTTCGCCACGAAAGAATCCTTCTCCACTTTCAAAATCAAAATCAGGTGCAGCGCGAAAGCAAGCCGTTTCTATTTCGCTTCACTTTTGGGACGATTTTTCGTTCACGCCAATTAACGATACCACCAATGTAAATTCGAACGCACCGCTAAGTTCTCTTTGGGAGGAGGGCACTAAAGTTTGGATTAACAATGGCCTGGGTATTAACGCCCCAACCATTAATGTCGCATCGTTCGATGGATTAAATGCAGGTGGCTTTCCCTACTCTGATCTCGTTCTTGCAAATGGATTTCGCGATGTGCTTCAATCGCAGCCCATCAACTTAGAAGAAGTTACAGCGCCTCTTCGTAATTCTGTCTATTTAAGTTTCTTTTATCAATGGCAAGGTAATGGCGAGCCTCCTGACCAAACAGACTACTTGCTTTTACAACTTAAAGACAAGCTAGGTAATTGGATTGATTCAATAAAGATTAGTGTAAAACCATCATTTGATAAAACGGTTTTTTACGACACCATCATTCAAATTAATAATCCAAAATATTTTCATGATGCGTTTCAATTTCGTTTTCAAAACTATGGCCGACAAAGCGGCCCGTTTGATACCTGGAATATCGACTATGTATATTTAAACAAAGGAAGAACGATTAACGATAATTCTTTTCCCGATCGAGCATTGGCATCAACTATATCGCAGCTTTTTGGTGATTTTAGTGCTGTACCTATACAGCATTTTTTTGCTGAACCGAAAATTGATAGCGTGAAGTTTGATGTTAAAAATTTGAAAAATAATGCCAGCTTTATTTCCATTGCATATTATGGAAATATGCTATTTACAAATTATAAGGATGGTGTTCCTATTCCTTACTACAAGAGAACAGGATCGCAAACGGTGGGTTCAAATGCTGGAATAATGGGTCCTTATGAACGAGTTCGTCAACAGCTTAACTTTCTTTTTGATCCTACTAATATTCAGCAATTTGATCCAGACTCTGATTCAATTGAGGTCGAGATAAGAATCGATCTAACGAGTGGTGATGACCAAGATTTAGCACGGTTATCCTTTGATCCAATTGATTTAAGAATTAATGACACAACTTCAACACGCTATTTTCTCAAAGATTACTATGCTTATGATGATGGCGTAGCAGAATACTCAGCAGCATTAACTAGAGAAGGTAATCGATTGGCGTATCAATTTACAAGGCCTGCTACCATTCCTGATTCCATTTCATTTTTAGTTGGCTTCGATATTTACTTTCCAGATTTCGGAGTAGTGAATGGCATCACTGCCGACTTTATAATCTATGCTGATAATGGCGGCATACCAGGAGAAATACTATACACCATACCCAGCTATAAAATTAAAACGATGGGTACTAACAAATTTCAATTTGTTGAAATTATTGAACCTGTTTTTTTAGATCCAACGTATTACATTGGTTGGAAGGCCACATCAAGCGGAACGGTAATCGTGGGCTTGGATGTGAGTAATAATACCGGTGATAAAATGATTGTCTATACAAACGGAGTGTGGAATGTTAACGATGCAGTAGAAGGAAGCTTAATGATTCGTCCGCATTTTGGTGAAGCAAAAGTTATTGTTGGTATTGCTGAAGAACAAGGTAAAAATTTGCATGTTTATCCAAATCCTAGCAAAGGTGGATTTTATATTGATGGTAAATTCGATCGAATGGAAATCATGAGTATAACCGGGCAATCTATTTCATACTCCTCGCAGCAAGAAGGAGACAATACGCGCATTGATATTGCAAGTCCGAATAGTGGACTCTATATTTTGAAAATCAGTACTGGACATACAATACAGATCAGGAAAATAATGATCGATCAGTAGATTGTATCATTCGTCCACATGGATTCACGTAAGTACATCTCTCAAAACTACCGCGTGCCTTTCTCAACCGGGCTAAGGGCAGCGATGAGGATACAAAAAAGTTTTTAGAGCTGCCCTTCATTCGTTTGCAATTGGGGCAAAGAATAAAAGGGCTTTAAATGCTCTTTCAAAATAGAAATTTGTCATCATCCTTTTTGGCAAAATTAATTTTAGTTGTCACGCTTCCTCACGTTAACTAGTTGATTTTTACTACTTTTGCCGTTCATTTTTATAATATGATTGCTGCAAATAATCTTTCCCTTCAATTCGGCAAACGCGTTTTGTTTGATGATGTTAGCCTCAAATTCATCTCAGGCAATTGCTACGGTGTTATTGGAGCCAATGGTGCCGGAAAATCTACCTTTCTAAAAATCCTTGCCGGTGATATTGATCCGACAAGAGGTAATGTCAGTATCGATCCGGGCAAACGCATGGCGGTGCTTCGCCAGAATCATCATGAGTTTGATGAGGTATCAGTTTTAGATACGGTAATGATGGGGCACTCTAAGCTCTGGAAAATCATGAAAGAGAAAGATGCTATTTATGAAAAGCCTGATTTCTCTGAAGCGGATGGTATTCGTGCGGCTGAGTTGGAAGCTGATTTTGCAGAGATGGATGGATGGAATGCTGAGTCGGATGCGGCTTCTCTTTTAAGTGGTTTAGGTATCACGGAAGACGAGCATTCTAAATTGGTGAAAGAACTAAGCGGTAATCAAAAAGTACGCGTGCTTTTAGCGCAAGCTATTTTTGGTAATCCTGATATTTTAATTCTGGATGAACCTACAAACGATTTGGATATTCATACCATTACCTGGTTAGAAGATTTTCTTTTGGATTTTAAAAACACCGTGATTGTTGTTTCTCACGATCGTCACTTTTTAGATACGGTTTGCACACACATTGTTGATATTGATTATACCGCTATAAAATTATATTCCGGAAATTATTCATTCTGGTATCAATCAAGTCAGTTGGCATCGGCACAACGTTCTTCGGCAAACAAGAAAGCAGAAGATAGAAAGAAAGAATTACAAGAATTCATTATGCGCTTTAGCGCGAATGCTTCGAAGTCGCGGCAGGCAACCAGCAGAAGAAAGTTGTTGGAGAAAATTAATGTGGATGATATTCAACCATCAACACGAAAATATCCGGCCATTATCTACCAACAAAAAAGAACAGCTGGCGATCAAACGTTGCACGTAGAAAATTTAACGTTTTCATTAAATGGCGAAACGTTTTTTAAAAACCTTGACTTCTATGTAAACAAAGGCGACAAGATTGCCTTTGTTGGAAAAGATAGTTTAGCGATTACTTCCTTGTTCAAGATTTTGATGGGTGAAGAAAAAGCAGATTCGGGTGATTTTAAATTTGGTCAGACCATTACAACGGCATACCTACCCAATAACAACGAAAAATTCTTTCAATCAGACGATAACCTTATTGACTGGCTTCGTCAGTTTGCCGATGATGAAAATAAAGATGAAACATACGTTCGGGGTTTCTTAGGGAAGATGCTTTTCTCAGGCGAAGAAGTTTTTAAAAAATGTAGTGTTTTATCAGGAGGGGAGAAGGTAAGGTGCATGATCTCTCGCATGATGCTGGTTGGAGCAAACCTACTTATTCTTGATGAACCGACTAACCATTTGGATCTTGAATCGATTACCGCGTTTAATAATGCGTTGAAAGATTTTCCAGGAACAGTTCTATTTACCTCACACGATCACGAATTCACACAAACGGTTGCCAATCGTATTATCGAAATAACTCCGAATGGTTTTATTGATAAGATGATGACATACGATGAGTACATAGGTAGCGATAAGGTAGCCGAGCAAAAGGAAGCGCTTTACGCATAGGTATTTCCGACAGCTATATTGCTCCCTCTCCTCCGGAGAGGGCCGGGGTGAGGTGGCTTTCAATTCAAAATAAAAGGAGCATCAGCATTCGTATAATTGCGTCCCTTAATTTTATTTCGCAGCGTAGAAAATGTTTCAAACGGTCCTTCGGCACTCACCATGTTTACCATCCAGGCTGGTAACGATCCGCTCGGGTCAATGTTCATGGAATATTCTACCTTCATTTTATGTGAAGAAAGAGGTATCACAATCCATGTTGAGCGTGACATGGGCACGCGAGTGATACCTTCTTTTGCAGGAATATAATCGGGTAGTCCGTGGAACGTAAACTTCATCTTTTTAGAAATAGAATCTTGTTCCACTTTAAGATGCACAACAACATCTCTATTTTCAACCGGCCAAGGAGCAACAATCTCTACATAGTAAATCAATTCTTGCTTACTAATTCTTTTTAAAATTTTTGCGTTAATGGTTTTGTATTGCCAATCATTATAGCCGTCAATATCCATCACCATTGCAGCAAGCTGAGGCGCTGTAGCATTTACTTCAAACGAAGCTTTAATGGATTTAAATTTAGATTGATCTGAACTGCAAGAATATATTTTTATGCTATCCTGTTCTTTCTTCAGCTCACATTCAGTTTGGGCAAAGAGATTGGATAGCGAGATAAAAACAAGGAACACCGAACTGGCAGTGCTGTAAAAACGTATTACCATTCTGAAAGTTAAGATGGAATTGCGAGAATTCTGCTAGCACAAACGTTTATTGTTACCTTCTTTTTGATCTATGTTTGTCACAAATTTCGGTAATGCAAAAATAAAAATAACCTTGCTCCGTCTATTTCAAGGTTAACGATACATTTCTTTATGCCCCCAAAACAAAAAGTCACCATTGGTCACGTTTTTAAAACGATTATCTGGCCACGAAAAAAATTAATATTCATAGGATTAATACTGATTGTGATCAGTCGTGTGGCTTCGTTGGTAATACCGTGGGCCACAAAATACCTTATTGATGATGTAATGGGCAACAAAGACCTTTATATGTTGAAGGTCATTTTAGGTGCCATTTTATTATCGATTATTATCCAGGCCGTAACCTCATATGTGCTTACCAATATTCTAAGTGTGGAGGCGCAACATCTTATATCGGTTTTGCGCGTGCGCGTTCAGAAACAAATTCTTCGCTTGCCCACCCGGTTTTTTGATAACACAAAATCAGGTGCGTTGGTATCGCGCATTATGACGGATGTTGAAGGCGTTCGAAATTTAGTAGGTACCGGTTTACTTCAATTGGTAGGAGGCACACTCAGTGCCGTGATATGTTTAGTGATGTTGATACGGATCAGCCCCATCATGACGCTGCTCGTGCTTGTGCCGATGGCCATCTTTGGTGTGATATCCTTTAAGGCCTTTAGCTTTATTCGTCCTGTTTTTCGCGAACGCGGTGAATTGAATGCAGAAGTTACAGGTCGTTTAACTGAAACGTTAAATGGAGTTCGTGTTATTAAAGGGTTTAATGCTGAAGAGCAGGAGATCAAAACATTTGAAAGAGGAGTAGAGAAATTATATTTAAATGTAAAGAAGAGTTTAACCTCTACCAGTTTACTCACCAGCTCTGCTACCTTCCTTATTGGGTTATCAACGGTAGGCATAATGGGGTTGGGTGGATACTATGTGATACAAGAAACCATGACCATAGGTGATCTTATCTCCTTCGTATTGTTTCTTGGTTTTGTAACGTTTCCAATTGTGCAGATGAGCAATATCGGTTCTCAATTAACAGAAGCGTTTGCCGGATTAGATCGCACGGAAGAGATTATGAACATGACCATTGAAGATGATGGAAGTATTCGAACAGAACGCATTGATGATATTAAAGGTGAAATTATTTTCAACGATGTCTCTTTTGCATACGAAGAAGGCAAGCCTGTATTACGGAATATAAATTTTACATCGCCTGTTGGATCGGTTACGGCTTTGGTAGGAACTTCAGGATCGGGCAAGACAACAATCGCTGGACTAGCAGCTACTTTTCTAAATCCAGATAGTGGCATGATTACAGTCGATGGCGCTGATCTTACAAAGGTATCGTTAAATAGTTATCGTGGTCAGTTGGGCGTGGTGCTGCAAGATGACTTTTTGTTTGAAGGCACCATACGCGAGAACATTTTATTTCCAAGACCGAACGCAACCGAGGATGAGTTGAAGCAGGCTGTAGCCGCAGCGTTTGTTCATGAATTTACTGATCGCTTTGAGAAAGGTTTAGATACTGTAATTGGAGAGCGTGGCGTAAAATTATCAGGTGGACAACGACAACGCATCGCGATCGCGCGGGCAATCTTAGCAAACCCAAGAGTATTAATTTTGGACGAAGCCACGTCTAATCTCGATACGGAAAGCGAAAGCTTTATACAAGAGAGTTTAAGAAGTCTGATGAAGGGCAGAACAACTTTTGTTATTGCTCACCGATTAAGTACCATTCGACAAGCCGATCAGATTTTGGTTATTGAAGATGGAAGAATTGAAGAGCGCGGTAAACATGAAGAGTTGATAGAAAAGAAGGGAAGGTATTTTCAATTATATACCTATCAAGCTCGTATTTAATGGGTAATCGGTATTCAGTTACCAGTAACCAGTTTGCGCAAGCACCGATTACCGAATACTGATTACCGATTACCGATTACTGATGACCAATCACACATTACTAAATCTTCACCACTTCATAACCGATGCCATCTTCCATTTCATCGGTTTCTACTTCAGCATAATAAACATCGTCCAGCACATAGTATTCTGTTCCGTTAATGGTCTTTACTTCATAACCATCGGGTAGCGCATCTACCAATGCTCCTACTGGTGCATCGACAGTTTCGTATTCATCGCCCTTATTTATTTTAGTATAGAATGTGCCGTAGTAGTAATAATAATTACGTGAGCCCACCACAACATTTCTATATCCAACGGGAAGAGTACGTATGCGCATACCACGTGTGGGGCGAACGATAACATATGCATTATTACGCGGTGCATAGTAAACGCCTCTATCATAATAATAAGGATTTGTTTTTGTTTTAATAATTACCGCAGTAGTAGGTACAACGGTAACAGAGGTTCGCCAGCGAGGTAATTGAGCATATCGAAGATGCGCCTTCCGAACGACTACCCGATGAGGTACACGAGCCGCCCGTACAACGTTACGTCTAACAACTCTTTTTTTACCGTGCCTTTCGTTGTGTCGTGTTTGCGCTTCTGCTGTTTCGGTTATACTGAAGACGGTCAACATAACAATGATAAGAGCGGAAAATAGTTTAATGTTTTTCATTTTAAAGCAAATTAATTATTAGATCATTTGCGGTTTAGACCCGATTAGTTCGTGCGGGTTTAAAGGCCATTGAAATATTTTAAGTTGTTCTATAAAATCTTATTTAAGATTGAGGGAAACACCTGCATTGAAGCCACTCATTCCATCATAGCCCGTTTCAGCAAACAATGAAAGTTTTGGTTTGATGTGGTATCGTATTCCAAGTTTTATCATTCCTAAAACATCGTTATGAGAATTTTCCTTGAGAATGATAGCGTCATTTGTGCTATATTTTATATAACGGTATCCTAATCCTACACCTACATATAAATCCATTTGCTTTACAGGAATTAATTTGTTGAAATGATAAAACACCAGTGAGCCAATGCTAAAGGCCATGAAGTTTGTTTTGCTATTATTATAACTATTAAAAGATCCCCAACCGGTTGATATATGTCCTCCTAATCCAATCTCATCGCGCATAAAACCGTGTTCAAATTTCGCGTAGAGCGGAGGATAACCAGATTGACCTTTTTGATAGTTATTTACCACATTCGGAAAACCTACTCCAAAACTTAGCAATGCAACAGATTGCCCAAAGGATCCGCTATTGCGGGATTCATAGTCTGTTTTATAAAATGATGGTGCAGTCTGAGCAATACTAAAATTAACAACAGCGAAAAGTGTGCAGACAAGAAAGAATTCTTTTTTCATATACTTAAAAAAACAAAGTAAACAAAACGAGTACATATTTTAGTAAAAAAAAAGAGTCTCACTGCGGAGACTCTTTTTGTTGGCGCATTGCCAGAATGATTTAATTCTTATTTAAGCCTAAGGGTTATTCCTAAGTTTATACTACTCATACCATCATAACCGCTTTCAGCATAAAACGCGAATTTTGGTTTAATGTAATAGCGAATACCTATTTTGAAAAGAGGCTTTACACTATTGTCATTATCGTATATATATAAATTATCGTCTCCATCATAAGAAACTGCACGAAAGGCTAAACCCGCTCCTGCGTAGACATCCATCTGCTCAATGGGGATCAGTTTATTAAAATGATAATAACCTAAAATACCAAAACTAAAGGCGGTAAAATTATTTTTGTAAGAGTTCCCAAAGTTGTACTTAACCTTTCCAAATCCTGCAGACGCATAGCCCCCAAGACCAACGTCATCTCTTAAAAAGCCATGTTCGTACTTTACGTAAATAGGAGGAAATCCAGTTATCCCTCCATAGCCTGTCGCTACGTTTGGAAAACCCAACCCAAAACTTAGGATGGAAGACCCTTGATCCCATGAACCGCTGTTGCGAGATTCATACGAAGTTTTGTAAAATGACTTTGCGTTCTGTGCGTAGCTTATGCTACCACAAATAAGAAGTGCAATACTGAGAATAAGTGATTTTTTCATCTGTTAAAAAAATTTATGTTAAGGTCTGTTTAATTTATTGTTCTCTAATTTTAAGAAAACGAATGTTTAATTTTTTGTAAAGGTAATTTTAAGTATCAATATGAAAAACAATTTTTTACAATTCGTTGCCAGCAAAAATGTAGCCTAGCGGATAAGGTTACAATCGATCTACGAGGCTAAACGTATATCTAAGAATGTAGAGCAAGCACTACACCGTGTGGCTATTATTCCCTTTCCTCTTACGTAAATACCTTAGTATATTGATATATTCGAAAGCACCGGACATGCCTGTGATTCTGTAATGTTGATCCTGACTTTTGAGGTCTCAGTTGTTTCTAGTTTTATAATTCGTTTATAGCCAGTAGTG
>JBBRFY010000145.1:0-11845 GCA_038241205.1 Cytophagales bacterium
GCTAAAGAGAGTGATTCACCAAAAGTACCATTGCAGGTTGCTCCATCTGAACTAAAGGAAACAACCACACGATCTTCTTTTCGAATCTTGATGCCAAGTGCTGCGCCAACCGCCATCGGGATATTTGCACCAACCACACCGTTGGCTCCTAAATTACCTTTGCTTAAATCAGCAATGTGCATAGATCCTCCTAAGCCTTTGCAATAGCCCGTTTCTTTGCCAAGTAACTCGGCAAACATTTTATCGAGCTGTGCGTCTTTCGCAATGCAATGGCCATGGCCACGGTGTGTACTAATAATATAATCTTCTTTGCGAATGGCCGAACACACACCAGTGGCGATGGCTTCTTCGCCTAGATAGGGATGAAAATATCCGCGTATTAATCCATCTCTATAAAGCTTGATGCCTCTTGTTTCGAAGCCCCGAATCTTTAAGATGGTGCGATACATCTCTTTTAGCAATTCATTCGTAACATTCATTTTCCTATACTTTCTATTAAAATAGATTACTTTAAAATCTTTCAAATCTATACAGAATGAGTAGGGCAGAATTCATCAGAATTTGCAGATTCTGACACTGTATTAGCAAAACGAAATAAAATTGAGTGATATCGTGAATAATTTGTTCAACTAGTCAGTCCATAGATGTGTAGCGTGAGATAAGAAAAATACCTTTATTCGAAAGGATGTCGACTACATAATCTAATTTCTACAACTGCATGTAATGAAGAAAATACTTTGAATATTTATAACGGTTATTCTATGCTCCTTACTAAACGGATGGTTTGAATCCCAACTTTTCATTCTTCCGTTAGCGCGCCATCAATAATTTTTTTTCCTATTTCAATGGCATCGTCAACACCTTTGTCAAATAAAAATATATATCCAGTATAAGAGGGAGTATCGGCTAGCGAATTTGATCCCGTTGCAGGAAATGTCTCGAACCCCTGATCCCATAGTAATTTAAAAATCCGCACACCACCGCTCGTTCCTGATTTGTAGATCGGCATAACCCTTCCAAAACCAATTCCATTTTCAGGGTTTCCTACGGCCATTATAAAATGCCCCTTATAGTTTAAGGCTCCTCCATCTTCACTATCAACACTGTCTTTTTCTCCAACCTGAAAACCTTGCCAGTATGCATCTTCATGATAGGTTAATTTGCGAGTAAATTTTTCCTGCCCGAAAACTCGGGTTGTTGCTTTAAATTGTTCTGTCACTCCTCCGGGTGAACCGATATCAAAAGCATTTCCCCAATTGTTGTTTTGTTTATAAGCAACATACTTAACTTTAATGATCGGGCTATTTGCATAGATGGTATATTCTGAAATCATCGGCAGATTAGTAGAGTCTATGTCATCTTCCGAAAGAATACGCCTAGGATCAGAATGATAATACATACGGATTGTTTTCTTATCTGATCCATCATACACCATTTCAGTTTTGTAACAATTTCCTCTAAAATGATTGCAATCAATTCCGCAACCTTTCGCTTGATCAATACCGTTTGATTTATAGATAAAGCTGCGTATGTGATGCCAAAATAAAGGCGCGTCTTTATACTCTTTATGATGTGGCCCATTTGATCTCATCACTGCTTTATAAATACTGTTCTCGAGTATAACCTGCAGCGACCCAAATAAATCTTCGTCCTCCGCAACACTAATATTCAATTCAGCATCAATTGATTTTGGAGTGGTTGTCTTGCCGCAAGACAGCATGCCCACGCAAGCCACCAGAAGACAAGAAATTTGAATTGTAGTTTTGAGCATTTGTATAAAATTGCGATAGGTAATTTTTGTAGGGTATTGCACCAGTTGTTTGTGCACACCATTCAGTATTAGAATGCATCAAATTTAGACACAATGACCAAGTCAGAGTTCAACATATTTTGCACATAATAACACCATATTGCAGAAACTGAAATATTTTAGAATTATTTGAGTTTAAATTGTTCAAGTTATTACTACTTTGTTGCGCCATGGAACCTGTTTTAGAAAAAGTTCTTCATTCAGAAAAAAATGCATTCTCACTGAAAGAAGAGGTGCTGCCGCACATCATTATCCCATTGCATTTTCATCCCGAATATGAGCTCACTTTAATTGCTGAAAGTCATGGCAAACGTTTTATCGGTGATCATTTGGATTCATTCAACCCCGGTGATTTGCTTTTGATAGGCCCCGACCTACCCCATTTTTACAAAAATGATGAAGTCTATTATCAAGGTAATCCTGAATTAAATGTGCGTGCCATTGTAGTACATTTTCTGGAAGATGGTTTTGGGAAAGGTTTCTTCGATCTCACCGAGATGTCATCCATTAAAAAGCTCCTAGAAAAAAGTAAACAAGGGATGAAGATCGTAGGTGAAACTCAAAAGAGAGTAGCGTTGGAAATGGAAAAAATGGTTGCGCTACGAGGTTTTGAGCGAGCGATTTGTCTAGTTAAAATTCTTCACTCAATTTCTCTTTCTGAAGATTATCAACTTTTGTCGAGCCGAAGTTTTAAAAACAACTGCATGCCCGAAGATGTAAAACGCATTAATAAAGTGTATGAATTTTTATTGACAAATTTTAAACAGGAAATACAAATCACTGAAGTCGCCAACTTAGTGAACATGAATATCTCATCCTTTTGCAGATTTCTAAAAAAGAGTTCTGGCAAAACCTTTTCCCAAATTCTAAATGAGTTACGGATAGGCCACGCTTGTAAATTGTTACTCGAAAACGATGTGACAATTTCTGAAGCGTGTTATGCCAGTGGCTATAATAACATATCGTATTTCAACAGAAAGTTTAAAAGTATCAACAAGCTTTCACCGTTACAGTATAGAAAAAGTTACTTCAACTAATAAACATCTGGTCTCGAATTAATACGCGTAATTTTTTATGCATCATAATTGAAAGGAACTCATAAAAAAATACCCGTAAAACCTTTATAGAAAATTATCAACAACGAAATATCTGCTTACCTAAAACGATATCACAAAAATGACAAAGCTAAAATACCTTTCTCTTTTCCTGTTGCTAATCTGTACAGGATGCATTCAAAATTTGAAACAGAAAAGAATAGAGAATGAACAAACTTCAAAATCGCAACGCGTTGATGTAGCTGCGTATATCTGGCCCTCTTGCCACGATGAAAAGGGCAGCCGCGAGAAATTATGGCGCGAAGGGATTGGAGAGTGGGAAATAATTAAGAAAGGGACACCTCGCTTTGAAGGCCACAACCAGCCACGCCAACCACTGTGGGGATATTTAATGGATGATGACCCTGCTGTAATGGAAATGAAAATTGACGCTGCCACCAGCCATGGCGTTAATGTTTTTATATTCGATTGGTATTGGTATGATGGCGCACCTTTTTTGGAAGACGCATTGAACGATGGTTTTTTAAAAGCCAAGAATAAGGACAAAATGAAATTTTACATCATGTGGGCCAACCATGATGTGCCCGGTAACATGTGGAATCCATATCGATACAAAACCGATTCGCTACTCTGGGAAGGTAATGTGAGCAAACCAGATTTTGAGAAGATTGTCGATCGCGTTATTACCAACTATTTCAGTCAGCCTAACTATTATAAAATTGACAACAAACCCGTTTTTTCCCTATACAATCTGGATGAGTTAGTGCAAAGTTTTGGAAGCTTGGAAGGTGCGCGCGATGCTTTGGAATATTTAAGAAAAGAGACTATCAAAGCGGGGTTCGATGGACTTCATTTACAAATGATTGGAAAATATGCGCACTTACAACCTAATTATGGTGAAGGCTTTACGAACGTGAACGAAATCGCTTCGATGTTGGGAGCCAATAGCACCACCATGTACAACATGGCAGGCGATAACTTTCGCAAAGAAGATTATATTCCTTATTTGGCGAACGGCATAAAACTGAGAAGCGTCTGGGACAGTATCATGACAATCCCTGTGATACCGTGTGTATCTGTCGGATGGGATACAAGTCCTCGCTATCCCGATATGAGCAAGGAAAAAATTATTCATTTCAACAATACGCCAGAGAGTTTTGGTGCAGGCCTCATCAAAGCAAAACAGTTTGTTAATGCACGACCGGACCGGCCACAACTTATAATTGTTAACGCTTGGAATGAATGGGTAGAAGGAAGCTACCTTGAGCCAGACCTTCGTTGGGGATATGGATATTTGGATAAAGTAAAGCAAGTAGTGCTGAATAAAGAGTAGCCTACACGTATATCGTGAATTAATTTGCGGGTAGAATTTTCAACTTCATGCTTTCGAAGAAATACTGCCGTGAATTTAAAAGTGCGTGTTATCTCGAACTTACTTTACTCGGCATATTTAAAGGTTTGGAGAGCATTACAAACGTTATAAATTTCTATCGTTAGAAAGCCCCCGTTCTTTTTTACTGGCTATTATTCAAGCCCGCGAACTGCTCAACTGTAACACGTTTTGCTTCTTCAGATTAAAATTTAATTGCAAAACACGTTGCTATTTTTAATTTCTTTCGCTTGACGCACAGAGGGTTACGTGATTTTAGAATACTTCTTTTTGGCGGGGTCAAATTTTAAAATCTATTTTTGAGCCGGTTTAAATTCCAGACCAACTACCGAACTATTTAAAATTCGAGTTTCAATTCGCTCAACAAAATGGAGACGCTAACCTTTATAAGTCAAAGTTTATACGTGTGGGCGATTGTCCAAACCTTTGTCATTGCAGTCGCAATTTTTATAATGAAGCGCAAAGATTTTGTGCTGTTATATGGTTTAATTTTTCTGCTCATCTGTATCGAGTCCATATTAAAATTAGTATTCACACATTTTCATGGAATGGCTGATAATTTTATAATTCTCATGTTTGTGTATGAATTTTGTAATCTAGTATATGGCCCAATTATTTTCATTTCTTTTCTATGGAGTATATCGACCAGATTAAGCTGGCGTGCTATGTTGGCGCACGGTGCGCTACCTATTATTTTTTTATTTTATTATTTTGGGTTTATCGTTTTGCCCAATCAACCATTCAAAATGTTCGATTGGTTATTTACCTCATCCAATTTGATTTGGCTAATACTCTGCGGAGCATCGTGCTTTTTCTATTTCGGATATACGTATTATAAGATCAAACAAAATGACGGTTACACGCCAAGCATTTTCACCAAACCATTAATCGGATATCTTATTTTGAAAGGTATTAATTCCGTGGTTGTAGTGATCCATATGAAAGTGTATTTGATTAATCTAATTACGGAGGCGCACGTAGAGTTTATGTTTCAGATGCTGTATTTGGCGTGCAACGTTTACGTAATTGTAGCCACTATCTTTCTAGCTTTTAAAACACAAAACGTTTTTTCATCGCATAAGATCCAACAAAAACAGACACACGATATTTCTGAATACGATGAAAAAATACAAGAGCTGAAGAGGTTAATGAATCAAGAAGAAGTGTTTGCGAAACCCGATATTAATATGGAGTCGTTGGCGGATATGATTGGTGTACCACATCACCTAATGTCCCGAATATTGAATGAATCGATTGGAATGTCCTTTTGGGATTACATGAACTCCGCGAGAATTGAATTGGCAAAAAAAATACTGAAGGATTCAAAAGAAAAAAATCTTTCTGTGGCCATTCGATGTGGCTATAATTCCGAATCTGTTTTTTATAGAAATTTTAGGAAGCTTACCGGAATGACCCCAAGAAAATTTCAAGAATTAACCAATGTTGGGCATTAGCTTTTTTCTTTCCGTGCTTATTATTTACGAATCAGTAGAATAATTTTGCGAATTACTCAGTGCAGTCATAAATTTTAAATGTGATTGACAAAAAACGCGCATTTTTTTGAGACATCGCAAACGTTGGCACTGCCGATAGGTAATTACTGACTTTTTATAAAATCGCACTTTTTCACAGTCACGTCTCCATAATTTTGCTTTTACAAAACCTCACGACATGTGAGGGATCGATTTAATAAACCCTTAACTAATGTAAAGCTTATGGAAAAATTTATTACACGTTTTAACATCCTTGCCGCCATTCTGTTTTTTGGAATGTTTTCGGCAACGATTGCACAAGGTCAATGGCAATCAATCAATCCGGGGGCGGGAGGCCAGGTACAAGATATTGTATGCGACCCTAATACTCCGAACCGCGTTTTTGTGCTTTCCGATATGGAAGGATTTTATGAAAGTACCGATAATGGTAACACTTGGCATCATAAGGGAAATTTGAAACAAAACAGGGCCTATGCATTAGCAGTTCCTTATGGCAATACCTCCAAAATGTTTGTTGGAACGCTATTCGGTTTAGAGGTTTCTACTGATGGGGGCAATACGTTCAGTATTGTTACTCAATCTAAAAACATGTCGGTAGCAGCCTTAGCTGTTGACCCAAACAATCAAAACAATGTGATTGCCGGTGTGGGTTGGAGAGATGACGGTGATTTCACAAATACTTTTTCCTTATCAAAAACTGGTCCGGTGGTTCTGTATCGTTCTACAAATGGTGGTACGTCTTGGACAACCATCAATATTACAGACAATCAAACTGCAGAAAGAAATGTATATACTATTCAATTTGATAAAACAAATTCGAACAATGTATATATGGGAACTTCGCAAGGTGTTTACAAAAGCACAAATGGGGGAGCAAGTTGGTTTCCTTTAAACAACAACCCTGGCGCAAACTCTGGAGTGTCTCTTAGTGCCAATGGTCAGTACCTATATGGTACTTTTAATTATGACCTGTATGTAACAAGCACTTCCAGCATCAGCTGGCAATTGAAAATGTCAGGAGTTGATGACAATGCCAAATATTGGTATCCTGAAGTAGATCCTCGCGACAATGGCACAACGCACAAAGTGACCATGGCCGTACTTGGAGATAGACCAGGTTTGTATGAAGGTACTTTTAATTGGAGCGGAAATAGTGTTTCCAACTACTCTTGGAAAAAAATATGGGAAGGAAAGACAGGATATGATACAGGATGGGATCAGGCAGACCCGAACCCACGTGTGGCACATTACACACCACCTTCTTGGAGTCGTGCCCTTTGGTCTACTTCCAACCAAACCATTTTTCAAGCAACTCCAGACGGATCTACATGGGGATGGAATTGGAATAACAAATATTCTACTCCAAACCCAAATTTTAATGTAGGAGGTACTCCTACTTATTCGAGCAAGGGTACTGCAAGTACGTACACCTACGATGTAGTTGCGAAAGACAACTATGTCGTTCAAGGTATGGCAGATAATGGATTTGTAGAAAGCTGGGATAGTGGATTCTCGTGGAGCAATATTCAAATGAGATGGGCTAATAACGTTTCTGATGTTCAAGCGGTAGATATTGGATACGGTGGCGGTAACGACATTGCCGTAGTGGTTGGTTCTAATTATTGCTATGGCGGTGCGTGTTATTGGGGTCAGTCAGCCATCTACACGAAAAAACTCATAAACAAGAGCCCTGCCGATGTTTGGGTGAAAGTACCAGGTTCGGACAAAGGATACGATGCTGGACTAAATTCCAATGAAGGAAGATATAGAGAGCTGGCAGTTTCGCCTGCCAAGAAAGACCGTGTCTTTTTCGGTGTGAATAATGAAGGGTTATATATGATTGATGATTTAGGGGCTGCCGCAAATGGCACTTCGAACCTTCAATTTATTGGTGGAAAAGGAATGTGGATCAGAGCCATCGCTCCTCACCCCACCAATGCAGACATTTTCTTTTTCACGAGTGTGATTGGAAGTGATCAAGGTCTTTATAAGGCATCCAAAAGCGGAAGCACTTGGAGTCTTCAGTTGATTCAGGCTGGTAGTGGATGGGATTCTGATTGCTACGCTTGGATGAATGGCAGTCAGGTAATGGTGGCTTACGCTGCAAACATTGGCGGTGAATACAAATACATGCTTTCCAATAATGGCGGCTCAAGTTTCACCACAGCGATGAC
This sequence comes from Cytophagales bacterium, assembly GCA_038241205.1. Lineage (GTDB taxonomy): Bacteria > Bacteroidota > Bacteroidia > Cytophagales > Cyclobacteriaceae > Chryseolinea. The sequence continues at coordinate 7,923 of JBBRFY010000145.1, forward strand.
TCCCGCAATAGCAAAAAGCATCAATACGCCAAGCTGGTATAATCAAATTGCTTCTGACTACCGTTTCACTAGTAAAGGAGGCGTAGCAGGCGATGGAAATACCATGTTTGCTGTTTATTATGATCACAGAATGCAACAAACGTATGGTATCTACAAAGGTACGATTGCTTCCAATGGTAGCGTTACTTGGGCAGATTGGTCTGGCGATGTACACTTCGGTGGACTTACAGGGGCAAGGGTAATTACAACCGGTGGTACAAAATATCTCTATGCCTCTACTGCTGGTGCAGGAGCTATCAGAAGACCAATTACTACAGTGGCCGATGTGATACCTACTAGTGTTTCTATTTCTGGCTGCCCTGGTGCTAATATGGCTATCGGGAGCACAGTTGACTTAAATGAAACTGTATTGCCTTCCAACGCTACAAACAAATCCGTAACGTGGAGTTCGTCCAATAGTTCTGTAGCTACCGTAAGTAGTTCAGGTCTTGTAACGGCCGTTGCAGCAGGTACAGCAACGATTACAGTTACTACAGTGAGTGGTAGTAAAACAGCTATATGTGCGGTGACAGTAAGCGCACCTACAGGTGGTTGCACTGCTTCAGGTACAATCCTTAAAGAGAAATACGATGCAATTACAGGAACGTCAATTTCAGACTTGACAGGAGCTTCTATCTATCCAAACAGTCCATCTTCTACGTCTCAGTTGACTTCTTTTGAAGCGCCAACGGACGCAGGTGATAATTATGGTCTACGTGTACGCGGCTTTATTTGTGCGCCACAGACAGGTACATATACTTTCTGGATAGCAGGAGATGATGGGGTAGAACTATGGTTAAGTACCACCTCTAGTGAAACCAACAAAGTAAAAATAGCAAGCCACACTTCTTGGACTAGCTCACGTGAGTGGAATAAATTCACAAGTCAGAAATCTACCACGATTTCATTGACGGCAGGTCAAAGCTACTACATAGAAGCCTTGATGAAAGAAGGCACAGGCGGAGATAACCTTGCAGTAGGCTGGAGAAAACCAAGCGATGGCGCAGGTGCTAGCCCATCTGAAGTAATTCCCGGAAGTGTACTGTCTCCATCTAGTACTACCGCGGTGATTCCTACGAGCGTATCGATCTCGGGTTGCCCCGGTAGCAGTATGGCGATAGGTGCTACAGTTGATCTGAATGAAACTGTATCTCCATCTAATGCCACTAATAAAAATGTTACTTGGTCATCTAGTAATACATCAATAGCTACAGTGAGTAGCACTGGTTTAGTGACTGCTGTGGCTGCAGGTTCTGCAACCATCACCGTAACTACAGTGAGTGGAGGTAAAACAGCTACATGTGCGGTGACGGTAAGTGGAGGAAGCTCATGCACCAATGCAAATTTGGTATCAAATGGAGAGTTTGACAATGCGCTTACTGGCTGGTCTACTTATTCAGGTCAAAATGGTTCATCCGCTACTTCATCTGTAGTAAATAATGGAGGGCTTTCTGGAACGAACTCAGCATTGATTAGTATAACCAATGGTGGCACTGTCGGAAACTCGGATATTCAGTTTTGGAATCACGTGAGCCTAACGAGCGGAAAAACGTATGAGGTAATTTACAAAGCCAAGGCAGCATCTAACCGAACCATGAGAGTGCAATTGCACTTGGAAGGCGGTGCGTGGACTGGCTATGGTGAGCATACGATGAATCTTACTACAGCAGTTACAAATTATTCTTTTGAAGTGACCATGTCTACAACAGACACCAATGCACGCCTTAATTTCTTTTTGGGAGGCAATTCAGCGAATGTTTGGATTGATGGTGTAATCGTTAGAGAAAAATGCGTTTCGTCTGATATTATTCCTACGAGCGTGTCGATTGTGGGTTGCCCTGGTGCCAATATGAATGTTGGAGGAACTGTAGATTTGAACGAGACTGTTCTGCCTTCAAACGCAACCAACAAAAGTGTAACTTGGTCATCAAGTAATGCGGCAATAGCTACAGTTAATAGCACTGGTTTAGTGACGGCAGTAGCGGCAGGGTCTGCAACTATCACCGTAACTACAGTGAGTGGAAGTAAGACTGCTACCTGTGTTGTAAATGTATCAGCGCCATGTACTAACCCAAGTATTGTTAGTAATGGTGAGTTTGATAGTGGAACGACTAACTGGCAGTTTTATGTGAATACAGGAGCAAGTGCCAATGCAAGTTTGGCTGTTGTTACTGGCGCAGGTCTTTCTGGAACTAATTCTGCTAAAGTGACCATTACCAATGGTGCAGCTGCTGATTCAGATGTACAATTGTATTCCAACTTGAGTGCTTTGACTAGTGGAAAAACCTATCAGGTTATATTCAAAGCCAAATCGGATGGGTCTAGAACCATGCGAGTAGGTGTATTGGGAAATGTAAGTCCATGGACGAATTTCCTTTCTCAAAATGTGAATTTGACTACCGCTGTTCAAGATTACACATTGGAATTCACCATGAATCAAAACAACAGTAATGCTCGAGTTGATTTCTTCGTTGGCAATAATGCTAATGATGTATGGGTAGATGCAGTGATTGTGAAAGAGAAATGTGCTGAAGGTTTGAAAGCGTCTAATAGTACAACGGCTCGATTATCGAATAATGAAGAGCAGACTTCCACTTCTGTGATTTATCCCAATCCAATTTCCATTGGTCAGGTATTGACCATCGATCTGGGTTCAGATGTAGCCAGAGAAGTACGTGTGCTAAGTGTGAACGGACAAGTAATTTTCAGTAGACATTATGATGAAGTGTCTATCATCGAGTTGCCTGTTGCAGAAACGGGACTTCGTGATGCTGGTATGTATTACATTCATATCCAAACCAACACTCAACATAAAGTGCAAAAGTTGATCATCAAATAAGAAGCACATACTATACTAATGATTTGAACCCGGGTGGCTTTGCTGCCCGGGTTTATTTTAATTTAGCTCATTTGGCGACAAAATTTTACCTTTAAGTTTTAAGATAAGGATGTATACCATCTTCTTTTATAAAATACCTCTTTACAATTTTTCAAGAAGGAAATATTTTTTTTTATCCATTCAACATAGGTTGTTTGGTAACGATCCATTAGAAAATAGCACAGAAAATGAAGCCAATACTTTATTTGATAAACCTTATCTTATGTATGTCCGCAACCGTTGCTTGCGTGGGGCAGAACTCATTTACCATTCAAGACTTAGGGAAAGCGTATGACTATAAATCCATGAACTTGGTAAAGGGTTTATACCAACATATCCCTAGTGAAAAAGTGAACCATGGCAACACCAGCTTTCGCAATACAGACGAAACTCACTTGGTTTGGAAAGGAAGTCAGGACAGCAATGGCTTCGGATACTTTCAGCGTAACCGCGACATGGGGCAGGTGTTTAATGTGCCAAAGGGAAACGATGTCATGATCGATGCGTTGGTGCTTCGCACTTCGCTTGGTGAAAGCGCGTTGCTTCGCGGTGCTATTGGAGCAGAACTGATTATTGTATTTTATGAAGTAAAAACGAACAACCTTCACATCAACGAGAACGGGACTACTAAAGGCGAACGCGCCACACACGGATTTGATCATCAATTCAATCGCTGTGATGACTATATCGAAGGCGATCAGTACACGTTTATAACACGCTACGATGGCGGCATCTTTCCGAATGTTCTACCGACTACGAAACCGGGTCATCCAAAAAAAAGTAGCGAGGCATTCGGCATCCAAGAAGGACATTTGCGTTACTTCAAATGTAAATTTGATACCCCATTAAAATTGAAAGCAAACAAACGATATGCATTTATGATAGGATTCAAAGAGCCGGGCGTTGAGCGTGGTATAGCCCTGTCTATCACGACTGAGGTACATGCAAAGGAGGCTGCGCAATTTGTAACCGATGACAACGGCCTCATCCGTTGGGGTATAAGACG
>JBBRFY010000146.1:0-11719 GCA_038241205.1 Cytophagales bacterium
CTTCTGCCTTGCCACAGAAAAACATTTTTTGCAACCTGCTGACTAATGGTGGAAGCACCGCGTGTGCGTTTATTTTTCTGCGAGGTTAATGCTTTTTCAATACTCTTAATATCAAAGCCATTGTGATCGGGAAACAATTGATCTTCATGTGCAATTATGGCAAGTCGCGCATTGGGCGACATCTCCTTTAATTTAATGTAATCACGTTTCAATCCGTAGCCGCTTACCAAACTTACTAATTGGGTAATGGTGAAGGGAGGATTAATCCATTTTAGTGCAACGATATAAAGTAGTTGAGCAATAAAAAGAAGGATGAATATCCTCTTCATTTTTTTCCAAAGCCGCTGAAATTTTCCGTTCTTTTTCATCTTAACTTTTGACTTTATTTTCCCCTGATTTTTTCTTGCTCCGTTGTAAAGTCAATATTTATTCTATCAGAAGAGTGACCAATACCAATACATAACGTTCCCTAAAATCTTAAATAGAAAGCGGCTTTCAACTATTAACAATTAACGTTTAACACCTATCATCCTTTCCAAGTAGCAGGATCTACACGCCATGCCTTTAAGGAAGTAAGTTGCGCATCACTGATGTATCGTTTGTCTAGGGCATAGTTGAGCAACTGACTGTAATCGCTCAGACTAATTAAAGAGGTGTTGGCATCATAAAAATTTCGGGTAGCAATGTCGAATCCATAATTGAAGATGGACACCATGCCCAACACCTCGAAGCCGGCATCGCGCAAAGCCTTAACCGATTTTAATGAACTTCCCCCCGTTGAGACTAAATCTTCTACCACTACTACTTTTTGACCGCGCGTAATTTTGCCTTCAATTAAATTCTCCATGCCGTGATCTTTTGGCTTTGGCCGAACATAGAGAAAAGGAAGATTCAGCGCTTCAGCAACCAACGCTCCCTGTGCAATACCAGCTGTCGCTACTCCGGCAATCGATTCTACTGTAAAAAAATTTTCTTTAATAGCTTGTACGAGGCCATCACGAATGCTTCTGCGTATTTCAGGATACGAAAGCGAGAGGCGATTATCACAATAGATGGGCGATTTCCATCCTGAACTCCAAGTGAATGGTTTTTCAGTATTTAATTTTATCGCCTGAATTTGTAACAGCATTTCGGCAACGCCAGCGGCTGTTTCTTCTTGAACTTTTATAATGGGCATAGTGGGCGAAAGTTAAAACTAAAATCTTGTCTGGAAAAAAATGTAAGGCTTAGGATGAGAAAGACGCATTTAATTTTTTCAAGCTTTGTTTCGCTGGAGAATTAAAGCCAAAAACCGCAGAGGGCGCAGAGAAGACCAAAAATTTACTCGTTCAGATTCCATAGTAGCTGAAAAATACCGAATGCTTTTACGAATTTCTGTGCGATACTCCGAGTTCTCTGCGGTTTGTATTTTTTCTTTGGCGCTGTAAAAAAGAAAATCAATATCCAAGCGCAAAAAACATTAAATGTCCTTGCGTCCTTCTAAATTATTTATTCTTTTGTAGCTACGGATTTAACTCTACGCAAGCCAACATGATCCTATTTATCAACGATATCCCTGTTCGACTTTTAAAAGCCGATGAAGTTGTAGATGCTAGCTGCGTTAATTTTACGATTGATGCAGCCAAAGAGCCGATCACCCAAGCCAAATTGATTCACCATGTGTGGGTGAAGCGTGCCACCACCGATCATTTTGACGAATTGTTGGGTTTTCTCAACTCTAAAACTCCCACCAATTTATTTTCATTGCTTGTATCGGTTACTGATTATGATGGCGTTAAAAAATATCTAAGAGGTAAATTCAAAATAGTGAAGGCAGCAGGTGGTTTAGTGCGAAAGAAAGAAAAATTTCTGATGATTTATCGAATGAAAAAATGGGATCTTCCGAAAGGAAAACAAGAGAGAGGGGAGAAGTCGAAACAAACTGCAGCTCGTGAAGTAGAAGAGGAATGCAATGTGAGCGTTAAGCTTGGCAAAAAAATCTGCACCACGTGGCATACCTATACGATGAACAAACGTGCTATGCTAAAAAAAACGCGCTGGTATGTAATGGACGTTGTAGATGATGCAAGAATGAAACCCCAAACGCAAGAAGATATTGAAGAGGTTCGTTGGATGAATAGAAAAGAAGTGTATCATGCATTGGAGCATTCATACAAATCCATCAAGTATGTTATGGAGCAGTATTATGAAGGTAAGAGCGTGAATTCAAAATAGCATAATAGGAAAATTCTTGTGATTACTGTTCATTTCAGTGGCTTGATTATAAATACTGAATTGGGTTCTTTTTAAATTCTTATAAAGAATCAGTACGGATAAGATCGGCACAATTATTAAATTCAATAATCCCTTATTTGAAAACGCGTAATCTTATTCTGATCACAAACCATTATCCTCATGGCAGAGCTGAATCTTTTGTAGATTATGAAATTCCGTATTTGCAACAACATTTTGATAAGGTTATCGTCTTATCAAAAAATACGAATGCTGATACTTTCAGAAATTATACATTTAAAAATTACAGGATAAATCCCACAAGTACTCTGGCAGAAATAGTAGGAGCCTTACTACAAATGACACTTCACTTTCCAACTCTAATCAACTACTTAATTAACGAGTACAGAAACCTTAGAGCAAACAAGAAATCAGTATCCATCATAAAATTTCGAATTGCTATTCATGAAATGATTAAAGCATTTACAATAGCGTATCATATAAAAAGGATAATTCGAAAAGAAAACATGAAGGGCACGCTTTTGCTGTATTCATATTGGCTAAACAATTCTGCGCTCGCCACAACTTTAGTTAAGAGTAGTGCCAATCTTAAAGTCTCAACGATCGCAAGAGCTCATGGTGGTGATGTATATGAAGAAAGAAATGCAAATAACTACCTCAGCTTTAGAGAAACTATAGTTAGTAGATTGAGTTTTGTTTTTCCAATATCGACTCATGCTATGAATCATTTACGCATTCAATTGCCAGAACACATTCATCATAAACTGATTGTTCAGCGTTTAGGTACGCCTGCACCAATGAGCAATTCAGTAAAAAAGAATGATGCTTCTTTTACATTGGTAAGTTGTTCTTTCATGATTTCTGTTAAGAGAATAGAGTTGATAGTGGAGATGTTAGCGTTAATAAAGGATCAACCCATTCAGTGGATACATTTAGGAGGAGGTCCACTCTTCACGGAAATTGAGACAAAGGCGAAAGCCATTGCCAGCCAAAATCCATTATTGGCGATAACGTTTAAAGGGACTCTTTCCTCAATAGAAATACAAACTTTTTATGCAAGTCATTATATAGACCTGTTCATTAATACAAGTTCGTACGAGGGTATTCCTGTAAGTATGATGGAGGCACAATCCTTTGGTATACCAATTTTAGGTATTAATACGGGCGGTGTTTCAGAAATTGTGAATGATTCAGTAGGGATACTAGTTGAACAAAATGAGACCTCTCCAACGGTGCTTGCCGGCCATGTTCTGAAGTTTATTGCAATGCGGCCGAACCAAATAAAAACGATGAGAGAAGCCGCCCGGAAAAGCTGGGAAACACAGTATCAGGCAACAGAAAATTTTTCTAATTTTGCGCATCTTCTTTCAACACTGTAGCAATGATATTACCTGAAAATAGTAAGCCCTACCTAGTGGGGAAAGAATTTACCAACGCATTTACCTTACCCATCGACTTCTATGATGCTATTCAAAAGCGGGTGCCCTATCTCTGTCAGTTGTCAAAGGGTAAGCGAATTGTTCATATGGGCTGCCTTGATCACAAAGAGTTGATCGATGATAAGATCAGAATGAAGCAATGGCTTCATAAAGAACTTACCGATGTGTGCGATGCTTGTTTAGGAATTGACATCAATGTGGATACGCTCAATTATGTAAAAGATAAATACGGCATTAACAACATTATAATAGCCGACATGATGAAGGGAAGTATACCTGAAATCAATAAACATAAATGGGATTATGCTATTCTTGGAGAACTGTTGGAGCACATTAGTAATCCGATGGATTTTTTGAAGTCAATTCGCAATAGCTATGGAGAATGCATTGACAAAATAATCATTACTGTTCCCAACGCATTTACTCAATCAAACTTCAGAAACTCGAACGCAAGCAAAGAAGTGATCAATAGCGATCACAAGTTTTGGTTTACTCCTTATACCTTGGCGAGTGTAATGAGTGCAGCTGGGATAATACCTGAAGAGTTTTATTTTGTAAACAGAATTCCATTAACAACAGCAGAGTTAATCGTTAAGAAAGTGAAGAATATTATGGGGCAAGAGCCCAGCTACAATTTTACATACGCTTCATCAATAGTAGCAATAGGTAAACTAGCCGGAGATAAGTGATTTAGTTAATTGAATATTTTGGGATACTTAAATAGTTTCAACTCATTTCGATACACCCATAATAAAAAGACTCCTGTTACAATCAGGTAGAAAAAGTGAAGTAATAATTTGAAATCCTGAGGCACAAAGGGCTCCATTAATAACACTAACACAAGCAACAAGACTGGTGCTACCATCAACTTAAAAGGATTGAACTGAAACCGAAATTTTTCAGTGAGTATATATTTCAGTAACCAAATCTCGATTACCGAACTGACTAATGCGGATGCTACTATTCCATAAATGCCATACTCTTTTACAAGGAGTAACATGCAAGCAATTTTAATTACGGAGATGAAAAATGAAATGAAGGGGAGAGGTTTAGTGTATTTCAATACTCCGTAAGGTATCGCAAAATAATATCGAATCGATTTTAAAAGGTAGGTTATAGCGATGTATGGAAAGTACACTACAGCCTCCTGATATCCGTTATCGCTTTTAAAAATATCAAGAACTATAGGCAGCGCCAAGATGGATGAACTAACCGCGATCATTACAATAGACACCAACCCATAATAGTATCTGTTTAATTCCTGAGTAGATCCTTTAGTTTCTTGAGCAGTAATGGTGCTCACTACTTTTGGATAAAACGAACTGTGCAGGCTATTCATAATAAAATCAATAGCGATTAAGCACTTAATTGTAAAATCGTAAACACCAATAGTAGAAAGAGGAAGGAAAAACAATAACAAAAAGCGATCAAAATAGTTGATAACCCATTGTTCAACCTGATGTACAAAGGTGAAGTGATTGAAGCCAAAGGTTGATTTTAGAATTGGAAAATTAAAGCGGAAACCAAATTCCCTAAAAACGCGATACAATGTCCAACCTGCAATAATTATTCCTGCTAATAGTCTGCCTCCTAACGGGCCAACCAATGTTCCAGGAAACAAAGAAAGCCCTGCTACTGAAAGTCCTGCCACGAGTAAAAAGTAGAATAAGTTTGAGTATAAATAGAGCACCTCTTTTTCACTGCTTTGTAAAATGCTGTTGTAAACCTTGTTCAAAGCCTGTACGATTCCAATAACAACGGCCATAATGCCAAAGGGATAAAATGAAATTTTGGGATCCTCTAGAATCAAATTAAAAAGAAGATCACCCAATACAACTGAAATCAACCCCACCGCTGCTCCTATTAAGAGCATGAAAATAAAAGCTGAACTTATGAAAGACGATAGTTTCTCAGGATTATTTTTAAAGTCATGGAAATGAATGTAGGCTGAAGAATCAAAACTATAGGTTACTAAAATTTGTATGAATAAAGAAAACGCAAGGTATAGCGACAGCACCCCGTAAACATCGGTGGGTAAATAGTAAATGTAAAACGGTAGAAGAATGACAGCACTTGTCATTGGCAACGCGCCTGCCACGGTGTAAATGAACGAAGTCTTGATGAAGTTTCTGGTGATCAAAATTCGAAGTAAATAAAGTCTATATTTGAATTCAGTAAATTACAATATTCAATTATAATTGCAACTAACTTTTTCGGTGCTTACAAAGGTCGCCATCATACTGTGCACAAATCCATACTGACGTTTAATTTTAATTCTATTTTTCAAAGATTATGCCTGGCATAGCGGGACTGATTTCAGACAGAGACGAAGAATCACTTCTCATCTCCATGTATAATTCGATGAATCATTTAAATTATGTAACAGAGAGTTACATTAATAAAGGACTGCACCTGTCCCGGGTACACTTAAATTTCATTAACACTACTAAACAACCTTTGCATTCGGCTAATGCAAAATACTCGCTGTTATTTTGTGGCGAGATATTTTCGGCAAAAGATGTGCAAACAGGAGTGATCAAAGAGAGTGCAGTATTTTTTTTAAACCTCATTGAAAAGTACGGGTTGGAAATTTTATCTAAAATCAATGGACAGTTCTCAGCCACATTACACGACAATGAGTCGAATACAACATATTTGATTAGCGATCGATTTGGTACACATCCTCTTTACTATACACAAAATAATAACAGGCTATTATTTGCATCGGAGGTAAAAGCGCTTTTAAAGGATAATGTAAAAAAGAAAATAGATCATCATGGCATAGCTGAGCTGTTTAGTTTTGGACATCTGTTTGGTAATAAAACGTTGTTTGAAGGAATTTTTCTTCTGCCCCCGGCTACCATATTAAAGTACAATCAAAACACGTTTCAGAAAACAGAGTACTGGTCATACTCTTATACTGAAGATGTGTATTGTAAACAAAGCATACGTAAGCAGAAGGATAATGAGCTGCGGGAAAAACTGGAACAAATACTTATACAGGCGTCACAACGACAATCAGGAAACGCTAATAAAATTTTGCTTCCATTAAGCGGTGGGCTTGACTCTCGGTACGTAGCAGCTCTTTATCATCGTATTGGTTTAAGAAACTTGCTTTCCTTTACTATGGGTCCTGATGAAAGTGAAGATCAACTTTATGGAGAGCAGGTTGCGCGTGCTTTAGAATTTCCACATTTCAAATTCGACATACACCCAGAAAAAGTATGGGATGCAGCAAGCCGATTTAGTTACTACTCTGATGCTATGTCATTTATCAGTGGGCCTTTACAGATTTTTGAGCCATTAAATTATTTCTCTGATAAGAGTCAAATAATTGCCGCCTCACAAATGTGTGATGCACTTTACGGCAGCACGCTCTGGCGAAGTAGGGTACGGACCTTGCAGCAAAATGTAAAACCGAGGCAAACTTCAGATGACACTCTGATCAATCTTTTTAAAATATATGATCAGCGGCAAGTAAGCCAGCTCTTTCGTGCTGACGTGTATAAGAAAATGGAGGGGCTGTATAAAATTGAACCTCAGAAATATTGTAACAAAGCGTATCATCCCCTTCATAATTACTACCGGCTATTAATGAATGAGCATGGTCGTAGGGGAACCCTTGGAGGAAATATCGTGCTCAATCTATCTTCAGAGACGCGTATGTTGTCATACGATAATGATGTATTCGATTTTGGTTGGCAGCTTCCCATTGTGTATCGGGAACATCAGTACATGTATAGAAATGCGTTTTCGAATTTGTTCCCCGAACTTAGCAAAATAAAAAGACAGGGATATGGACTGAAAATCAATGCGTCCAAATCAAGGTATGAATTAAAGATAATCGAAAACAAGGTTGCCACACTTGCTATGAAAAGCCCATTGAAACATCTTGTGAAATATTATAAACCGTGGATGAAGACAAGTTACACAAGTCATTCAGAGTGGTTTAAAAACCAATTGCGAGAAAGGTTGGTGTCGTTGTTGTCAAAAGGAAATCTCAAGTGTGAAGAGCTTTTGAATGCTACCTATGTCCAAACATTGCTGAATGAGCATTTGGCAGGAACGAGAGATAATGCATCTATTCTTTGGCAGATTATTAACCTTGAATATTTCTATGAAAAGTTTATAGATTAATGCCAATTGTTTAAGAAAAAAAAATAACGTTATCTTAAGAATGATTGAACTTCACATTTTTTTTCAAGTCATCTTTCGCTTTTTGAACTACCTTAGGCTCCAAATAATGAGAGGTTTATTATAGGTTATGGAGCAAGTAAAATTAATCGTATCCGTTCTTTTCTGTCTTTTGTATTCAAACTCCCTGTATGCTCAAACTGATAACGTTGGGTCAGGACGAGCAATCGAGTTTGATGGAGTAGACGATTACATTGATTTCGGAGATCGGGGATTTGGAGGTAACAATCCAGCTTTTAGAAGGGGAAAAAAAGCGGATGTGGCAGGCACAGTAAGCAGGTGGAATCACGCTACCGCAGTTGTGAGAGCAGTCTCTGATATTGATCTCTACTTAAATGGCGTAAATGTCGGAAATGAGTTTACTAGAGATTCCAATTCCCCGATGAATTCAAATATTCCCGGAGGGCATTCGACCGCAGGTTATCTCTTATCGAATGGCTTCACTTATAATTTTCCAGGAATTATTGACGATATCCGGTTATGGAATAAGGCTCTAAGTCAGGAAGAAATCAGGAAAACAATGTGTGTCAACCTTAAGGGAAATGAGTCAGCACTTATAGGGTATTGGGATTTTAACGAGACCAGTGGAAATATCGTGCATGACAAATCGCCCAATAAGTTTAATGGCCAGTTTGTAGGAAATCCAAAGCGGGTTTTTTTGGAGCTCCTATCGGTGATGTAAGTACTTACCTTTATTCAACAAGCTGGTTAGGTAAAACGGTGTCTCTTCAAGATGGTGACCATAAAATAGAGGCAAAAAACATTAAAGGGATGGTTGACGGTGTTCAGCTCTACGAGGTAAAAAACACACCAAGTCAAACAACCGGCTTAGACTTGAATGATGATAACAAACCTTACTTTGGAATATTTCTTGCAAGCCAAAATCGAAATTCATTTTCTAAATTATACATTGGTCTTGATACAGTCAATACTTCTGTTAAGATGTTGCTTGCTTTAGTTTTCTAAAAACATCTGGTTAAGCTAATTTATTTCTTAAATTTCTGGTCTTGATTACTATGGACATAACTAAATTTAGAAACGTACTTGTCTTAGCTCCTCATACAGATGATGGAGAACTGGGTGCTGGTGGAACGATTGCGAAACTGATCGAATCAAATGCTAACGTCTACTATGCAGCCTTCTCAACAGCCGAGAAATCCGTGCCGGATGGCTTTCCAAAAGACATCCTAAAGACGGAGGTGAAGAATGCTACTCTCAAATTAGGTATCCCAACTGAAAATTTGTTGATATATAATTATGAAGTGAGAAAGCTTAATTATGTAAGGCAAGAGATTCTTGAGGTGCTAATTGATCTTCGTAAGAAAATAAATCCTGACTTGGTTTTATTACCTTCTTTAAATGACATTCATCAAGATCACAGCACCGTGGCGCAAGAAGGTTTACGGGCCTTTAAGCAAAAAACCATTTTAGGATATGAGTTGATCTGGAACAACCTTACGTTTAGCACGAGCTGCTTTGTTAAATTAAATTTACATCACATTGAAAAGAAGTTTGAGGCTCTTCAAGAATACAAATCGCAACAGCATCGTGATTATATGTCTGAAGAATTTGTGAAATCGCTGGCGAAAACCCGAGGTGTACAGATCGGTAGCGAATATGCTGAAGCTTTTGAAGTGATACGCTTAATTTTTTAATGGTGTGGAAATAGAATTAAAAACGATACTGAATAAATTACCTGCTATAGAAGTAATAGGTAGCGTTGATCGGATAATTAAAAATATTGTTGGGGCATCAAGTTTGAGTATTGGTGAGAATGATATTTTATGGATCTCTGATAAGAATATAGACCTCATCGAGAAAATAAAAATGGGTATTGTAGTATGTAGTGAGAATTCAAGAAAACACAAATTGAATGAAGGGTGTACTTACCTTTTGGTGAATAACCCAAGGCTTTATTTTTTAAATCTCGTAAAGGATTTTTTTGTTGAAGAAGAAACTATATTTATTTCTACTCAAAGTGTAATAGATCCTTCCGTTAAAATGGGAAAAAATGTCACCATTCATGCCGGAGTTGTTTTGGAAAAGAATTGTGTAGTAGGAGATAACACAACGATCGATTCAAATACAGTAATTAAGAAAGGAACGATAATAGGTAGCCGTGTAAAAATTGGCGCGAACAATACAATTGGAGGTAACGGTTTTGGATACGAGAGGGATCAATCTGGAAACTTGCAATTTATACCGCATATCGGAAATGTTATTATCGAAGACGAAGTTGAGATTGGAAACAATACCACGATTGATCGGGCAGTTTTAGGAAGCACGATTCTTAGAAGAAATTGCAAAATTGATAACCTTGTTCACATTGCTCATGGTGTAGAGATTGGTGAGAACTCGCTCATTATTGCAAATGCAATGATTGCCGGAAGTTGTGTAATAGGTAAGGATGTTTGGGTATCGCCTTCTGCTTCTGTGCTTAACAAGATAACCGTTGGTGATAATGCTGTTGTTGGAATGGGAGCTGTGGTGTTAAAGCCAGTTGCAGTAAATCAAACAGTAGTAGGAAATCCCGCAAAAGACATTGTTCAGATAAAGAGTAAGCCTTAAATAATTTCATCAAGTGCTTTTAACAATAACGATTTGTTGTAATCAGCATTCAATTTACTTGCAGCTTCATTAGAATTCAGTTTGAATTGATTAACGTCATCCAATGTTAACATGTTCAATGCGTTGGCCATTCCCTGAGCAGTGAAATCTTCCGACACAACACCAATCTTAAATTGATTCGTTATGTTAGCAATCTCTCTTAGTGGACCAACTACCATTGCAAGTCTGGCTTGAATGCAATCAAAAAGTTTATTGGGTAATCCGTTTTCGTAATTGAAATTCACTGGAGGCACTAAAATAATTCCCATATCATAATGTGCATTAAGAGTGGTGGTTATCTCATCACTTTTTAATGCTGGTAAAATTTTAATATTTCCGGTTTCTAACGCTTTGAGTTTAAAAGCCTCAAAATATTCTTTTGATTTAGGGGAAGCATTTTCAGGTAGAAGGTAAATGAGATCCAACGTAAAGCGATCATCTAATAAAGATAGAAGATCAATCATTATCTCAGGGCTGCGCGAAATTGTGAAGATGCCGTGGTGAACCAGTTTTATTGGGTAACTGGATAATAATGTTGGGACTAAATCATAATACTTTGAAGCGTTGGTTATGATAATAGGCTTTACTTTAAAATGAGTTTCATATTCTCTTGCCAATCCGCCATTAATAGTAGACATGCCATCTACCCTTGGAATGTATTTCTTGCAGATGTTAACATTAAATCGTTTAAAGAAAATTCTCCAATAGAGTCGATCTTCAAATTGGCGGGGTGCATATTCGTGAGCATCAAAAAAAATCTTCGTATTTGAGTTTCCTATTTGATACGCAATCGGTAACGTTTCAATGTCGTTTGCAACAATAAGTTGAAATCCTTTTGCCTGGAGTTCAGGAATGTACCTTTTGTAATCATGAAGTATTCTATAGGCAATATTGTGTAAACCAAACAATAAGAAGAATGAGCAAATGGCCTTGCGCAAGAAGGTCAACTTTGTTTTCTCTAGCTTGAAGAATTGATATTGATCATCAGGGTAGGCATCGAAAGCCGCGACCGTTAATTGATATTGATCTTTCAAAAAACCAATTTGCCTCATTACTCGAGCATCATTTTTTAAATTGGTGAAGCAAATAATTAGTACCTGTTTCATGTGTGGTTTATAATGAGGATAGAGAGTATTCTCTTTGGATAAAATTAATCTTAAAAGTGTAGAGAATTCGTGTCTATCTATTTTCAGTATCGATTACTTTATTCTGGTTGCATTGTCTTTAGCAAACGCCTCCCACGATTT
>JBBRFY010000147.1:0-11629 GCA_038241205.1 Cytophagales bacterium
CACCATTCTCCATGCCTAAGGGTAATGAAATTTTTCCGGCCTTTGTATTTTCTTCAATTTGTTGAGGAGAAGTAGCAAGTGAAAATTTATCTGGGTGCGCATCAACAATTCCATTGATCATGTTTATTAAAGAGTCAGCCAGGCTCTTGCCAAAATCATCTTTGTTTTGATACGATGATGGAATGTATATTGACATAAACGGTGCATCGAGCCCACCCTTTTTTGCACGTTCAAAATCAAAGTCTCCTTCTGTTGTGCTAATCGGAATGCCTAAATATTCTTTCTCCAATCGAAAGTGTTTTATCTTCAATCGATACGGCAAGTCCACGTGGCTGTCTGTAATAATATAAGTATGCGCCAGCGAGTCGGCTACATGATGTAAGTCTTCATCCGAAAGCTTGCTATAATCGCGTAATTCTTTTGGCGTTGAACAGCTACACACTATTGCCGTTAAGACTACCAACGTAAATCTTGAAGTGAATAGGTTTCGTAATGTTAATTGCATTATTTTGAGAACAGATTTAGGTTTCAAGTATAGCAAAAATAAACCAGCATTATGATGTACACCGTTCGTGTTCGCACCACGCAAAATGTTGTTATTGATTATCCGCTTGCCGGCCTTGGCGATAGAATTGTTGCTTTTTTGATTGATGCCCTCATTCTTGGTGCATACGCGGGTTTATGTTGGGTGGTTTTCAATCAGTTTAACATCCATACCAGTTGGATCAATAAACTTGTGGTTACCATGCCTTATCTTTTATATCATTTATTATTCGAAATTTTTATGGATGGCCAAAGCCCGGGAAAGCGCCAGCGAAAAATTAAAGTAGTACGGTTAGATGGCACTTCTCCCTCGATAGGTAATTACCTTTTGCGATGGTTGTTTCGATTAATAGAAGTAACATTATTGCAAGGCGCACCGGCTATGGTAACGATCGCTTCGAGCAATAAAGGCCAACGGCTTGGCGATGTGGTAGCCGGAACAACGGTTGTAAAACTGGCGAAGCAAGAAGAGGTAACGGCTGAATCGGTTTTTACATTGGTAGATGAAGAATATACACCTACGTTTGCAAACGCAGTTAACCTAAGTGATCGTGATATTGAAATAATTCAGCAGGCATTGGAAGTAAATCGCAATACGGGTAATATGAAACCCATCATGATATTGGTAGAAAAACTTAAACTGATATTTGGCATTGAAGCAGATTTACCACCTGTGAAATTGTTGTACACGTTAGTAAAAGACTTTACAATGCTTACGGCAGGAAAGTGAGCACAACCGATCTTCCACTTTATTCAAAAGCACAACTGGCACTGCGCAATGGTCAGGACAAGCCTCAGATTTGGGTAGCGCTTCACGGCCTGATTTATGAAGTTACCGCTTCGCGATTGTGGCGCGATGGAAAACATTATGAACATTGGGCCGGTCAGGATTTAACAGATGAACTAAAGGATGCCCCGCACACCGAAAAGGTTTTTGAAAAATTTAAAGTAATTGGAAAACTAATAAATTGAACCTTCTATTAGTCGGAGGCAAAATTCTCCACTATCTTTCGGAGTTCATTAAACATCAACCATGATTATCATTGCCGACAGCGGGGGCTCTAAAACCGATTGGAGACTCATTCAAAAAGATTCTACTATTCTTCAGGCCAACGGCCCAGGATTCAATCCCTACTATCAACCTATTGAAAACCTTTCGAAAGGTATTCAAGAAATGGTAACGCCACTGGTTAAAGAACCGGTAACAAAAGTTTTCTTTTACGGAGCAGGTGTTTCTTCTGAGAAAAATCAAGATACAATTAAGGCTACTTTTAATTCTTACTTTCCGGAAGCTGAAATTGAAATTGGCTGGGATTTATTAGCCGCTGCTCGCGCGTTGTGCGATAATGAACCTGGCATTGCCTGCATTATGGGCACAGGTTCAAACTCGTGTTTGTATGATGGAAATAAAATTACAGACAACGTGGCCAACCTTGGATGGATACTGGCGGATGAAGGATCGGGAACGGCAATAGGTAAAAAGTTTTTGTTTGATTATTTGCGTAACCAAATGCCGCAAACATTGGCGAAGCAATTTCATGAGCGTTTCTCTATGACGCGTGAAGAATTTTTGGAACGTATTTATCAGCACGAAAAACCAAGTGCATTTTTAGCCAGCTTCACTCGTTTTATTTTTCAACATCTTAAAGAAGAGTATTGCTATAAATTGATTTACATGAGTTTCTCAGAATTCTATGAGAATAATGTAATGGCGTATCCAAACTTCCAAAACCTGAAGGTTCATTTCACAGGGTCGGTAGCTTTTTACTTTAGCAACATTTTAAGACAGGTGGCAATTGATAAAGGTATCATGGTGAAAAATATTTTGGAAGGACCCATTGCCGGGCTTGCGCTTTATCACAAAAAAGATTTAAATTAATGTCAACAACAGAATCTTCCTCGCATTATAACAACCTCGAAAAAATGGAGGTTGCGGAATTGTTGAAAAACATAAACAATGAAGACAAGAATGTACCGATTGCAATCGAAAAGGTAATTCCAAAAATTGAAGCATTGGTACATGTTGTTGTAGAGAAAATGCAGTCGGGTGGAAGACTGTTTTATATAGGAGCAGGAACGAGCGGTAGGTTAGGCGTTGTAGATGCTTCTGAAATTCCTCCCACGTTCGGTATGCCACATGGAAAGGTAATCGGAATAATTGCCGGTGGAGATGCGGCTATTCGAAAAGCAGTGGAGCATGCTGAAGATGATGTTGCCCAAGCCTGGAAAGATTTGGAAGAACATTCCATCAATCAACAAGATGTACTTATCGGTATTGCCGCTTCTGGAAGAACGCCTTATGTAATTGGGGGTTTACAAAGTGCGCGTGCGAATGGAATAACCACAGGCTGTATTGTGTGTAATGAAAACTCAGCCGTTGCACATCATGCTGATTTTCCGGTTGAAGTTATAGCCGGGCCTGAATTTGTTACGGGCAGTACGCGCATGAAAGCCGGTACTGCGCAAAAGCTTGTGCTCAACATGATTTCAACTGCTGCCATGATTAAGCTTGGCCATGTGAAAGGAAATAGAATGGTTGACATGCAGCTAACGAACAACAAACTTATTGATCGTGGCGAGAAAATGATTATGGCCGAACTAGGAGTGAGCCAGCAAGAAGCGAGCGCGTTGCTTCAAAAATTTGGATCGGTAAGAGAGGCTGTTCAAAATTATAAAGAATAGATATTGGTTGATGGTTGGTTGTTGTTCGGTGATGGGGCATCTCCAAGTTTGTACTCGTTATAATAGATCAACCACTTCATCCCTTAGCACCCAAACGTCAAAGCATAGCAAGTTGCACATCTGTAACTAAGGCATCAGCGGGCACAAGGTAATCTCGTTTTGATTTTAATTCTTTACACAACACACGCGTTCTGCGAAGCTTGCCTTTTTTAAAATAACGATTGCTAAGTTTAAAAATACTTCCCTCTGGAACGGCCGATAATTCAATTTGATGAAACTGATTTTGATCAAACTTTCGAAAGGCCTGTGTTAGCGCAGTGTCAGCAAACGAACTGGCTTTCGGATGAATCATGTGCCGCCTAAGCTCATGTAAGATTTCTTCCGGAAAAACACTTTCCCACAAAATCGGGAGCATTAAATCGGTAAAGGTATTTTTCCACTCATCGCCATGTGGATCTAATCGTGCGCCATACTTTAGGTACACTCGTAGATGCGCCACCTCATGCACATACGTTACCAGAAACAAATAAGGATTAAGATCGTTGTTGAGCGTAATGCGCGGATGGCTACGCGTTCGTTTACTTGTAAAGTCACCAACCTTTGTTTGACGGCTTTTTGTAATCTTTAATTCGAAAGAACTTTCCTGCCAAAGCGTGTAGCAATACGTTACAGAAGTACCAGGAACATGCGATTGCAATATGCTTAAAACCTCAGTGGATTTCATAGAAACAAAAAAAGGCTTTAGAATTCTAAAGCCTTCGTGGGGAAAATGTTTGTTGATTACTCTACAACAACAGTAGTGTCTGCCATAACAGTAGTATCTGCCATAACTTCTTCAGTTACTACAGTAGTAGTGTCAACAGTAACTTCTTCAGCAGTAGTTTCAGCTTTCTTGTTACATGCAACAAGTGCGAACGCGAAGCCACAAACAGCTAACAATGCGATAATTTTTTTCATAGTTTACAGGTTTTTAAATTCCGGGCAAATATAAGAGTATTTATGAGGCTGATGGCCAACGCGTAATAAAATTATTTCTTTCTAAAGATTAACCGTAGCGGTACACCTTCGAAATCAAAATGTTCGCGCATCTTATTATCCAAGTATCGCTCATACGATGTTTGAATATACTGTGGATGATTGCAGAAAAATGCAAACGATGGAAATCTTGCTTGCACTTGTGTAATGTACTTTATCTGAATATGTTTTCCTTTTATAGACGGGGGTGGATTTCGGGCTATCTCAAGCAACATAACCTCATTTAATTTAGAGGTAGGTATTTTTTTAGTCTTATTATCAAAAACTTCAACCGATTTTTCCATTACCTGAAAAATGCGTTGTTTTTCTAAGACAGAAGCAAAGATGATTGGGATGTAGGTGATGGGAGCAATCTTCTCTAAAATCTCTTTCTTGTATTTGTCTGATGTCTTCGAATCTTTTTCAATCAAATCCCATTTGTTCACCATTATCACCATGCCCTTGCCTTGGCGTTGTGCCAGACTAATAAGGTTCACATCTTGTGATTCAAGCCCACGATCAGCATCAATAACAATAATACACACATCGCATTCTTCCAACGCTTTGAGTGACCGAAGTACGGAATAGAATTCGATATCTTCATGCACTTTACCGCGCTTGCGCACACCAGCCGTATCGATAAGAATGAAGTTCTTGCCGAACATTTTATAATACGAGTGTATTGCATCACGTGTAGTGCCGGCTTCGGGCGTAACGATACTACGATCAGTACCGAGCAAGGCATTCAAGAAAGATGACTTGCCCACGTTTGGTCTTCCAACTATAGTAATCTTCGGAATGCCAGCGTCCGGATCTTCAACACCTTCTGTTTGAAATACCTTTATCACTTCATCTAACAACTCACCGCTTCCACCACCATTTTCTGCGGAGATTGGATACACTTCTCCTAAACTCAATTCATAAAACTCACCTGCCATTGCAGCTTTATCGGGCGTATCTGCTTTGTTGGCCGCTACGAAAATAGGTTTCTTAGAAGTGCGTAAAATATTGGCGAAGTCTTTATCGAACCCCGTGATTCCATCGCGACAATCGACCACAAAAATAATGGCAGACGCTTCATCTATTGCCAATTTAACTTGCTTGCGTATTTCAGATTCGAACTTATCGTGCGATCCGTTTACATATCCACCGGTATCGATTACTGTAAAAAAAGTACCGCACCATTCGGCATAGCCATAATGACGATCGCGGGTAACGCCCGACATGTTATCCATAATGGCCTGGCGTTTTTCAACCAACCGATTGAAAAACGTTGACTTACCTACGTTGGGTCTGCCTACTATTGCTACTATGTTTGACATTTTTGATTTTAGATTTATAAATTTTGATTTTAGATTTACCTGGCCTATTGCTGGTTAATCATTGTGAATTTTATTATTCAGAGTATCCGAAATGCCGGAGTTTTAATTTTTCTTTCCGCCAGTTCTTCGAAACTTTTACGTGGGTTTCCAGAAAAACTTTCTTTCCGAGAAAAGCTTCCATATCCTTTCGCGCCTCTGTTCCAACTTTTTTAAGTAGGCTTCCTCCTTTGCCAATCACAATACCTTTCTGCGAATCGCGCTCTACATATATAACCGCGCTAATGCGTACAATATTCGGTTCGTCTTTAAAAGCAGAAATGGAAACCTCAGAGCTGTAGGGAATCTCCTGGTCGTAATTCAAAAATATTTTCTCACGAATAATCTCGGAAGCAAAGAAACGCTCTGTTCGATCGGTAAACTCATCTTGCGGAAAAAATGGAGGATGCACCGGAATTTGTTCCAACAACTTGGGAAGCAACGTGTCTACATTCTGCCCAGTTTTAGCAGAAACAGTAACGACCTCTTTAATTGTAGGAATGTTCTGTTTCCAATAATCGCTCTTGTCTTTTATCTGCGATCCTTTTGCCAGATCAATTTTATTTAACACCAATAAAATGGGCGTTTGTATTTTTAGAAAGCGATCAAACAGCTCAGGCTCGTACTTATCTTCTAGTGAAACCACTAATAAAATCATGTCGGCATCTTCTAATGATACCTTCACATAATTCATCATGGCTTCGTGTAAAGAATATTTTGGTTCGAGAATACCCGGAGTATCAGAATAAACTATCTGAAATTGATCGCTATTCAAAATTCCCATGATGCGATGCCGCGTTGTCTGTGCTTTGGCAGTTACAATAGAGAGGTTTTCACCAATGAGTTTATTGATGAGCGAAGACTTGCCCACATTGGGTTTGCCCACAATACTTACGAAACCGGCCTTAAATGTTGAAGTCATAGAATCAATTTGCAAAGGTAGCTTGTTTTTTAATTGTGAGCGGCCTACTTTTGCAAACGTTTTTGAGAAAGGTCATCCAAATCAAAAATGCCATGATCGCGGGGTGGAGCAGTTGGTAGCTCGTTGGGCTCATAACCCAAAGGTCACAGGTTCGAGTCCTGTCCCCGCTACTTAAACAAAAGAGAACGTTCGCTAACGTTCTCTTTTTCATTTGATTATGTCCCATTTTCAAGGTTTCGATACCCGTTAGTTCAAGGTAGTTTCAGTTAATTGTTTTCCCATTTGTTTTCCCACTTTCGCGTTATATAATGCTAACTCGTGGGATACTCGTACACACCTCTCATCAATAAAAAGAACCGAGATAACAAAACCGGTAAGCATTCTATTTTCATTCGTGTAACCGTTGATCGTGAATCCAAATATTTAAATACGGGCGAGAAGATCGAAGAAAAATATTGGGCAGGTAAAGAAGGACGGTGGACAAAAGATTCTCATCCATTCGCATTTCAACTGAATACTCTTATTCGAAAGAAGGTTTATTTACTCGAAGAGTTTGAGTACAAGCAAAAAATGTTTGGCAATGGTGTATCTCTTAAAAGTTTGTGCGATCATTTTTATAAGAAGGCTTATGCTAATGTCTTCAATGAATATGTAGATGAATTCATGAAGACAGTAAAGGGCAAATCACTTAACACCCTAAAGAAGTACCGTACTTTTGTGTCCTATCTAAATGAATACAATTCAAAGATTAACTTCAGCCAATTGAACGAACAATTTTTCCAAAGCTTCGCCACTTGGTTACAAGAGAAAGGATTGGTTGGTGTTACGGTGTACAAGTACTTCGATCCGTTCAAAGTGATGTGTACGCAAGCAGTGAAGGATGGATACATACAGAAAGACCCCTTCTTAAATGTAAGCCTCGGCATAAAACGAACGAAGGGGAAACGTGTGTATTTAGAAATTGAGGACATTACAAGATTGAAAATTAAGAAGTTACCGATTGACCGGCCAGATTTAGAAGACGCAAGAAAACTGTGGCTCTTCTGTTTCTATGCGAGCTTCTATTATTCAGATTTGAAAAGCCTTACATGGGCAAATGTTAAACACACCGACATGGGATTTGTGATCGTTGCATCCAGGTTTAAAAATGAAAACGATTTTATTGTACCGGTTCATCGGTTTAAACATGCCACACAAATATTAAATGAACAAAAAGATTATGTAGGGCTTGGATGTGTCGCAAGAGAATTTGTAAACCTGATCGATGAAGGTTTCCTCATACAAATAAATGAGTTCAGGATAACTGTAAAACTGAATTGAAAACCCAAGAATATTTTCATTCATTACTTCTTTACCCGAATGGTTTCTCGAAGTTAGTTTGTGATGTTTTATGGATTTTGAATGATTAATATTCAAGTATATGAATCAATGTCGTTTCCTTAAGCTCCTTTACACCACATGTGGTATGTTACTTAATCCAATGGCATGTCGGTTAAGTTTCCTTTTACGTTGGTACGTGACCCTGTAGGATAGCGAAAGGGACAAAGGAAAATAACACATGATGATTCTGCTTTCACCCAGGTTTGTAGATTAAAAATTTGCGTAGCAGTACTTCCGTAGCAGCGTTAATTAAAAACGCGTGTAATGTTAAACCCAAAATGAATATCGCCTTTGAAAAAATTGCCACGTGTTTCTGCTATAAAACCTTTTTCAATCATGGATTGTGAATTGGTAAGATGAAGTTGAAATACATGTCCTCCGGTATCGATATCAACCCCAATGGCAAAGGAGTTTTTAAATGGATCATTCGCAGGTGTGTCAAACCGTTGATAGTACTCACCGTTGATTGATATGCGTTTGGAAATTTTTACCCGTGCGCCCATGCCCAACGCAAAGATATCATTAGCGTCTTCGGGTAAAACAGAATTACGATGGATGAGGGCAGGCATTACCTGTAACGAAAATCCAGGACTGAATTTTCGAGCGACTAAAAGTACGTGACTGTACACTGTGCGCTGAGCGATTGTTGGTTTCAGATCAGGATCAGTGGACTTGAGTGTTTTGATGGCCGCACTTGAAAACCAAGTGATTGAAACCGGAAATATATGCACGCCCGTATGCTGACGAAAAAAAGCGTACTTGGCAAAACCATCGTACGTTTTTTCAAATGAATTGCGACCAACACCAATCGTCAATCTATCGGTAAGTCCTCGCTCTAGTCCAAACCGAACGTTGGCACCATCAATTCCAAAAAATTCATATGCTCCGGAATTGATACGACCAAAGCGATGCGCAATTAAAAATTCCAACGATCCTTTCTTCCGCGTGATCACCGTGTGCCCATTTATAAGGCGGCTACCTTTAAAGGTAGACTCGGCAAATTGTTTCGTTTCCGTTTTAGTCTCCGCTTCTAAAGCTGAAAGTAGATCGTCTTGTGCCCAGCTCCAGCTAGTCGTAACGCAAAATAAAATCGATAGTATTATTTTCATTCTCATTTGGGTTGAATGGTGTAAGGAAGATCAACTGTTACATCCACAATTTCAGCAATATTTTTGATCACCAGTTTGGGTACATCAATGTTATATTCTTTAATGGAAATCTTAAAAGCAGTCTTGGCGATTACATTCCCGCTTTTCACTTCTATGGAACCCTGAGTTTTGATGGCGTTGGTCACGCCATGTAACGTAAGTTTGCCTTCCACCAATACTGGATAGATTCCGTCCTTAGTCCGATCAATAACTGACGTACTTTTAAAAATGCCCTGAAATGTTGCCTTAGGAAATTTGGCTGACTCCAAATAATTTTCATTAAAGTGTTCTTCCATAAGCGACTTGTCGAACTTAAAACTTTTAATGGGGATGCTTACCACCACTTCGTTTTTGGAGAAGTCAATCAGACTGGTAACCTCTTTATTAAGTGCCTCAATGTTTTCAAGAGGTGCTTCCGAAAAAAAGTGAGCACGTCCTTGCTTGGTTATGTATTTATCCTGACCCGATGCAGAAATGGAAAGTATTAGGAGGTATAGAATTATAATGGATTTCATTTTTATGTGCATTTAGATTTTTTAATTTTTGTTTACGCTGTATACAGAACAATTGGCTAGAAGTACATCTCCGAAGAAACCAATACATGTTCCTTTTATTACGAGCTCTGAATCAATTTGAATTTCATTTAGGTTTTCTGAAAGGTTGTTGTGTACAATGATGCAATTGACTGCACCGATGTTATTTCCTCTCAGTTTTATTATCGCTTTTTTAGCAGATAAGATGTCCATGCCTTGCAGCTGACCGCGTACCCATACTTCTTTGTCGAGGAAGCGGTCATATGCTTTTACTTTATCTGTGATGAATGATGTAAATAACTCATCGACCGACATTTCCTGTATGGCGAAGCGGTTCTGGTAGTTCCATAGGCGTTGCATTATAAATGGTGCTAGTAGCATTATGATGAGCACCCCTATAAAAACTAAAATTCTTCGCTTTGCCATTTTCTCTAATTGATTGATGCCCCATCAGTAACCCAACAGGCAATCGATTGGATTTGCGCTGCACTTAAAGCACCAGAGGGAGGCATGCTACCATTGGCCGTGCGTACTGCAATTTTCGAAGCGCTGTTACGGATGTTTTGATTGTCGCGAAAATCTGGCGAAACGTTGCCGCCATGACAACTGCTTGTCGCACAGTTTGCCGATATGATTGACTTGATGGTATTAAATTCCTGACCGGTAGTAATGGTAATTTCTTTTTCTACCGAGCAACCTTTCGCATCTGTAGCCACAACAGTATATTTCCCTTTGCTTAGATTAGAGAACAACGAACTCGCCTGTGATGCGCTTTCATTTAATTTAAATGCGTACGGTGTTTCTCCTCCGCTAGCCTCTACTGTTATCGTTCCGTTACTGGTATTGCAACCCGAAGAAGTACCAATAGCGGTGATGTTTACTCCATCCAGGTTTTCAACGACAGTCTCTATTGAAGAGGTACACCCATTTGAATCTTTCACTCTTATCGTGTATGACGAAGCAGGCAGATTAGGAAACACCCCTTCCGTTTGAAAGGTGATGCCGTCTATACTATACGTTAAATCACCCGTTTCGCTCGTTCCAGCAGTTTCAACTCTGCCGGTTGCATTGCCGCATTCCGTTCCAATAATAGAAACAACCTCAAGAACAGGTGGAGTATTGCAAGACGTATTTTCAAGTACCTCATAGGTACAACTCATCATTACCATTGCAATGAAGGCAAGCCCTTTCGTTTTCATCATCGAAAAAATTTTATAAATTTTGAGATAAAAGAATGATGGAACACGAGGAGCACCCAGTGGTTCCATCTACTTTTGCACTGCGTTAAAATTGAGCGTCATCAATTAAGAACCACACGTTACCTATGCCGTCACCAACGGTAGTGCCACGGTTGGTATCGATGGAATACAAATAGAGAGGCTTGCCCAAAAATGTATTTTGTTTAGAGGCGTCTGTGCGGGTAATGGTTCCGAAATTAGCTTTCGCAAGGATAGAAGGTACCACAATTGTTTCACCGTAAAAGTATGGAGGCCACGTGGTGGCACAACCACCGTTGCAGTTACTTACGTTAGGTTCATCATTGTTGAAGGTATAAACCGTCTTGCCTTTCGAACCTACCAGGTACAATTTTCCGTTGGCTAGTTTTGCTACCATAACGGTGTAGTCTGGTTTTGCAACATACCACGTGCCACCCACACCATCGCCATTGCTCTTGTTGGCGGCATCATCACCAATGAATTGATACAAAGGCCATCCTTTATAGGTAGATTGTTTAGTTCCGTCACCGCGCGTGATTTCACTAAAGTCTGAAGCAACTAATCCTGCTGGAAACTCAGAACTCTCCAAAAGAAACGGTGGCCATGAAGTGGCACAAGCGCCACTGCATGCCGATAGTCCATTTGCATCAGAAGCAAAAAAGTAGAGTGTCTTTCCTTTCTTGTCACTGAGGTATTGTCCAAATGTTGTGTTGGTCCGTATTTCGATAGCCGTTTTTTCTACGGCAGGCTCGTCATCATTATCTGAGCAGGCGGAAAAGCTTAGTAGATATACGAGGAAAAGGTACTTAAGGCAATGTTTAATTTTTGATGT
>JBBRFY010000148.1:0-11628 GCA_038241205.1 Cytophagales bacterium
ATTGAGATTACTCATGCACACGCCAACCCCACACCCACAATTAACGAATAACAATTCAATGTCGTTTCCTTAAGCTTTCTTTTTTTAAACCTCACCCTGCCCTCTCCAAAAGGAAGTGGGTATGGAAGCTTAATGAAACGACATTGATGTACGAGATACGATTTATCAATCGAAACAGATTTCTGATCATCTCAAAATCGTACCTTGAAAATCGTACTTCGTACCTTTTCCGTATCTTCGAAGTTCTATTTATTAACCCTGTTTATCATGAAGATCTTTCGATCATGCATTCTCGTATTGTTTTGTATTGCGGCAAGTAATGTTGCATTTTCTCAAAACAAAAAGATTGATAAAAGTCTGCGCAAGGTAGATACCTATTATGCTTCTGGCAATTTTATTAAAGCAAGCAGTGGGTTGCAAAAAGTTAAAAAAACCGTTTTAGCGAAGCCTGATTTTCAAACGTATTTACCGGGTGTTTACATTCGCGAAGCACGGATCAACCTTGCATTGGGAACACTCACCGGTTTTGACAATGCATTGAACACTGCTGTTACCAGCAGCCAAAATACCTTTGGCGACAACAGCACCAATTACGCAACAACACTAATAGAAGTTGGCGAGATATATAATGAGTATGGTAATTATAGACTGAGCGATGAGTACTTAGATCGCGCATCTATTCTTTTAGAAAAAAGCAATCAACTTACCGATGCCTTGAAAGGAAGAATTGCATTAGCACAAGCTGAAGCGATGATCGGCCAAGGCTTTTGGAATGATGCTATCGATTTGTTAAAAGAATATGAGAAATATTTTGCTGCTCGCGCTATTGATAAAGAATCAGTTGTTGATGGAACCTCGGTAAAAACCAAGCGAGTTCCAGAAGAAGAACTTCCGGGTCGTTATGGAGATTATGCTAAACTTCTGAATTTAAGAATTAAAGCAGATGCAGACAGGGGGCAGATATCCATATTAGCGCCCGATGAAAATAATACAGACGCTAATACGAATTACACATTTGCCCTCAATTGGTTAAAAGGGAAATCAAGATTTTTAGGAGAGACGAATTTAGCAGAAGTAGAAGCGCGGTATATTATGGCCAATGCGTTAAAAGAGAGTGGAAATAAAGAACATGAATCAAGCCTCGATTTTGATAATATACTAAACGATCTGAAACGCAAGACAAGTCCTACAAATACCTTAGCTCAAAATCTTTATCTAGATTATCTAGAAGATCTTTTGTTGAACGGAAATCGTGCCCGCTATCAAAACGTAAAATTGGAATACGAAAAATTGCTCAAGAAATTTCCTACCGGAAGTGTATTGCGAACCAACATGAAAGCAGTGGAGTTCGATTCAAAAATGGAGCAAGACAAAACAAAGAATTTGGAAAGCGCAGCCCTGGCGGTGTTAAACAGTCTTCCAAAATTTTACAAGACCACCAGTCAAATTGTTGAATTTTTATACGATGTATCAATCAAAGAAAAGCGATATACAGCCGCTGAAACATATTTAAATCAATTAGCCTCCATTAAAAAAGAATTGTGTGGAGAGAATTCGCCTGAATATCATTTGGCGAAAATTTACCTTGCCAACTTCTATCTGGACTATACGAATAACATTGAAGAAGCCGGAAGTATTTATACAGAAAGTTATTTTGGTGTGGTAGAAAAACAACTCGGAAGCCAACATAAAAATTTACTTGATATCCTCAATCACATTGCAACTTGGTATGAATTAACCGATAAATATCAACTTGCTTCAAAAATGTTGATCCATGCAGGCGAATCGGCTCGGGCTAAGTATCGCGATGATGACATCCTCTATGGAATAGAATTGAATAAACTTGCAAAACTTCAACTAAAGCTTGGTGAATACGAAGAAGCTGAAAAAAATATCAATAAAGCCATTGACGTAATCGATTTAAAAACCAATAGAAACTACGAAGAATATGAGCCTGCGAAAATTAACGCCATTGAAACGCAGGCAAAACTCTATGGAATAAAAGGGATGTTCGATGAAGCCGAACGTAATCTTGATCGGTCGCGAAAACTAATAAAAAATAGCAAGGTATTGATTGGCAGTGAAACCTCAACCGCAGAAGAACTTTCTGCTCTTTTTATACAGCTAGGAAGATTTTCAGAAACCGATCGCCTTCTTGCTGATCTTATTACAGATTATCAAAAATTGTATGGTGTCAACTCGCTGCGATTAATTGAACCGCTTGTAAATAAGGGAAAAATTCTTTTGGCAAAAGGAGATTATACCGAAGCTGAACGCGTGGCACAACGGGCAAATCAAATTGCTGTAAAAACGTATGGCGATAATTCTACCAAGACCGCTCCCACACAAAAATTATTGAGCGACATATATTATACTTTGGGTGATTATGATAAAGCACAAATCAATATTTTGAAAGCCATTGGCAGCCAAGAAAAACAATTTGGAAGAAATCATATTGAAGTCGCTAAATCACTTTCGCAACTAGCGCTTATTAAATTCTATAAAGGCGATAATAAAAAAGAAGTTGAAAAACTGATGTTGGAAGCGCGCGACATAGTAGCACTGAAATTAGGAAATCAAAATCCGCAATATGCTGAGATTTTAAAAAATGTTGCAATCTTATACATCTCACAAAAGAAATTTGACCTTGCCTTTAGTTCGTTAACAATTGCAGAAAATATTTGGCGAGCAAAAACCGGAACCAAAAACAACATTAATTCGGCAAGCATCTATACCTTAACCGGAGATGTATATTATCAACAAAAAAATTATAAGAAAGCAGAAGACTTTTACAATCAATCGAAAGATCTATACTTGAAATTTTTTAGTTCTACTCATCCTGAATATGTAAAGGTACTTTCAAAACTCAGCAAAGTATATTATCAACAAAAAGATTTCAAAAAAGCGAAAAAGCTAATTGAAGAGTCGCTGGGTAATTACGAAAACTTCATTAAAGACTATTTCCCTGCATTGAGCGAACGTGAGAAAGCAAAATATTGGAACACCATTAAAGGAGATTTTGAATTCTACAATACCTTGGCGTTTGGAAATCTTGAAGACTTTAAAGACTTGGCCGGCAAAGTTTACAATTATCAATTGCTTACAAAAGCATTGTTGTTAAGTTCTTCCATTAAAATGAGAGAACGAATTTTAAACAGCACCGAGGAAGATTTAAAATCACAATTTAATAACTGGGTACAGCAAAAAGAAAAACTTACGCTGGCACTCTCCATGAGCCCGGAGCAACTTTCTGAAAATGGAATTGATCCTGCGTCATTACAACAAAGTGTAGAGCGATTAGAAAAGGATTTGAGTCAAAGATCAGAATTGTTTGGGCAAAGTTTTGACGACAAACGCATTGTGTTCGAAGATGTGAAAAAATCGCTAAAGCAAAATGAAGTTGCTATCGAAATGGTTCGGTATCGTTATTTCAATCACGACTTTACCGATTCGGTAATTTATGCCGCACTGTATTTGAAACCCGAGCTACCCCGACCGAAAGCAATTATTTTAAAAGATGGTCAGCGCATGGAGAATCGATACTTCAAATTTTACCGAAATTCAATTACCGGGAAAATTCCAGATCAAATTTCATACGGTGTTTTTTGGAAACCCATTAACGATGAAATTGGTCAAGCGGCAACAATTTATTTATCTGCCGATGGAGTCTACAATCAAATTAATCTAGAAGCCATTCCCACACCCGATGGCCGATATGTAATAGACAACTCAAACATTGTGTTAGTAAGCAATACCAAAGACTTATACCTTAGAAAAGTAAAGTCGAAAGTAACAGCGACTAATAATACAGCATCCATGTTTGGAAATCCTACCTTCTATGTCACTGCTTCCGCAGATCCAAAATGGATTGCTTTACCCGGAACAGAAAAAGAAGTAGCGCAACTTCAATACATGCTAAAACAAAAAGGATGGACAACTACCGAGTACGTTGAAAAATCTGCTACTGAAGAAAAAGTAAAAGAACTAAACAGCCCACGCGTATTTCATATAGCCACACATGGTTTTACTAGGCCAACACAACAACAAACACTTGAAGATGGATTGGAAAGTAATGAAGCTACGCTAACACAAAATCCTTTGATGCGTACAGGCCTATTGTTGCGAGGTGCTGGCGATTTAATGGACAAGACCGATTACAATTACAACATGGAAAGCGGAATACTTACTGCGTATGAAGCAATGAGTTTAAATCTCGACCAAACTGATTTGGTTGTGTTAAGTGCTTGCGAAACCGGACTTGGCGATCTTGAAGCAGGTGAAGGTGTGTATGGTTTGCAACGTGCATTCTTAGTGGCGGGCGCAAAGGTATTAATTATGAGTATGTTTAAGGTAGATGACGATGCTACTCAAAAACTGATGGTTCGTTTTTATCAAAAGTGGATTACCAGCAACAACCTTCGTCAAAGTTTTATCGATTCGAAAAAAGAATTACGAGCAGAATATCCTGAACCAATTTATTGGGGAGCGTTTATGATGATTGGGCTGGATTAGTCAATAGTTAATAGTCCATTGTCGATAGTAGAGATTCTATAGACAATGGACTATCGACTATAAACCAAAAAAATATTAATTAAAAAAGAGAATGTCAGTTGCACCCGTCATCACCACACAAAATCTTTCAAAGACATACACTACCAAAGTACTAAACAACATCAACCTCGAAATAAATTCGGGAGAGATTATTGGCTACATCGGGCCGAATGGTGCAGGCAAAAGCACCACTATTAAAATTCTTACCGGCATCATTCCTGATTTTGAAGGTGATGCCTCTGTGCTTGGTTTTGATATTCGAAAAGATACCTTAGAAATAAAAAGACGCATTGGATACATTCCTGAAAATGCTGCTTTGTACGAAACGCTTACGCCATTAGAGTATCTGCATTTCATCGGCCAACTTTATAGTCTGGATAAAAATCAGACCAACACAAAAGCAATCGAACTGCTCAATGTTTTTGAACTAGGTAATTACAGTGATTCACGCATGACAACTTTCTCGAAAGGTATGAAGCAAAAAGTTTTGCTCATCGCAGGCATGATACACAATCCATCTATTTTATTTTTAGATGAACCGCTATCAGGATTAGATGCAAACGCGGTGATTTTAGTAAAAGAAATTCTTTCGCAGTTGAAACAAAGTGGTAAGACAATTTTTTACAGCTCGCACATTATGGATGTTGTAGAGAAAATTTCTGATCGTATCGTCATCATTAACAAAGGTGAAATGATTGCCAACGGAACGTATTCTGAATTAAATTCGCAAGCGCAAAGTGGATCATTAGAACAACTCTTCACTGAGCTTACAGGTAATAAAGAACATCAGTCTGTTGCAGGTCAATTTATAAGTATCCTCGAAAGTAAATGAAGTTCGAAAACATTCTCTTAAAATTTCTTGATCTCATTCAAGGTATTTATCGCGCCCTTGGAGCGAACTATGAACAGCTTCGAGCCATTGTAGCCATTAAGCTTACCATGGATAACAGACGCCAAACTGTATCGCTTAAGCGAAAGGAAAATAAAGAATCGAACAATGCATTTCTGATGACGCTTTTATTCTATTCCATTTTTGGAGCGTTTGTATCGATCGTTATTTACAACATTGCTTCCTTAGTGGTAAGTATGATTTTTTTCTTCAGTTATATTATGATGATGGTGGCCATGACGTTGATCACCGATTTTTCTTCCATCCTTCTCGACACCAGCGACAACACCATCGTTCTGCCTCGGCCGGTTGATGGCCAAACATTATTCCTTGCGCGGCTTACACACATCATGCTGTATCTCGGTCAGCTTACCCTAAGTCTTTCGCTCGTGCCCTGTATAATGGTGAGCATTAAGTTTGGAATTTACTTTCTATTTATTTTTTCAATTGCCATTATCCTTTCAGTCTTTACAGCGTTGCTTATTACGAATGTTACCTATCTCCTCATCATGCAATTTGCAAGTGAAGAGAAACTAAAAAACGTAATCAACTATTTTCAGATTATAATGGCCATTGTTATGATGGCCGGATACCAATTATTACCCCGCTTGATGGGTCGGTTCGAATTGGATGGTTATGTTTTTGAAGTTGAGTGGTGGAGTTATTTGATTCCTCCTGTTTGGATGGGTGCAGCATTAGAGTCGTTGTATTATCATGCCATTGATATGCAGCATCTAATACTCATTATCGTATGCATTTTGTTTCCAATCGGGGGCTTGTTTGTAACCAATAAATACCTTACTCCCATTTTCAATAAAAAGTTAGGTGAACTTGGAAATGCAACAGAACAAATCACAAAAACGAAAGAAGAAAAAATTCAAAAGCAAAGTGTTTTCGATAACATTAGCGCATGGTTTACTAGCAATTCATTTGAGCGAGCATCGTTTGAACTGGTGTCAAAGATGTTGAGCCGCGACAGAAAAATAAAACTAAAAATTTATCCTGTTGTAGGATACATCTTGGTTTTTGGGTTAGTGTTTATGATTCGTGGAAAGGAAGATTTAAATTCGCTCTGGAACAATTTGCCGGACACGCAGTATTATTTTGTGCTGATCTACATTACCTTCACGCTGTTGCAAACTGCCTTATTCGAAATTCCATACTCCGATGATTTTAAAGCGAGTTGGTTTTATAATTCGGTGCCATTAGATCGTCCAGGTGAAATTCTTTCGGGAATGGTAAAGGCTATTTTTGTAAAACTCTTTTTACCTATCTATACCGTAATATCGATCTTCATCACGTTCGTTTGGGGGCTCAGTGTATTAGATGATATTCTTTTCGGACTTGTTAATAACTTTCTTATTCTGCTCATCGTTGCATCGATCGGCAAACGAATCCTTCCCATGACAATGGCGCCCAGTGCAAAAAATCAAACCGGTAATCTCGTTCGGGGTATTTTAATGATGTTTTGCATGGCCATACCTGGCGGGCTGCATTATCTCTTAAGTAACTGGCCATTGGTTTTGATTGGCGTGATGCCAATTCAACTTGGCGCTATCTATTTTATTTTGCGATCATATAAAGCCACGAAGTGGAGTAGCATTCAATTTTGAGAAAAAAAGGTTTTCCCTTGAAAACTCCAAAACACAAAGTAACAGTAGGATCAATAATTTAAATTGCACAAACGATTAACCTTTAACCGTTAACGTTTCACTTTAATTCTTAAACCGAAGTTTGAAGAACAAAAGAGTAGACGCCAACATTAACGTCATAAAGTTTGCAGCAATAACCGGAATATCGCGCACCAGAATACCATAGGTAAGCCAAAGCACTACGCCAGCACAGAAAAGAGAAAACATACCCAACGAAAGATCTTTCGCGGATCTACTTTTCCAGGTTTTAATTACTTGCGGCAAAAAAGCAATGGTAGTAAGCATACCTGCTGCCAGTCCAAGAAGTTGTATCGAGTTCATAAGGTTCTTTATTAACGGTTAGAAATATTATAGTCTAACACGACAAAACTAATGAAACGTTTCAGTGAATTACCCTACATGTAATTTTAACTGTAACGTTGTCAACTACATCGTTTGCGTAAAATAGCAGAGCGAAATGGGATGTTGCCGTATACTACTTTTACAATGTGTTACCAATTAGTATTGGAACGCAACAAAAAAAATCAGCTTTCAGTAGCGCACCGCCATTTTAAAAAGTTCAGCTTCACCTTTAAGGTGTTCAATGTTGAAATTAGGGTATCGACTAACTATTCGTTCTCTTTGTTTACGATTGCAACCCTCTTAATTTTACGCCTTAATAAAATAACATGATTGATTCCAGTTTTTTAACACCTCAGCAAATTGTTGCTGAACTTGATAAATACATTATTGGTCAAAATGACGCCAAACGAAACGTGGCCATTGCCCTTCGAAATCGTTGGCGCAGAATGAGTGTTACTTCTGATATGCAGCGTGAAATTGTTCCGAATAATATTTTAATGATCGGAGCAACGGGAGTAGGCAAAACTGAAATTGCCCGCAGGCTTGCAAAAATTGCTGATGCACCTTTCGTAAAAGTAGAAGCTTCTAAGTTCACCGAAGTTGGATATGTAGGCCGCGATGTTGAAAGCATGGTTCGCGATTTGGTAGAGCAAGCGGTAAACATGGTGAAGGCGAAGAAAAAAGAAGAAGTAAAAGAAAAAGCTGCACAAGCTGTTGAAGATATTATTCTCGATGCGCTAATTCCGCCCATGCGCGAGCAAACACGATCGACAGGTTTCTCAGCGCCAACTGAACTTAATGCAGAGATGCCTGATAACGATGTGGAATTGAATGAACGCACGCGCAATCACTTTCGTGAAAAAATAAGAAACGGTGAAATGGAAGATCGAAAAATCGAGATCAACATTAAAGGTAGCACCGGTTCGAATGTTGGAATGATTGGCGCAGGTATGATGGACGAAGCGTCTATGATGAATCTTCAAGAAATGATTGGCGGCATGATGCCAAAGAAAAGTAAGAAACGAAAAGTAACGGTGGCCGAAGCGCGCATTATTTTGTTAGAAGAAGAGGCGGCTAAACTAATCGACATGGATGAAGTAAAAGAAGAGGCGATTAGAAAAGCAGAAGAAGCCGGTATTATTTTTATTGATGAGATTGACAAGATTGCTTCCGGAAGTCAGAAAGGTGGAGGCGGACCTGACGTAAGCCGTGAAGGTGTGCAGCGCGATTTGCTTCCCATTATTGAAGGAAGTACGGTAAACACAAAGCATGGTGTTATCAATACTGATCACGTTTTGTTTGTCGCTGCTGGAGCGTTTCACGTTTCAAAACCTTCTGATCTAATTCCTGAATTGCAAGGACGTTTCCCAATTCGCGTAGAGTTGGATAATCTCACGAAAGAAGATTTTGTGCGGATTTTAAAGGAACCAAAGAATGCATTAACCAAACAATACAAAGCACTCTTCGAAGCAGAGAATGTTAGCTTAACGTTTACCGATGACGCAATAGATGAAATTGCAAATACCGCATTTGAAATCAACGCGGAAATAGAAAACATTGGTGCGCGAAGATTGCAAACAGTAATGAGCCGATTGCTGAACGATTTTTTATTCGATGTACCCGATAAAATACTTGCCAATGCGCAGATAGAAATTAATGCTGAGATGGTGAAAACAACATTAAGCGGCATTGTGAAAAACAAAGATTTAAGCGAATACATTTTGTAATGAAAATTTTTCTCACGGCATTGCTGTTAAGTGCAGTTGTATGTGTTTTCGCGCAAGATGATATTGAAGCAACATCATTATCATCGGATTATGATTCATTACGAGAACACTATATTAAATCCTATCCAGATCATTTTTTTATTTGGCCGGTGCTTAAACAACGTGCGCAAGACTTTGAACTAAAAAGTCTTGCGAATGGAAAAGATAGACTAAACTATAAATCAAATAAGCCCTATGCGTTAGGCGTTGGCTTGTACCTTTTTGACGTTGCTCTTGAACTTACCTTTGCTGTGCCGCTAAACGAAAAGCGAAGAGCAATTTATGGCGAATCAAAATCGCGTGATTTGCAAATAAATGCACTCGGGGAAAAATTTGGTGTAGACGCATACTTTCAAAAGTATAAAGGATTTTACATTACAGATCCAAATGTAAAAATGTTGCCCAACCAACCGTACTCCCAACGCGCTGACATTGAGACAAGCAACATCGGCATGAATGGTAGTTATGTTTTTAACAACAAGAAATTTTCATTTCGATCTGCCTATACTTATGCCGAACGCCAACTTCGCAGCAATGGATCATTCATTTTGTTTAGCTCCCTTAGTGCCTTTAAGGTATCCGGTGATTCAGCCATCATTGCTGATGATGATGCATCTAAATTTGGAAGTAATGCAAACATAAAAATAATAAAAGCGACCACATTGGGAATCGCGCCAGGCTATACCTATAGTTTAATCTATAAGGGATTTTTTCTTAACGGAACGTTGGCCATTGGCCCCGCACACAATTGGTTGTTCAATCAAGCAGAAGGTGGCAGCACTCAAAATGATATTAAATTCAGCACGTTTGTTGCTGCGCGAATAGGGCTCGGCTATAATGGTGATCACTTCTTTGGCGGGCTGGGGTTTGTTAATCAGAGTCGCAGTGCAAAATTTGAGACTATTCAATTTAGCAGTACAACAACAACATTTAAAATTCTAATAGGATATCGCTTTCGCGAGTTTGGAATACTCAAGAAGAGACTTGTAGATATAGCAAAAGATTTGCTTAAATAATTCTAGCTGTTTTTTTTAGCCTCACGCAAATTGTGTTCGCAAAAAAACAGCACGTTGTAGAACAAGAAAAATTATTCTTCTTTATTTTTTGGATAATCAAACAGTACCAATTTACCGGTACCCCATTTTATATTTCTCCAAGATTCTTCATTGAAAGAAAACCCGACTACTGCACAGGTGGGCAAATTATCAATATACCACGCATCATCTGCAACAGTATTTACAAAATCAGTAAGCCCGGGGTTGTGGCCTATTAACATAACCACTTGGCAGCGATCGTTCATATTGCGCACAGTCTCTAAAATGACTTCCTCATCAGCATGATACAAAGCCTTAAAGGTTTTAATTTTATCTTTCGAGTAATTTAAAATCTCGGCAATGCGTGTACCCGTTGCCCAAGTTCTTTTCGCAGGACTCGTAATCATTATATCTGGATGAATACCTTTATCCTTTAATCGCTTTCCCATACTTGGGGCATTTCGCTTACCTCTTTCATTCAGTGGCCGATCAAAATCAGATTGATCAGGATCGTCCCAACTGGATTTCGCGTGGCGGATAATAAAAAGAGTTTTCATTTAATTTAAGTTTGTTTTTTACGACTACGACTCGAAGTCCTTGACAGATTGCAAAAATTGATCAGCCTAATTAATCTCTGCTAAAGTAAACAATCAATGTATTGTTCGATAATGAATGGATGAAGTTTTATAAGCAATTAAAACAATTTTGTTAAGGTAATCTGCTCTTTAAAGCATCACCATAAACCGCTGCGGAAAAGAGAATATTATTTTCACGAGACTTACCGAGATTGAAAACTAAAGCTTAATTAATAATTAAAATAGCGGAATACTGTAATTTCGTGCTGTGGCATCAGCAAAAGAATTAAGGAGAAGTATTCAGTACAAAGCAATTTACGTTTTGGTACGTTCGCTGATTTTTATGTCGCATTGCATGTCGCGGAAAAGCTGGCTATGGTGCTGCGGAAAATTAGGCAGGCTTACCTTTTATCTCATCACTCAAACACGCCAACTTACCTTACGCCATTTGGCAATGGTGTATTCAGAAAAATCGCCTGATGAAATAAAACAGTTTGCGAAAAATGTTTTTGTGATGCTCGGGAAAAATGCTGGCGAAATTTTGCGCGCTACAAAAATAAAAACCAAAAGTGAACTGAATAAAATTATGGTAACACATGGTTTTGAAAATTATGAAGCCGCACATGCAAAAGGTAAAGGCGTTATTATTTTAACGTGCCACTTAGGGCCATTCGATTTACAAGTTACCAATATGGCACTCAATGGTATGCGTCCTTTCATCATTGGCACACCATTAAAGGATGAACGCCTTAACGATTTACTCTGGCAACAACGCAATGCCCTAGGCGCTGTGGCAGTAGAACGTGGAAAGGAAACTTT
>JBBRFY010000149.1:0-11628 GCA_038241205.1 Cytophagales bacterium
CAGGTGCCATACGAAATGATGACAGTACGTTAACCGGTTGGGCTGAATTAGATCAGGATCAATGGACCGCTCAATCTGTATTTGCAATGAAGCAGGATACGAAATTGTTGGGCGATTTCATTGTAAAGAAAGGTGGAGAAATGATGATGCGAGTTGGTAAAAAATATAATCTGGATTTCACTACACTTGATTATTACCTTCCCCATTTATCATCACAATATTTTGCTTCTAAAATTCAGAAGGAATTTGAATCGCTTGGTATAAACATTCCGAGTTCAAAGTGGTTCACGAATCTCTCGAATGTTGGTAACGTGGGCGCAGGCTCTCCATTTTTAATACTGGAAGAATTTTTTAATTCGGGCAAACCAAAGAAAGGTGATAAAATACTAATGATGGTTCCGGAAAGTGCGCGCTTTAATTATGCGTATGTTTTGATGACGGTGGTTTAATTGACTCATTTTTTAGAAAGAAATGAGGTTTGATTTATATATTGTTTACACAATATTCTAACACCATTTCCTTATTTACTATTTTCTGCAATACTTGTCTCTTTTGAATTGAAAATGATGTGAGCAACTGAATAAATACGTCTATGAAAATTGACGAAATAAAAAAGCTTTTTGATCAGTTTGAATCTGTGTATTTAACGATAGAAGGAGTTGAGTGTTGGGGCGCAAGAGAGATACAAATTCTTTTGGGCTATGCCAAGTGGGAAAATTTTGAAAAGGTAGTTCAAAAGGCAAAAGATGGTTGTAGAAATGCAGGAGAATTGGTGGAGAACCATTTTCCTGACGTCAAGAAAATGGTCGAAATAGGCTCTGAAGCAGAAAGATCCATTGATGACATTGGAAGTAACAAATATGCTTGTGGAAAGAAGTATATATCCGGAGCAACTGCCAGTGGCCGATGATATAAAAAAGCTTCAATGCAAATTAAACAGCGATGATAAAAATGTGCTGAACGAAACAAAGAAATCGAAAAAGAAGAACAAGGAATGACCTGGTTGTAATTGTCAATTTTGTACTTAAAAGATTTTATATTTGACAATCTAATCCATTATTTTTTGTACTTCCTTGTAGTAAATAAATAGTAGCATGAAAGAAACCCAAGTTCCACAGGATAAAGAAAATCTCAACGAAGGCAAGCTGGCCAAGTTGTATTATGCTACCGATGAAATGGGGCACTATAAAAAAGTGAACAGTGTTGGTTGGGAACCGGAAACGGTTGCTATGCAGCAGGCGTGGGATGTGGTAAACAATGAAGTGGAAGATGCCCGCCTAAAAGTAATTGAAGGAAAAGCCAGTCCGGTTTTATATTACCTTAAAAAAAACATCATGGATTTTTCGATGGTGGCAAGTTATGTAGGCACATTGAGTTTTATGGTGCGCCTACACACCAAGCCATTTTTCTTTAGCAAGTTGAGTAAAAAGACATTGGAGAAATATGCGTACACATTTCGCATCAGCGTAGAAGAGTTTACTGATATTGAACGATTAAAAGAAAAGCATGCTGGTTAATTTTACACACAAACAATCTGCTCATTGCGAAAGTGGCGTGATCTCCAACTTAATGCGTTTTCACGGCTTTGACGTTGATGAGCCCATGGCATTTGGTATTGGCTCCGGACTTTTTTTTTCATACATGCCCTTTGTAAAATTGAATGGAATACCCGTGGCTACCTATCGCATCTGGCCCGGACATATTTTTAAGAAGTTTTCCAATCGCCTTGGTATTCAGATTGAGCGACAGAAATTTTCTTCTACCACTACGGCTATGACCGAGTTAGATAAGATGTTGGATAACGGTCAGCCCGTGGGCATGTTAACATCCGTGTTTTATCTCGATTACCTACCTGCCGCCTATCGCTTTCATTTTAACGCGCATAACATTATTGTTTTTGGAAAAGAGAACGGTCGTTATTTAGTGAGCGATCCTGTAATGGAAACGACCACCGATATTTCGTACGAAGATTTGGTGCGCGCGCGTTTTGCGAAAGGTATGCCAGAGCCAAGCGGACGAATGTATTATCCCGTGCAAATACCAGGAGAGTATCCGCTTGAAAAAGCAATCTGGATCGGCATAAAAGAAACGAGCGATCGCATGACAAAAATTCCTATTCCATTATTTGGTGCGAAAGGAATGCTTTACCTATCGAAGCGGTTGCGCCATTGGCCGGGGCGTTTAGGTAATCGCAAAGCAATTTTGTGGTTGGGTAATCTTATTCGCATGCAAGAAGAAATCGGAACGGGTGGTGCAGGCTTTCGTTTTTTGTATGCTGCATTTCTAGATCAATCAAGTACATTGTTAAAGAATGACGAACTGTTTGACATCTCAAAACAAATGACGGCCAATGGCGATTTGCTTCGCGACTTTGCATACTATGCGGGGCGTGTTTGTAAAAACCGAACATCGGATACAAAAACATTTTCTGAATTGGCCGATATGCTAGAAGAGGTTTCGCATCGCGAGCAAAAAACATTCGAACAACTTTATCAAGTAAGCAAGTCGAAATGAGCGAAGCCATTGTTCAAATTGATAATGTTACT
This sequence comes from Cytophagales bacterium, assembly GCA_038241205.1. GTDB lineage: Bacteria > Bacteroidota > Bacteroidia > Cytophagales > Cyclobacteriaceae > Chryseolinea. The sequence continues at coordinate 2,547 of JBBRFY010000149.1, forward strand.
AAGCACTATAAAGGTGCAGCGAAGCCTGCTGTTTCTCATCTCACATTAGAAATTCCAAAAGGATCTGTGTTTGGGTTACTTGGCCCAAATGGTGCTGGTAAATCTACATTGGTAATGCTGCTCTGTGGTTTGTTGCAACCCGATGAAGGTTCGATTAAAGTATTGGATTTTAAAACAGGGGAGAACAGTGCAGCGATCAGAGAAAAAATTGGCGTTGCTCCACAAGAGATCGCATTGTTCCCCACACTTACCGCACATGAAAATCTTTTTTACTTCGGTCGCATGTATGGCTTGCACACTGATATTCTGACAAGTCGAATTGATGAATATGTAAATACCTTTGGGCTGCAAGACAAAATGCACAAGCGCGTGCAAACTTTCTCTGGCGGCATGAAACGCAGATTGAATTTAATTGCTGCATTACTGCACGATCCTTCTTTAATTATTTTGGATGAACCCACGGCTGGTGTGGATGTTCAATCACGCAACATGATTCTCGAATTTTTATTGACGTTAAAATCGAAAGGTGTAACGATATTATATTCGTCACATTTTTTGGAAGAGGCCGAACGAATTTGTACTCATCTCGCCATTGTTGATGAAGGTAAGTTGTTGGTAACAGGAAAGCCAGCAGTTTTGTTGGCGGAGAATCCGGATTGTAAAAATCTGGAACAATTATTTTTGAAACGTACCGGTAAATCTATGCGCGATTGAAAATCAGGGCTACGATATGGAAAGAATTTTTGCTGCTGGTTCGCGATCCGGGTGGTATGGCATTGATTTTCTTAATGCCACTAGCATTGGTTATTGTAATGGCCTTAATTCAAGATGCACCTTTTCGAGATTATCAGGAAATTGAATTAGAAGTATTACTGGTTGATCAGGATAATGATTCGCTAAGTTATAAAATGAAGCGCGCGCTTGAAAGTACGGGCAACATCACGGTAGTAAACGAGAAAGATTTTGATCGCGCAAAAAAGATGGTGCAAGCCGGAGAGTTTAAAGCTGCAATCGTTTTGCAAAAAGGAACAACACAAGCATTGAAGAAAAAAACAACGCAGCTTATTGGTAAGATCGTTCGCAACATGGGCATTGAAACCCCAGCAATCGATTCGATTGAAACACCAGCAGTTGAACTTGATTTATATTTTGATCCTGCCATTAAGATAAATTATAAACAAGCATTGGGAGAAGGTATTGAAAAGATTGTAGCGCAAGTGCAAAGTGAATGGATCATTATGGAATTGCAAAATCAGTTGAGTTCGGGTGAGAATACCTATCCCAAAGTAAAATTCAATCCGGGTGCAATGATGGTTGTAAATAAGCAATATGCTTCCGATAAACCAAAAGAAAGATTAGCGCTCAATTCTGTTCAACACAACGTACCTGCCTGGACGATGTTCGCCATGTTTTTTATTTTGTTTCCATTGGCCAGTAACTTTATCAAAGAACGCGAGGAGGGAAGTATGCTTCGCTTGCGATTAATTTCGGGTTCACAGTTTCCAGTTATTGCAGGGAAATTTTCGTTCTACTTTTTTGTTTGCATGCTTCAATTTGTGTTGATGATTGCCGTAGGTATTTTCATAATGCCTTTGCTAGGTCTCAATAAATTAGTTTTGGGTAGCAATGTTTTTGGAATATTACTCACCGCTTGCTCAGTTGCAATGGCCGCAACCGGATACGGTTTACTGATCGCGGTTTTTTTTAGAACACCACAACAAGCACTTTCATTTGGTTCGATATCAGTCGTTATTCTTTCTGCGTTGGGAGGCGTTTGGGTGCCGGTGTATGTTATGCCAGAAATACTTCAAACCATCAGCACCTTCTCACCGCTGCAATGGGGACTTGAGTCGTTCACAGATTTATTTTTGCGAAACGCTAATACGGTAACGATCTTGCCCAATACTTTTAAGCTTGTTGCGTTTTCATTTGTTACATTAATCGCGAGCTTTCTCATTCATAAATCAAGAATAATTTCGTAATTGCAATACTATGCAGACTAAAGAAGAATTAGTAACCGAGTTAAAAGCACTTATTATCAAGCAACTAAACCTGGAAGAGGTTGCGCCAGAATCATTTGACGAAAACACAGCTCTATTCGGTGAAGGTTTAGGACTCGATTCTATTGATGCCTTAGAGCTTGTAGTGTTGCTCGATAAGAATTATGGAATTAAAATTCAAGATCCAAAAGCTGCGCGCAAAGTATTTGAAAATGTGCGCACAATGGCGGAATTCATTCAGGAGAATAAAAAATGAGTAAACGGATTTTTATTACCGGATTTGGCATCATCACTTCCATTGGTAAAAATGCATTCGAGAACATTGAGTCATTAATGAAAATGCGAAGCGGTTTCGGCTCGCTCGATATTTTACAAACTTCTCATCATCATTCAATACCTGCCTGCGAAATTAAGTTGCAAGACAATGATCTTTATTCATTGGCAGGAATACAACCTCGCTTAGGTTTTACGCGCGCTGCTTCGTTGGGCATTATCGCTGCAAAAGAGGCAATTGAATCGGCTACCTTATCAGAGAAAGAACTGCAGAATGCAGCATTGATTTCAGCTACATCAGCGGGCGGTATAAGGGAACTCGAAAAATATTATTATCAATTAAAAGATACTACACAACATGGCGCGTTCGAAGAATTTGTGGATACTGGAAACCCGGGTGAACACACCGAACGCATGGCAGAACATTTCGGAATTAAGAAACATATCGGTACGATAAGCACGGCTTGTTCTTCCTCTGCGAATGCAATAATGTTGGGCGCGCAGCTAATTAAAAATAATCGAGTTGATAGAGCAATCTGTGGCGGTACAGAAGCGCTGTCGAAGTTTACCATCAATGGTTTTAATGCGCTGATGATTTTAGACGCGCAGCATTGCAGGCCATTTGACGCAACGCGCAAGGGATTAAATCTTGGCGAAGGTGCTGCCTATGTTGTACTTGAATCGGAAGCAGCAATGTTGGAAGCAAATAGAAAACCGTTAGTTGAATTGCTGGGGTATGCAAATACAAATGATGCGTTTCATGTAACCGCATCATCACCCGAAGGAATGGGCGCATACGAAGCTATGGCGGGTGCACTTAGGGTAGGAGAAATAAATGCGGATATGGTAGATTATATTAATGCGCATGGTACTGCTACAGAGAATAACGATCTTTCTGAAGGGCTTGCAATGCAAAAATTGTTTGGAGAAAAAATGCCGATGTTTTCGTCAACAAAACCATATACAGGGCACACGTTGGCGGCTGCGGGAAGTGTAGAGGCAGCATACAGTATTATGAGCATGAAGAAAGGTATTATTTTTCCGAATTTGAATTTTAAAATACCGATGGACGAATTGAATATTGAACCTGAAATCGCTTTGCGAGAGAACATGCATTTAAAGTATGTCCTTTCAAATTCGTTTGGTTTTGGCGGCAATACTTCTTCGCTTTTATTCGGAAACGTTTAATGATGGAGAAGAGAAAACGATATTATGTAAATGGAGCAGGAATTATTTCCCCACAACTTACCTTTGATGATAATTCATTTTTAGAAAACATACAAGAGTATAACGCGAATGTACTTACGTGCATAACCCCTGATTTTAAAAACTACATTAATCCTATTCAGCGCAGAAGATTAAGTCGCATGTTGCGCATTGGATTATCAGCGGCAACAATTTGCATTCAAAATTCTAATGTCCAAAAAATTGATGGCGTTATTGTAGGTACAGGGTATGGATTCTTAGTGGACACTGCGAAATTTTTGGAGGAGTTATTAGATCAGGATGAAAAGCATGTTGCGCCAACGCATTTTATGCAGAGCACGTACAACTCCTTGGCGGGATTAGTGGCGCTATCCATAAAATGCATGGGGTATAACAATACGCATGTCGGTAAAGGTTTTGCTTTTGAAGCTGCCTTGCAGGATGCGATGATGCAATTGAATGAAGATGATGCATTGAATTTTATTATTGGTGGATTTGATGAATCAGACCCGCTTCAGTATGTTGTTAACATTCGCGCGAACCATTATAAAAAAGAATCTATTAATAATCTTAGATTATTTGACAGCGGATCAATAGGCACAATACAAGGTGAGGGCGCTGCGTTCTTTTCGTTGTCTGCGAAGCAAACCGATGTATCGCTATGCAGTTTGGTTGATTTACAAATGATCTTTAAGCCAGAAGAAGAATCAGAATTGAAAGAATCGCTGGATCAACTTCTTTTGGAAAACGGAATTTCGATTAAGGATATTGACATTATTATTTCAGGCGCAAGCGGAGACGTTGTGAACGATAAATTAATTAATTCATTTTGTAAGTCATTAAATTCAATACATCAATTACGATTCAAACACCTTTGTGGAGAGTATTGCACAGCCTCTTCATTTGCTTTCTGGTTAGCATCTTCCATTTTAAAAAAACAGGTGGTGCCCGAGTCTGTTAAAAAGAATAGTTTTGAAATACCTTCAGCGATTAGGCGGATTCTTATTGTCAATCAGTACATGGGAAGAAATTATACTTTTATGATAATGGAAGCGCTGCATGCGTAGACTATTATATTCTAAAGAAAAGTGTAAACTGGGTTCCTTTATCAATCTCACTTTGCACTTCAATTCGCCCTCCCAAGGCTTCCATCTGTGTTCGCACGAGGTATAATCCTAATCCCTTACCTTCTACATGCAAATGAAAACGCTTGTATAAATTAAAAAGTTGATCGCCATATTTAGTTAAGTCAATACCCAATCCATTATCTGAAATAATTACTTCAAGAAATTCATCTGTTCGTTTCGCGGTGATGTCCACTGACAGCGCTTGTTTCGGATTGCGGTATTTAAGCGCGTTACTTATCAGATTATAAAAAATACTTTCAACGTAAGGTGGTAATGATAAAATGCTTTCGGAACGATCTACCTTTATATTGATCGAAGCTTTAATTTGGTGTATTTCTGACGCTAATGTGTTTAACACTTTCTTAATGATGTCTAAAAGCAAAAGTTCACTACGAATTTCAGTATTTAATTTTCGAATGTTAATAATTTGCCCAAGATCGGTGATGACCGTGTCAAGTTCCTGACTTGATTGTAACAGGAGTTTATGTATTGTAATTTTCTCTTCTTCTGATTGCGGGTTGCCCAACAACGAAGCAAGCCCTTTAACTCTTGCCAACGGACCGCGAAGATTATGTGAAATAATATAAGAGAATTGTTCAAGACGACCATTGTGTTCTACTAACTCCGCATTGGTTTGCCGTAAATGACTTGTTTGAGTTTCAACTTCAATTTGTAACTCATTATTTTTTCGTTGAATAATGTTTGCCTGTTCTTCAATAATGATTCTGGCATTTTCAATTACATTTTGATTGAGTATGAGTTGGTGGTTATGCCAACTCATTTCTTCATTCTTTGAAGAAATTTCTTCGTTTTGAGCTACAATATCTTTTGTTTTTTCTCTAACTAAACGATCGAGTGTTTCATTTTGAATGCGCAGTATGTTGTTTTTATCTTGTTGTGCCACGCGCAATGCAATTGCAATGCGAAAGGTACGGGATGCATAAAAGGCCATATACCATAAAGCAGGTACCGTGAGAATAAATATCAATGCCTGAAGCAAATAACTGTTTCGAAGTGCACGCGCATAGTTATGCTTGGCTTTCAAAACAATCTGATCTTCAAATTCATTAATGTGTGTTGAGAAATCAATATACATTAACCACACGCCATACCCTCTATCTTGATTTAATAATGAATTGAATTCTGATGTTTTGCTTTCATCAATAAGGTGTATCATTAAATCAGTAAGTAGGAAGTATGATGTAACGGAATCGCGTAATGTTTGCAGCTCAACTATGTTTGGATAGTGTTGACTAGTTAGAACTTTTTCCAGACTGTCGAAGACCATTTCTCTATCTGATTTAGCATTTTCTGTGGTGGTTAAAAAATCTGGATTTTTAACAAGTGCATATGCGCGTACGCCATTATCCAGACTATGCAGATTTCTAAGTATATCCAATGTGTTTACCTTAGCGCGTTCTGCATCTTCCTGATTCTTTTTGTTGTTTTCTATAATCAAGCTGTTCTGATAAATTAACGTGACGTTTAAAAGCAACAGCGCGGCAACGATCGCCACTATTGAATACAATATCCTCGAACGATATTTTGTGAGATTCTCCATATAAATTAATTTCAGTAACAGTTATCACCTAATGGAACTTCTAATAAACGAAACTTTAAGCAAATGTGAGAGATTCTTTTCTGCAGTGCTGAATAAAATATTTTGGATTCGATAGGAGGCGTACACAACGCTCCTTACCTGTATCGTTTTGATAAGCGTAAATATGACAGAGCCTTACGGGAAGGATTGACGAGTGGGTTCTAGTTTGATCCATTACATTTCTCGTCACCATTGCCATTCTCACTCAATCCTATTTTTGAGAATAGAATTTCTTTACAACGTTTTCCGCTATCTTCGCTATTCGTGGAAAAACCGATTCACATTTTACAACAGTACTGGAAGCATGGTCAGTTCAGACCTATGCAGGAAGATATTATTGCGTCCGTTTTATCGGGTAAGGATACGTTGGCGTTGTTGCCGACCGGTGGCGGAAAATCCATTTGTTTCCAGGTGCCGGCACTTTTAATGGAAGGTATTTGCATTGTCATTACTCCGCTCATTGCGTTAATGAAAGACCAGGTTGGGCAATTGAAGAAGCGAGGTATTGAAGCCGTTGCTATCCACGCGGGTATGTCGCGGCATGAAATTGATATTTTATTAAACAACTGCATTTTCGGAAATATTCGCTTTCTATATGTTTCGCCTGAACGTTTGCAGACCGAGATTTTTATTGCGCGGGCTAAACAGATGAAGGTAACTTTAATTGCTGTAGATGAAGCACATTGCATCTCGCAATGGGGTTATGATTTTCGTCCGCCTTATTTACAGATTGCGTTGTTAAGAGAGATAGTAAACAATGTTCCGGTAATTGCACTAACCGCAACCGCAACCGTTGAAGTTCGAAGTGATATTATTGATAAGCTTAATTTTAAAAAAGAGTACAATGTTTTTCAAAAATCATTTGCCCGCGAAAATCTTTCGTTTGTTGTGCGCAAAGCAGAGAACAAGGAAAAAAAGTTGTTGGACATTCTCCAGAAAGTAAAAGGATCTGCCATCGTTTATGTTCGTTCAAGAAAGGGTACACAAGAGATTGCCACTTTCCTGTTGAAGAATAACGTCAGCGCATCATTCTATCATGCTGGTCTTGATTTTAATGATCGCGCAAAGCGACAAGATGAGTGGATTCAAAATAAGGTACGCGTAATGGTGGCCACCAACGCCTTTGGTATGGGCATTGATAAAAGTGATGTTCGCACTGTGGTACATATTGATTTACCAGAGAATATTGAATCGTATTATCAGGAAGCAGGAAGAGCAGGACGAGATGGATTAAGAGCCTACGCTGCTATTTTATTTCAAGAAGCCGATGTTATTAATTTGAAATTAAAGGTAGCGCAATCTCAACCAGAGCCCGCATTTCTTAAAACCATTTATCAATCGCTTGCTAATTATTTTCAACTTGCGGTTGGCAGCAGTGCTGGCGAGAGTTATGACTTTGAATTGCAGGCTTTTTGTGATCGTTTTAAATATCATTCGCCAGAAGTATATGCTGCACTTCGTAAGTTGGAAGAAGAAGGACTTATTCTTTTCAACGAAAGTTTTTATCGGCCATCCCAACTTCGCATTTGTTTTGATAGGGGAGAGCTGTATCAATTTCAGGTAGCCAATGCGATGTATGATTCAATCATAAAGATGTTTCTGCGTTTGTATGGTGGAGAATTGTTTGCGGAGTTTGTAATCATTTCAGAATCTGATTTGGCCAAAGCAATGAAGATGACGTATCCTGAATTAGTAAAGGTATTGCTCCATTTGCAACAACTTGGTGTTGTAGAATATCAACCCGTTAAAGACAAACCTCAAGTTACGTTTGTGTTGGCGCGGCAAGATGTAGAGTATCTTCCGTTGAATTATAAACGATTGGCAGAGCGCAAGAAATTGATTGATGGTAAAATGAATGCAATGGTGGCCTACGTTACCAGCGATCATCGATGCCGCATGCAATTGATACAAGATTACTTTAATGAAGATACCTTTAAAACCTGTGGTATTTGTGATGTGTGTATCAATAAACGAAAATCAGAAATTGGAGAAGGCCTTAATGATATTAAACAAGAAGTGCTTACCGTTGTTAGAAAGAAATTGATCACTGTAGAACAATTGGAAGATGAAATTGCGCCACGCGATCATGAACTTTTTGTAGATGCCGTGAGAGAATTGGTTGATGATGGAATTGTGAAGTATGACGAAGGGTGGAAGTTACTTTTAACCAGAACAATTTAGTATTGAATTTGTTTTTAGTTCCAAGTTCAACGGTCCGGATTCTTAAGAATTCAGCTCGCAACCTGAAACCTTGAACTCTGAACTTTGAACCTAGAACTGAGAACCTTGAACTTGAAATCGATGCGCTTTAAAAAGACACTTAAAATTCTAGCATACCTATTTGCATTTGTAATTGCTACGGCACTTTTAGCCCGTTGCAGCTTTAAGCATTATGCTAACAAATCGTATGCGCAGGCCAAGGTAGATAAGCCGTATGATGTCATAATTGTTCCGGGAGTTCCCTATGACCCAAAGTCGGTTTCTTCTATTATGCAGATGAGAATTTTGTGGGCGAAACATCTTTATGATAGTGGTTATACTAAGAATATAATTTTTTCTGGCGCTGCGGTTTACTCGCCTTTTATTGAATCGATGGCCATGAAGGTAATAGCAGATTCGTTAGGTATTCCGGCTGATCATACTTTCGCTGAATCAAAAGCAGAGCACAGCACAGAGAACGTTTACTATTCTTGGAAGTTGGCGAAGGAATTAGGCTTTACGAAAATAGCGTTGGCAACCGATCCCTTTCAATCTATTATGCTGCGAAGTTTTATAAAGAAATTTTGCCCAGAGGTAACGTCTGTGCCGGTTGTATTTGATATTGTTTCACTTGAAGAAAATACCTTACCTACTATTGATACAACTTCTGCTTATGT
>JBBRFY010000150.1:0-11619 GCA_038241205.1 Cytophagales bacterium
TATCACCCTTTAAACTGGTTAATTTATAGGCATCACGATATAATAACTTCCCCGCCTTTACTGCATTGTTAATATGGGAAGCGAAAGTTACACTCAATCTTTTTTTTGTTGTTGCATAAAAATTACCTCCATCACCTTGATTTTCCTTTTTAATAAATTCGCGTGTGGAATATTCTTCATAAAAAGAATAAAACTGTTGTTTGGAAATTTTATTGGTGTCTAGAGCTCTTCTTGCTATTACAATCTCACTCACCTTGAAATGACGAGAAGCATATTTAATTCTTGGATTATTTCTCCATACTTCATTGAAAGCATTTTCAGGAACTAAAAATTCGGCAGCGACATTATCGCAAAGTATTTCGATTGGATCATCCGCTGGTTGAAGCTTTCTGAAATCAAATCCCGCACTATGTCCAGTCCAAATGTGAGCTAACTCATGAACAATCGTAAACATCTGAGCTGATTTAAAATCAGCGTTGTTAATGAACATGAAAGGAGCCATATCATCAACTAAAACAAACCCGCGACATTCATCAACAGGAATTGTTCGGTGACTATTGTTTTCAACTACTCCGTTAAATACAGCAATGATTCCCTTGTCTTCTATGCGCAGAATTAAATGGTCTTGAGCCTCTTGCCACGTTTTGAAATTACTTGCCCAATTTTCATCTAGGTCAAGTGTTCTTCTTATATCATTAACAATCGCCTGAACATTATTTTGATTCAGAAATTTGCCCACAAATGGCAAGGGATCAAATTCAATATCCTTTAAATAATCTCTAAGCCAATCCTGCCTTTGCTGCATCAAGAGTATTGTATCATAAACGTTGATACTCACTTGTGTTGCTTCTGATTTATTGGTTCTGAAAAAAGGAATAGGTAACTTTTCCTTTGGAGGCTCCCGTAATAATAAATAACCAAAAGGTAAATGCACCTTTTTAGAGAAGTCCTCTAACTGTTTTACAGTGGGTTTTTTTTCGCCTTCCAACCATTTTTTAACATTGGGGAAATCTTCAATAAATGCTTGCAATTCATAGCCAGCTCGGGCGATTGCCCAAGTAAGTATATTTGCGCTTACATCCATTTCAGTTCTCATATCTTAAATGTAGTAACATTTATGGTTTTGTTGGCACAACTAAAATAACAGTTAAATTTACTCGGAGCTTTGACGGCTATAATTATCTGTATTATAAAAAAATTAACGCGATGAAATTGGGTTTCATAAGCTAAAAAAACGCTCACTCCCCAAACCCCAATACAACCTTCTCAATAATATCACAGCATTCATGAATCTGTTCTTCTGTAATAACAAGCGGAGGTGCAAGGCGAATAATGTTTCCGTGTGTCGGCTTGGCCAACAAACCATGCGTTGCAAATTCAAGGCACACGTTCCATGCTGTTTCGCTTTCTTGTGTATCGTTTATTACAATCGCGTTTAGCAAACCTTTGCCACGAACTAAGGTGATCATATTCGTTTTTTTCATTAGCCCTTGCATGCGTTCACGAAAAACAATACCCAAGTGCTGTGCATTTTCAGCAAGCTTCTCATCGTGTACAACGTTCAATGCTTCCATGCACACAACGGCTGCTAACGGATTTCCGCCAAAGGTAGATCCATGTTCACCTGGCTTAATCAACAACATAATAGAATCATCCGCTAGTACTAACGAGATCGGTAACACACCGCCCGATAATGCTTTTCCTAAAATCAAAATATCAGCGCGCACATTTTCGTGATCAGACGCGAGCATTTTACCTGTTCGTGCAATGCCCGTTTGAATTTCATCCATCAACAACAATACATTGTGCTTGCGGCATAATTCTTCAGCCGCTTTTAAATATCCTTCCTTCGGTATATACACTCCCGCTTCACCTTGAATCGGCTCAATCCACAACGCACACACATTCGGATTCGCCAGCGATTTTTCTAACGCTGCCACATTATCGTACTCCACAATTTCAAAACCAGGCATAAAAGGTCCAAAACCCTTTCGCGCAACGTCATCTGTAGACGCTGAAATGATAGTGGTCGTTCTTCCGTGAAAATTATTTTTTACACCAACAATTATCGCTTCGTTATCCGCAATACCTTTCTTCATGTAACCCCACTTGCGTGCAAGTTTAATGGCCGTCTCGTTTGCTTCAGCACCGCTGTTCATAAACAACGCCTTCTCATAACCAAACAATTCGCAAACATGCTTCTCTGCAAGACCGAGTTTATCATTATAAAATGCGCGAGATGTAAGCGTCAAATCTTTTGCTTGTTCAATCAATGCATTAATAATACGCGGATGGCCGTGCCCCTGATTTACGGCACTATATGCAGAAAGAAAATCGTAATAGCGTTTACCTTCCACATCCCACAAAAAAACTCCTTCGCCTTTGCACAATACAACCGGAAGCGGATGATAATTGTGTGCGCCATATTTATCTTCCAATGCAATTGCTTCCTTGCTTGTTGTAATTGTTTCTACCATTAAAATAAAATTTTCTGCATGCTGCAACGAGCGGCAAAGCTAGTCAGGATTTTTAGATTTATAAGAATGAAATCGTAAGGAGAAGAACTCTTTTTATAATGTTGGGTCATGGCCAAGCGAGGCGCAAGGCCACCGGGCTTTCCGTTCCAAGCGAGCAATGCCAGAAGTTGCCCGCCACGCGCCTCGAGTGGCGTGTGTTTCAAATATAAATCACGCGCAGTTCAAGCTTTCCACTGCAATCCCTTGCCCGCGTACGCAAACAGTCAGCATGTTTGTAAAAGTGCAACGCATGTCAAAGTTTCCATGTTGTTCAGCCACAGAAATACAATAACTTTAGGCCATGGAAATTATTTTATTAACAGTAGGATTATTCGTTGGTTTTGGGGCAGCATGGTTTATTGCACAGTATAAATTTTCTTCTGCATCGCAGGCAGATGCATCTCTGATTTTATTAGAACAAGAAAAAACAAGATCAGAACAAGAAAAAACAAGAACAGCGTTTGTTCAGGTTGCCGAATTAAAAAATGATTTAGAAGCGCAACGCAAAATAGAATTAGAATTAAATTCTAAGCTTTCAACCACAGCTGCAGACTTCCGAAACTTGCAAGAGAAACTGCAAGATCAAAAAACAGAATTGGAAAATTTGAACGAAAAATTTTCAAAGGAATTTAAAAACCTGGCAAACGAAATTTTTGAAGAGAAGAGCAAGAAGTTTACAGATCAGAATAAATCGAACATCGGTGATTTACTAAAACCTTTAGGCGAAAAAATTGTAGAATTTGAAAAGAAGGTAGATCAGACTAACAAAGAAAATATTGATCGGCATTCTGCCATGCGCGAGCAGTTGATTAACCTAAAAGAGTTGAATCAACTCATTACCAAAGAGGCGAGCAATCTTTCAAAAGCATTGCGAGGCGATTCTAAAACACAAGGTACGTGGGGCGAAATTCAACTAGAAGCAATTTTAGAACGAGCCGGACTTCAAAAAGATATGCACTATTTTAAAGAAAAGAATTTCAAAAATGAAGATGGTCTAAATCAGCGCCTCGATTACATCATTAAATTACCGGACGATAAATATTTGGTACTCGATTCCAAAGTTTCGTTAACAGCATATAGCAACTACTTCAATGCAACAGAAGAGGTTGACCAAATACGGCATTTAAAAAGTCATTTGGATAGTGTAAACTCTCACATAAAATTATTGGGCGAAAAAAACTATCAAAGTCTGTATGAAATAGCGCAGCTTGATTATGTAATGATGTTCATTGCCAACGAACCGGCTTTAACGCTTGCCTTAAAAGAAGATATTTCTTTGTTTGAAAAAGCATTGGATAAAAATATTGTGCTGGTATCAACCTCTACCTTAATGGCAACCTTGCGCACCATTGGGTATATCTGGAAACAAGATCTCCAAAATAAAAATGCATTGGAAATTGCGCGACAAGCAGGAGCGCTCTACGATAAATTTCACACGCTTATAGAAGACCTCACGAAAGTTGGAAACAATTTAAAGACTTCTCAAAACAGTTATCAGGATGCAATGAATAAATTAGTAGAAGGAAAAGATAATCTCGTACGGAAAACAGAACGCCTGAAAGAACTTGGCGCAAAAACAACAAAACAATTAGGTCAACAATTACTCGATCGCGCCCAAGAATAATTTTACACTTACTAAATTTCAGTTCACAATTCTTAAATCTTTAATCCATGCAAAAATTTATCTACCTCTTCTTGGTAACAGTTTTAGCATCATGCGCCTCTGTTAAGCCCACGCAAGTTGCCATTACTCCTGTTGGTGAGTGGGACTATGCCATTACCGGAACACCCAATGGTGATTATAGTGGCGTGTTAGTCATTACAGAAAAGGAAACTGTTTTATCTGCTGTAATGAAAACAACTCAAGGTGAACTTGCCTTGAACACAATTAGCTTCGATAAAACCGAAAACATTGTAACGGGAACATTCAATTTCCAAGGGATGAATTTAGACCTTAGGGCAAATATTACTGGAGAAAAAATGGACGGAACGATTTCTACTAGCGGATATGCATTTCCATTTAATGCCACCCGAAAAATTAAATCATAATACAGTTTACGCAAAGGCGCTAATTTTAAAATAGAAAACGCGCAAAGCGAAACCCAATTAGTCTACTTTATTTTTTCAGAATCTCTTCGCGTTCTTTGCAGCATTCCCTTTGCATCTCTGCTTGAACTGCATTTTAAATTTGCTAAATCACCTTTGTCTTCAATACCTCTGGCACAACAGCTACCAGTAGTGAAAAGCAATAAATCCAGATTATTTTTTGTCAGAATCTCTTCGCGTTCTTTGCGGCATTCCCTTTGCGTCTTAGCGTGAACTGCATTTAAATTTGCTAAATCACCTTTATCTTCAATACCTCTGGCACAACAGCTACCAGTAATGAAAAGCAATAAATCTGGATTATTTTTGTCAGAATAACTTCGCGTTCTCTGCGGCATTCCCTTTGCGTCTTAGCGTGAACTGCATTTTAAATTTGCTAAATCATCTTTGCTTTTAGTACCTCCGGCACAACAGCTACCTTTTTTTTTCATAATCAAAACAAACAATACCTGTTTTACCGCGCGCCACTTCTTTGCCGGTCTGCTTGTTGCTCATTTTATAAAGAAGATCAAAACCATATTTATTAAAATCTGCAACCGCAATTTGAATGATAAGCTCATCTCCTAAAAAGGATTCAGATTTATAAACGACTGCTGCATCAGACATAAGTTGTCCAACCGTGCCATCAATGTTAAGCTCACTCTTAAAGCCCAAGTGTCGATAAAACAAAATACGAGCTTCTTGAAAAAGCGTAAGCACACTATCATTCCCTACATGTCCTCCATAATTTAAATCAGATGCACGAACAGTAATTTCGGTAGCAAAAATAAATTCATCCGGAAGATCAATTGTTAGTCGCGCCATTCTATTTTAATCCATAGGTATCAATCAAATACACCAACGCTGCCATGGACGCAGTTCCTAATTCAAGTTCACGTTTATTCACTTTATCAAAGGTATCTTCTTGCGTGTGATGATAATCGAAGTACCGTTGAGAGTCGGGAAGAAATCCAATCGTGGGTACACCTTGTGGTGCGAGTGGTCCAATGTCTGCGCCTCCACCCTCTTGATTAAAATCAGTAAGACCGTACGGTTCTAGCAACGGCTTCCAGCTTTTGATTTTGTTTTTTACGGCATCTTCTGCGCTCATCGAAAAACCACGAGGAGTAAAACCTCCCCGATCTGATTCAATAGCGGCAATGTGTTTTTCTTTTCTTAATTCCGCTTGTTTGGCATATTCTATTCCACCTCGCAAACCATTTTCTTCATTCATAAACATAACAGCACGAATAGTTCGCTTCGGTTTTATGCCCAGTATTTTGTAGAGATATAACACATCCATCGCCTGCACACATCCTGCACCATCATCGTGTGCACCTTGCGCCAAATCCCAGGAATCTAAATGTCCACCAACAACAATAATTTCATCTGCATATTCGAATCCTTTTATTTCGCCAATCACATTAAAAGAAGGTGCATCGGCCAACATAACACAATGTGTTTCGAAATAAAATTGAAGCGTTGCATCAGCCTTTAACAAACTACTTAATGTTTCCGCATGGCGGGTAGCAATAGCAATAGCAGGAATCTTCGGAATGTTCGGAGCATATCGCAATCCACCCGTGTGCGGATAGTCCTCAAGGTTGGAACCCATTGATCTAACCACAACACCAATTGCACCATACTTCGCAGCTTCACTTGCGCCTGATCCGCGCTGGTCAACCGCGCCTGCATACGCAGCGAACGTACTGATCTTCGTTGCGTCCATCGCACGATTAAAAAAAACAATTTTACCTTTTATGTTTTTTTCTCCAAGTTGTTTTAACTCATCAAAGTTTTTCACCTCTACCATACTTCCTACTAAACCCGCAGGTCCTGTTCCTACTGATCCGCCCAATGCGCAAACATTCATTTCTACTGTGCCCATTTTTTTGGAGTTCACCACACGGCCAATTTCTTTTTGTCCACGAACCCAATGCGGCACCATAACCGGTTGAAGCCAAACAGAGTCTGCATAATTTTCCATTTCATGGCGACTCCATTCAACACCTGCGGCAGCACCGGGCGATCCGCTTAAGCGTGCCCCCACTTTCGTGGATAGGTATTCAAGCCATTGATATGA
Organism: Cytophagales bacterium; assembly: GCA_038241205.1. Lineage (GTDB taxonomy): Bacteria > Bacteroidota > Bacteroidia > Cytophagales > Cyclobacteriaceae > Chryseolinea. Next base: position 6,682 of record JBBRFY010000150.1, read on the forward strand.
CTTACCTCTTGTTAGCGCTTCATCAAAAATTTGTTTAATGGCAGATTCATCTTTTGTTTGTGCGTGAGCAACAATGAGGAAAAGAAAAAGTGGAATGGTTAAAAGTAATTTTTTCATGCGTCATTAAATTTGGCGTGCCGATTTTAAAATATAAATGTGGTGATCTGGATCGTTGTCGTTTAGTATCAGAATACCTTCCATCTGAACTTGCTTGGTTACGAATTTTATTTCTGTTTTCGATTCAACCTCCACAACTGTTTCAGGGCCGGCTGCTCCACAAAAATAACAGAGATTGAAAGGCAATGAAGAAAGCATAAACTTACTTTGCCCTGCAAGTTCTTGTAACGGAATAATGTATCCCTTCAATACTATTTTCTGTCCTTGAAGTTTTTTGAGATGCAGTCCAAAAATCGGTGTCTCAATAGAATATCCTGCCTTATCATTTTTCTGTTGAAACGAAACATCTGCTAATACATTCCATAGATTTTTCTCCTGAGCAAAACCCGATGAAAAAATAAAAAGAAAGAAGATAAAATTTCGCGGCATTATGTTTCAAGTATAGACAGAAGATCGGCACTGAACCAAATACTTTACACAATCGTTTGAAATACAGTTTCAATACATGAATTTTGTATTCAACTTCGAACTCGGAACCTAATAACTTCAAACTTTTATTATGGCATTTCTATTTGAATCATTTGAGGATTGGAAAAAATATGCCGTGCAAAATAACATGTCGCTAAGCGATATTGTGCTGGAGTACGAGCAAGAACAAAAAAATCGTAGCCCACAAGAAACCATGGATGGCTTGGCCAATGCACTAGCTGTAATGAAAGATGCCGTGCGCACCGGCTTGGAAGAAGACATGACATCACGATCAGGAATGATTAACAATGGTGCGAAGAAAGTATATCGGCACCCTAAAGCTGTGTTATCAAAAGAATTTCAAAATCTCATTGCGCGTGCGCTGGCTGCCAAAGAAGTAAATTCATGTATGGGTAGGGTTGTAGCTGCGCCAACCGCTGGTGCAAGCGGCATAATGCCAGGTGTGTTATTCACCTTGCAAGAGATTCACGATATAGAAGATCAAAAAATTTTAGAAGCCATGTTGATTTCCGCGGGCATTGCGTTGATTATGGAACAGAAAGCTTCCATATCAGGTGCTGTTGGTGGCTGCCAGGCAGAAACCGGAACTGCCGCTGCGATGGGGGCTGGCGCCATTGTATATTGTTTAGATGGAGACATTGATCAAATTTTTAATGCGGTTGCAATAACTGTTCAATGTATGTTGGGATTGGTGTGCGATCCGGTTGCTGGATTAGTAGAGATACCATGCGTTGTTCGCAACGCAAGCGCAGCTGCAATTGCCAATAGCTCAGCGCAAATTGCGTTAGCAAATGTAAGCAGTGTTATTCCAGTTGATGAAGTAATTGAAGCGATGGGCGAAATTGGCGCAAGCATGGAAACGCGTTATAAAGAAACAGCACTGGGCGGATTAGCCGCAACCAAAACAGGTAAGGCCATTGCTAAGCGTGTGCTTATTCGTGATATTGAAATGCTTCCCGATGAAGATGTGACGTGATTTTTCCACTGAACAAAGGGTGCAAATTAAATTGTCGCCTTGCACCAAAGTCTATCGAAGAAGGTTTGACTAACCACGCACTTAAGTGTGTGGTTAACAGCAACAATATGGTAGGGGCTTTCGCCCAGCAGCACAGTTTCATTGCGTCAATTTGAAATGCACCCCAACAAAATCACAACGTTATATTCGAATTTGATTTTTGTACCTTCGCGTAATTCGGTTGGGATCAACCTTAAATTCATATCCAGAACGAATAGACCTCAAAAGATTTCTTGAAAAAGAATTATCTGGGATTCTAATATCGAATAGCAAACAAGCATCAACGAACAATTACCTTCATGGATCAAAGCCGCAGAAATTTTCTCGCAACAGCCACTGTGTTAACGGCAGGTGCCGCATCAGGAATGTCACTCACAACTATGGATACAAAAGAAAAAAAACAACTTGCTCATCACGTTTTCTTCTGGTTGAAGAATCCCGGCTCTAAAGAAGATTTAGAAAAACTCATTGCCGGCCTGCGCACGCTTGCCAAGATTGAAACCATCCGCAAGATCAACATCGGTGTGCCCGCATCTACAGAGATACGCCCTGTAGTGGACAACAGTTACAGCGCATCCGAACTAATGTTGTTCGATGATCTCGCAGGACAGAAAGTCTATCAAGATCATCCCATCCACCAAAAGTTTATTGCCGATTGCGCACATTTGTGGGACAAGGTAATTGTGTATGATTCGATGGATGTGTAGAATATCTCTACATAAATCAATGTCGTTTACATAAGCTTTATTTTTTTTAAAACTCACCCAGCCCTCTCCAAAAGAAAGAGGGTATGGAAGCTTAAGGAAACGACATTGCTACATAAATTGAGAAAAAGCATTTCGATTGGAATGCTTTTTTATTGAAACAACTTTACAAAATCGCTGTGTACATTTTTTAATATATTGTCTGTGTTTTAGATACATATCATTATGAAACTTCGTCTAAAAAGCCTTGGTATAACCTTCGATTCAGAAAATGATATCGGCAGAAGAGTTTCGTTCTCAAACATTGTATTTCTCGCCCTTCCGATAGTTTATCTTATTTTCATGTTAGTTGATATTCAATCGTATTTGCAACCCATTAAAAATTTACGATTCGATCAGTTTATTGTGCCGATAGTTATTGCGGTATGCATATTTTGTTTGTGGCTCAATAAAATAAATCAGACTATCATAAGCCGTGTATTATTCATTCTTCTGTGGCCCTTGTTGCTTCACTTCATTCCTATCATACATTTAAAAACACCGTCCGATTATTATCTCGCTTTTCCAATCGGTATTATTTTTCACTCCATACTTATTCAACTTATTTTCTCACAGCGTGAGGAACCATTTCTGTTTTGGTTTCTCATTGTTATTAATTTTTTAACGATGGTGTTCGTATTGGACATTCTTCTCTATTTCGATAACGCTAGTGAAGTACCCACAACATTAACTGGAGATGATTATTACGTGCTCGATGGAATTTTGTATTGGCTTCTATTCAATCTCGTAACATTTTACTTAATTCTTTCAATTGACAAATACATTGAGAGCATCAACACCGCTCGGCAGAAAATTAAAGGTCAAAAAGAAGAATTGGATATCCTCAATAAAAGCCTGGAGAGCAAAGTGGCTGAACGCACACTAAAACTTGAAGCGCAAAATCAAAAACTTCGCGATCATGCATTCTACAATGCACACTTATTACGTGGCCCGTTTTGTCGCGTACAAGGATTGATTCAACTTCAAGGACTTGTTGCGAATGATGAAGAGAAAAGTGAAATCGAAATTATGTTAAAACAAAGTATAGAAGAACTAGAAGGCCGCATTCGCGAAATTCAAGAAATAGTTGACAGCGACAACGAATTGATAAGCTGATTGATAAGGTAATTTTTATGAAGAAGTTTTTTATTCAACTTTTCATTCTGTAAGAACACCATCTAACCAATGAATTGTATTCAGTAAGAATTGTGCATTTTGAGAAGCACTCTTCGTATTCATGCCTACCTTGTTTTTACCTTGAAGTTGAGCAGTGAACATGGCCGCTTCGCCAAACACAACAATTCTTCCCTCACCATATCTCATAAACGCACCCTGAACCAAATTCTCACATGACGCTGTCGTTGTATTTTTCTTAAACTCCCAAGCCGTCTGGGGCATCTACTTCATACTTTGCACTCAATACAATAACCGGTATTGCATCGTTCGGTACCTCAAATGCCTGGCCGGTAAAAGTTTGAAGTGACGTGATTTTTTCTTTTTCATTTCTGCCTTCTATAAGGATGCTCGCCATCAATCCATTTCCATATGTAAAAATATCACTGCCTCCATTCTTCATAGCGAAACCGTTGTAGAATTTAAATCCAAAAGACGCGGCTAATTTTTCAGCAGCTCCCGGAAAGGGCATGTGATCGGCAATGAGAAAAAGAGAACCTCCGTTTTTCACCCATGTATTCACCGCTTCAATCTCATCATCTGTAAAAGCAGATGGAGTGGGTAAACTCCATTGGGTGGTGTTGGAAATGTGTAAGGCATTTGAGATTACCAGAATTTTACCTTTGCCTAATTGCTCTTTCGTAAACAATTCAGTTGAAGCCTTCATAACATATCCATCCTTTTCCAAAACACGGGCAAATGCTTTGAACCTTCCATCTATTGTATGAAAATTATAATGTGCTTCATCGATTAATACTATTGAGCCTTGCGCCTTGCTGTAAGCCGGATTTGAAATAACTGGACTATACAATGTATCCGCAACTTGTTGGCCTGTTGCAAATGTCGACACCAAACAAAAACCTAAAATCAGGAGAAGAAGAAATCGATCTATTTTTTTCATACTCGTATTTTTTTTATGCGGTTTTATTTTGGAAATATAATAAACATTTAAAGGTTGCCTTTAAAAATGTCGCGGCATAAGATCATCCCTACAGGATTTTTTTAATTCATTAATTTTTTTTCTACCATAAGCTCGCCCCTCTGGGGCTTAAGGTATCAAATCAGCGATACTTGAATTTTCAATTCATTAAATTTTTTCGTGAGTTCGCATCGTTGAGCGAAAAGTCCCAGAGGGACGACTCTTATGGTAGCCATAACGGCAATAAAAAGAAAGCTCCGTAGGAGCGGCCTTATGTAGCGGTCACAAATCAAAAATGCATCGGTTCATTTGAAATTAAATTATTCAAATCCCTTTTGAATAATTTCAGAGGCATAAGATCATCCCTACAGGATTCTTTTAATTTATTAATTTTTTTTCTACCATAAGCTCGCCCCTCTGGGGCTTCTATCCCGAACGAACGATTTGTGTTTGGTGAATAAGTCCCAGAGGGACGACTCTTA